>JAYUCY010000140.1:0-14550 GCA_043740085.1 Ilumatobacteraceae bacterium
GAGCGTCCACCCGCGGGCGCGTCCGTGCGGTAGCCTCGTCGATTGCAGGAGGACAGCAAATGGCGATCTGGAAGAAGGCAATGGATTACTTGGGTCTCGGGCCCGATGATTCTTACGACGATTACGACGTCGCGCCCGAACCCGAACGGCCTCAGCGCGCCACTCGTCAGCCACGCGACGAGCCACCGCGCCAGCAGCGCGGGTACGCCAACGACTACGAGCAAGAAGCTCCCGTTCGCTCCGTCCCCGCACGTCCCAGCTTTCCCACGAGCACGGTCAACGACGGCGCCTCGCGTCGCCCCGTTCCGGCCAACGACGACTCGTCAGTGCAGCCGCGCCCCATCAACCCGCGCTCGGCACCGGCGCCTCGCGTTGCTCCCGCCGCAGCCGGCGCCGACCCGTACACCGTGCGCCCCCGCCGCTTTGATTCCGCACAGGAGATTGCCGACAAGTTCAAGGAAGGGCTGCCGGTCATCATGAACCTGGAAGCAGCCGACCGTGAAGTGTCACGGCGCCTCATCGACTTTGCGAGTGGTCTGTGCTATGGCCTCAACGGCAGCATGGAGAAGGTGGCGACGGGCGTCTATCTACTCAAGCCCGTTGCACGGCCAAACTCCTATGACGAATCGGGTTACGGCGCCTGATCGTTTCCGTGGGCATCATGTGTGCGCTCGACGCGCCTAACATCGCAGCATGGATATCAGCCCGCAGACGATCCGCAGTACCGGCTTCAAGACGGTCAAGAAGGGTTACGACCCCGACGAAGTCGAATCGTTTCGCACCCAGGTGGCTGCGGTGGTCGAGACTGCGCAAAACCAGGCCACGGCCATGGAGGCTAGAGCACGGGCCGCGGTCGCAAAGTTGCAGGAAGTTTCGCAGCAGGTCGGTGGTGGCCCGCGCGAGGCGGCCGCCCCTAGCAGTCACAGCGGCGACACGGACGTGATCAGTCGCACATTGCTGCTGGCCCAGCGCACCGCCGACACCACGATTATGGAGGCCCGCTCGGAGGCTGACGGCATCACCGGTCAGGCTCGCGAGGAAGCGTCGCGCGTGCTGGACAGTGCTCGCACAATGGCGAGCAAGACGGTCGAGGATTCGCGAGCCGATGCGCGTCGCGCAGTCGAGGACGAGCGCGTACGCGCCGAGAATGAAGTGCAGTCGTTGCTGGCCCGGCGCGATTTCCTACTCGGCGATGTCGACCATCTCGAGCAGTATCTGCAATCGCAGCGCGAGCGCCTGCGCGACGCAGCAGTGCAGTTGCAAGAGCTGGTGGACAGGGTGCCGGGTGGCTTGGGCGAGATGCGCCGGCCCCTCCTGTCCGCCTCGGCCGAGCCCATGTCTGCATCGACAAGGGCAGCTGTCCCGGTGGCGTCTGTCGCTGCGAGACCCGCCGCCGAACAGGCTGTGGCACCCCAGGAGCAGTCAGACGACACATACTCCGATGGTGAGGGCGACACGCTGGACCACATCGTCACGGACGTAGATGCCTCGCCGCTGTTCACACAGATACCAGATCGTGCGGCCGGCCTCAGTGCCCTCGCAATGTCGGGCGACACCGACGCGCAGCACGACGTGTGGCGGTTGCTCGACGAGGAAGTGGCCAGCACACAGGCCGCCCAGGCGTCGCTCGGGCTCGATGAGGTGACAGCGGCGGCGCCGGTCACCTCGGCACCGGTCGAGCAGACCGATCCGTTCCGCATCGGTGGCGACGAACTTCATTAACCAACTACTGGGGCTGCGTCCCCGCGACGGTAGAGTGGGCGAACGGCGTTGACGAGGCCATCACCTCCGAGCCTTCGGAAGAACAGCGTGTCGGCCAGCGGTCGTCACGCCCAGTAGAACCGGACGGGTTCAGCCCGATATCGCTGGCGTAGTTCGAGTGGTCGCGACCGAATCCGAGGGTTCGAATCGGGGCAAGCAGGGTGGTACCGCGGGCCGATCGGCTCGTCCCTGTGCAATCCAGCACAGGAGCCGCTCGTGACATACCCCACCGTTCAATCGCAACCGTCGTTTCCAGTGGTGGAGCGCGAGGTGCTGGCCTTCTGGGAAGGCGACAAGACCTTTGAAGCGTCCATTGACGCTCGCAGCGGCGCCGACGAGTACGTGTTCTACGACGGCCCTCCATTTGCGAACGGTTTGCCGCACTACGGCCACCTGCTCACCGGCTTTGTGAAGGACGCGGTACCGCGCTACCAGACCATGCGCGGCAAGCAGGTGCAGCGCCGCTTCGGCTGGGACTGCCACGGACTACCCGCCGAGGTTGTCGTCGAAAAGGAACTGGGCATCAGTGGCCACCCGGCCATCACCAAGTTCGGCGTCGACAAGTTCAACGATGCCTGCCGCACCAGCGTGCTGCGCTTTGCCGACGACTGGCACCGCTACGTCACCCGTCAGGCCCGCTGGGTCGACTTCGAGAACGACTACAAGACGCTGGACACCTCCTATATGGAGAGCGTCATGTGGGCGTTCAAGACCCTGTGGGACAAGGGGCTGATCTACGAAGGCTTCCGCGTGCTCGCGTACTGCTGGCGTTGCGAGACACCGCTCAGCAACACCGAGACCCGCATGGACGACGTGTATCGCGACCGGCAGGACCCGGCCCTCACGGTGCAGTTCCAACTGGACACGGGCGAGAAAATCCTGGCGTGGACCACCACACCCTGGACGCTGCCCAGCAACCTTGCGCTCGCTGTCGGGGCTGACATCGACTATGCCGTAGTGGAAGAGCTCGTCGCCGGAGCACCGCAGCGCTACATCCTCGCCGAGTCGCGGCTCGCGTCGTACGAGAAAGAATTGGCTGGCGCCACGCAGGTCGGCTCGTTGAAGGGCGCCGACCTGGTGGGCCGGCGTTACACGCCGCTGTTCGACTTCTTTGCCGACACGCCCAACGCGTTTCACGTACTGGCCGCCGACTTCGTCAGCACCGAGGACGGCACCGGCGTGGTGCACCTGGCTCCCGGGTTCGGTGAGGACGACCAGAACGTGTGCAACGCCGTTGGCATCCCCACGATTTGCCCGATGGACGAGCATGGCCGCTACACCGCCGAGGTCGCCCCATGGGCACACGTGCACGTCTTCGAGGCCAACCCGCTGGTCGTCAAGGAACTCAAGGCCAGGGGCGTGGTGGTGCGTCACGACAGCTACCAGCACAGCTACCCGCACTGCTGGCGCTGCGCCGAGCCGTTGGTCTACCGCGCGATCAGCTCGTGGTTCGTGCAGGTCACTGCTTTCCGCGACCGCATGGTCGAGCTCAACCAGCAGATCCGTTGGGTGCCCGAGCACATCAAGGAAGGCAGCTTTGGGAAGTGGCTTGCCAACGCTCGCGACTGGAGTATCAGCCGCAACCGCTTCTGGGGGTCGCCCATCCCGGTGTGGCGCAGCGACAACCCCGAGTACCCGCGCCTCGACGTGTACGGCAGCATCGAACAGCTGCAGGCCGACTTCGGCGTTGAAGTCACCGACCTGCACCGACCGTACGTCGACGATCTGGTGCGTCCCAACCCCGACGATCCCTCTGGGGTCTCGATGATGCGCCGCGTCCCAGAAGTGTTGGACTGCTGGTTTGAGAGCGGCAGCATGCCGTTTGCGCAGGTGCACTATCCGTTCGAAAATGCCGAGTGGTTCGAAAGCCACTACCCCGGCGACTTCATCGTCGAATACATCGGCCAGACCCGCGGCTGGTTCTACACGCTGCACGTGCTGGCCACTGCGCTGTTCGATCGGCCCAGCTTCAACACGTGCGTCAGCCACGGCATTGTCCTGGGCGACGACGGCCAGAAGATGTCGAAGAGCCTGCAGAACTACCCGGACCCGATGATGGTGTTCGACACGTACGGTAGCGATGCGATGCGCTGGTACCTACTGGGCTCGCCCATCCTCCGCGGCACCGATCTGGTGGTCACCGAGGATGGCATCCGCGACACCGTGCGCCAGGTGATCCTGCCCATCTGGAACAGCTGGTACTTCCTGTCGCTCTACTCCAACGCGGCCGATACGCAGGGCACGTTCCGAACCGACAGCACCGATGTTCTCGACCGTTATATCCTCGCCAAGACTCACGATTTGGTTGGCACTCTGACGACACTGCTCGACGAGTACGACCTCTTCGCCGCGTGTGGTGCCGTGCGCAGCTTCCTCGACGCGCTCACCAACTGGTACGTGCGTCGTAGCCGCGATCGCTTCTGGGCGGGCGACCAGGACGCCATCGACACGTTGCACACCGTGCTGGCGCTGCTGTGCCGTGCGCTCGCGCCATTGCTGCCGCTCACCACCGAAGCCGTCTACCGCGCGCTCACCGGCGAACGCAGCGTGCATCTCACCGACTGGCCCGACGCCGCGTCTGTGCCAGCCGACGCCGAACTGGTGGAATCGATGGACCTGGCTCGCGATGTGTGCAGCAGCACTCTGCGGTTGCGCAAGGCGCACCAGCGTCGCGTGCGCCAGCCGTTGGCCTCGCTGCGTGTTGCGGTCGCCGGAGCACAACGATTGGCACCGTTCAGCGAATTGATCGCTGATGAGGTCAACGTGAAGTCCGTGGAGCTCACCGACGACGTCGCCTCGGTGGCCAGCTTCGACCTGCAGGTGGTGCCTGCCGCGCTGGGGCCACGCCTGGGCAGCCAGGTACAGCAGGTCATCAAGGCGGTCAAGACCGGCGATTGGCAGCGAACGGATGCTGGTGTCGTGGCCGGTGGCGTTGCCCTGCTGGAGGGTGAGTACGCACTGAAGATGGTGGTGCAGGGCGATGGCGCCAGCACACCGCTGTCCAACGGTGCGGGGATTGTCGTCCTCGACACGGCATTGACACCCGCGCTGGAAGCGGAGGGCATCACCCGCGACCTCGTTCGCCTCGTGCAACAGGCTCGCCGCGACGCCGGTCTCCAGGTCAGCGATCGGATCGCGCTCACCATCGGGGTGTCGGGCGCGGTGCGAAACCAGGTTGAGCCGTTCCAACACCTGCTCACCGACGCGACACTTGCCACCTCATTGGCATGGGCCGATGGCGAGTCCACTGCCGAGCTTGATGGCGAGCCGATTCATATCAAGGTGGCTGTGGCGCCATAGATCACCCAGAAACCGCCCCTGACCGATAGCATCCCGGCCTGACGACACGGACCACGGAGGTTCAACGCGATGGCGACTGCCAAGAAGGCACCCGCGAAGAAGGCCCCTGCCCCTGCCAAGGCACCGGCCACGGCTCCTGCGAAGAAGGCGGCTGCGCCTGCCAAGAAGGCCGCCCCAGCTCCCGCGAAGAAGGCGGCTGCGCCTGCCAAGAAGGCCGCCCCTTCCCCCGTGGCGAAGAAATCGGCCGCACCGGTAGTGACAAAGAAGGCGCCTGCCACCAAGGCAGTTGCTCCGGCGAAGGTCGTTCCCATCGAGGCCGCTCCCGTGAAGGCCGCCCCGTCCGCTTCTCCCACATCGCCCGCTGCGAAACCGGCGGCGAAAGCAGTGGCAAAGAAAATCGGCCCAGTCGTACCGGTGAAGGCCCCAGTTCGTGGCGTGACCAAGGAAGGCATCTCCTACACCAAGGACTTCGATGCCAAGTTCCTCACCGCACAGCGTGCTCTCCTCTTGGAGGAAAAGGCGTCGCTCATTGGCCAGGCAGTGCGGCTGGAAGACGAAGCGTTGGCGCTGATCACCGAGCAGGAGATGGGCGACGTGCAGTTCGACGATGAGGGCGGCGAAGGCGACACGATGGTGGTCGAGCGTGAACGCGACCTGGCCCTCAGCGCTCAGGCCCGCCAAACCGTTGCCGATATCGAGGCTGCGCTCGTGCGCCTTATCGTCGGTACCTACGGGTACTCAATCGAGTCGGGCCGCCCCATCTCGCGTGAGCGCCTCGAAGCAATTCCGTGGGCCACCGTGTTGGTGGAAGAGAAGGTCGGCGGGATCGGTCGTCGATGACCGACGATGTCCAGCCGATGCATCGGCTGCGGCTCACGATGGCGATTGCGCTGGCCGTGATCGCCATCGACCAATTGACGAAGCATTGGGCCGTGAACGCGCTGGCGGATGAACTGCCGCGCCACGTCATTTGGACGTTGCAATGGAACCTCTCGTTCAACAGCGGCATGGCCTTCTCCAAGGGCCAGGGAATCGGGCCAATCATTGGCCTCGTAGCAGTGATCGTCGTGGTCATCATCCTGCTGGGTGTGCGCAAGAACTCGAACCCGGTGGTGGCCATTGCCGCCGGGTTTGTTGTCGGCGGCGCGTTGGGCAACCTGGCCGACCGCCTTTTTCGTGGTGACGGCTGGTTGCATGGCTCGGTGGTCGACTTCATCGACTTCCGGTGGTTCCCCATCTTCAACGTGGCCGACATGGCGGTGAATGTCGGTGGCGTGATGTTCGTACTGTGGTCACTGTTCAGCAAGCAGGAGGCAGTCACGTGATCGAGGAAGAGATCCCGGCAGCGTTGGGAGGCGAGCGGCTTGATCGCATCGTCTCGCTGATTACCGATTGCAGCCGCAGCGACGCAGCCGTGCTGGTCACGGCAGGCGGTGCATTCATCGACGGTGAAGTGCAGCACTCCGGCAAGATTCGTGTACACGACGGCCAGGTTGTGCGCGTCGACCTGTCGTTTCTGCCCGTCACCGAACCGCCGGCGCCAGACGACTCGGTCGAGTTCACCGTGGTGCATGCCGACGACCACCTGATCATCATCGACAAGCCCGCCGGATTGGTCGTACACCCCGGCGCTGGCAATCCCGACGGCACGCTCGTCAACGGGTTGCTCGCACGGTTTCCCGAGATTGCAGACGTCGGCGAGACGCATCGCCCAGGCATTGTTCACCGGCTCGACGTCGGTACGTCTGGCCTACTGGCTGTTGCTCGCACCCAGCGGGCGTACCACTCGCTGGTCGATGCGCTGGCCACGCGCGACGTTGGCCGTGTGTATCGCACGCTGGTGTGGGGCCACCTCGCCAACCCCGTGGGGGTGGTTGACGCCCCTATTGGCCGCGATCATCGTGACGCGATGCGGATGGCTGTCGTGGTCGATGGCAAGACCGCCCGTACGCGTTATCGCGTGCTGCAGGAGTACCGCCGGCCAACCGAGGCGTCCTCGCTGGAATGCCGGCTGGAGACGGGCCGAACTCACCAGATTCGCGTGCACCTTGCCGCAATCGGGCACCCGGTGGTGGGCGACGGAAGCTACGGCGGCATTCGCTCGGGCATTCTTCCCGCTCGTCCGTTCCTACACGCAGCCGCGCTGGAATTGTTGCACCCGGTCACCGGTGAATCGCTCGAGTTCCGCTCGCCGATGCCTGCCGACCTGGCCGACGTGGAAGCGGCGCTCGGGACGTAGTGTCGTCAGGCGACCCCCCACTCGCACACATTTCACCCCATTTGCGCGCGCAACGAGTTTCTGGGCGGGAACTGTCTCACGCGTGATTCTGGGTGTCCTGCGTCCCGGTCGCCGGGACGGAGAACACCCAGAATCAGACTGAACGACGACGTAGCGCTACGAGGGCAACGGAACGAGCCCAGCTTCGACGAGCGCGTCGGGCCAGGGGGACGAACCACGGGCTGCGTCGGCAACTGACTGCAGGGTGAACCCGTCAAGAATCAGACGCATGTGCTCGCCGGCGGTCTTCCAGATTGCCAATAGCACGCACTGACCCTCGTGGTTGCATGCCCCGTCCTGGTGCGGTTCGCCGAAGTCGCCAAGGCTGATGGGCCCATCGACCGCGCTGAGGATCTCGCTGATACGAATTTCCGCGGGCAGCCGAGCGAGTACATAGCCACCGCCGACGCCGCGCTTGGAGCGAACAAGCCCGGCCCCCTTCAGCGCCAACAGGATCTGCTCGAGGTACGGCTGCGGAATGGCAGTGCGCTCGGCGATATCGCGCACCGACGTAGGCCCGGGGGCCGTGTCGTGGAGCGCGAGCGACAGCAAGGCCCGACACGCATAGTCACCCTTACTTGAAACACGCACGCCCTCATCGTAGGGCGTGCGTGAGGGCTTGCGGTAACTGCATGAATGGCGCTGATGGGTCGCTAGGTGATGGACTAACGGCCGAGTGCCTCCTTTGCCCATTCTCCCTCGCTACTCCGCCGGCAACGTACGCGGCATCGTGCCAGCCCTGCTTGCGCCGCGAGGTGCCAGGGCTGCGTCGTGGATGCCAGATCCGGTGGGCACGGCCACGCAGGTAGTGCTACTCGTACTCGACGGCCTTGGGTGGGAGCAATTGCAGCCGAGGTTGACGCTGGCCCCGAACTTGGCAGCCATGTCGGGTGGTCCAATCACCACGGTCGCGCCCTCCACCACCGCGACGGCGCTGACGTCCATCACCACCGGCCTCACACCCGGTGAACACGGCATTGTCGGCTACCGGATGGAAATGGCCGGAGAGATCCTCAATGTGCTGCGCTGGTCCACGGGGCACGGCGATGCACGCCGCAAGATTGACCCCACTACCACGCAACCGTTCGCACCATTTATGGGCGACCGGGTGCCGGTGGTGAGTAAGGCGGAGCTTGAGAACTCCGCCTTCACCGAGGCGCACCTGCGTGGATCCGAACCGGCTGGCTGGCGAACCCCTTCCAGCATCGCGGTGGTGGTGGGCAACCTCCTGCGACGCGGCGACCGAGTGGTCTACGCCTACTACGACGGCATCGACAAGATCGCCCACGAGCGGGGCTTTGGTCCGTTCTACGACGCCGAGCTGCAGTTCGTCGATGCGCTCGTCGGCGCCGTGCGAGCAGCACTACCGCCCGGTGCCGTGCTGCTCGTCACCGCCGACCACGGCCAGGTAGACGTGGGGGAGCGGCTGGTGATGCCGCATGCCGACGTGCTGCGGCTGTGCCGGCAACAAAGCGGTGAGGGCCGATTTCGTTGGCTCCATGCACGCCCCGGCGCCCAGGCCGAACTGCTGGCCGCCGCCACCGAGCACCATGGTGGTAGCGCGTGGGTGCACAGCCGTGACGAAATCATCGGTGCTGGCTGGTTCGGCCCCACGGTCAGCCCGCCGATCGCGGCCCGCTACGGCGACGTGGCCCTGGTGCCGCACGAACCGATCAGCTTCCACGACCCTGCAGATTCTGGCCCATTTCCTTTGGTCTGTCGGCACGGTTCGCTGACATCTGCTGAGATGCTGGTGCCACTGTTGGCGGCGGTCGCCGACAATTGTTAATCAGTGCTCGTGAACAGCTAACCGGAGAAGATGGAGCCATCATGATCGACGAGATTCCGCCGCCCGAGGGCGCACAGGTGCTGCATCTTGCAACGCCACCGGCACATGAGGCTGTCGTTGCTGAGCGCGAGCCCGAACCCGAGCCGATCACTGAGACGGTGACCGAGCCGGCGAAGGTGATGCGCATCGGCTCGATGGTCAAGCAGTTGCTGGAGGAAGCGCGTACCAGCCCGCTCGACGAGGCGAGTCGCGAGCGCATGGCGGAGATCTACGAGCGGTCGATTGTCGAGTTGGGCGAGGCGCTCTCGCCCGACCTGCAGCAGGAACTCCACATGCTGGCGCTGCCCTTCAAGGACGGTATCGTGCCGTCCGAGGGCGAGCTCCGGGTGGCGAAGGCGCAGCTGGTCGGCTGGCTGGAAGGGCTGTTTCACGGCATTCAGTTCAGCCTGCTGGCGCAGCAGAACGTGGCCCGCCAGCAGCTAGAGCAGATGCGCCAGTTGCCGCCAAGCGGCCCTGGCGGCGGCGTTGGTGGCCATCCGGTCGAGGTCAGCGAGCGCCCAGGCACGTATCTCTGAGCGACGTCACCGCCCTGTTTGTAACGGCATCAAACGCGGCTAAGGTCGTGCGAATCACAGCCGTGTAGTCCGTTCTACATCCAACGCTTCTCGAGGAGGTCTGCGCCCGTGGGCGACTCGTTCACCCACCTGCACGTCCACACCGAGTTCTCGATGTTGGACGGCGCTGCCCGCCTCGACGAATTGGTCGCGAAGGCCGTCCAAGATGGCCAGCCAGCGTTAGGAATCACCGACCACGGCAACATGTACGGGGTGCTCGACTTCTACAAGGAGTGCCGCAAGCAGGGCGTCAAGCCCATCATCGGCACGGAGGCGTACATGGCGTACGACTCGCGCCATGAGCGCCCGGCGCGCCGCGGCCGGGTAGACGACTCTGGTGGCGATACCGAGGGCGGCAAGAAGCTCTACTACCACCTCACCTTGCTTGCCGAGACCGACCAGGGCTATCGCAACCTCATCCAGCTGGCCAGCCTCGCTTTTCTGGAGGGCTACTACTACAAGCCGCGGATGGACTGGGAGCTACTGGAGAAGTACTCCGAAGGGCTCATCGCCACCACCGGCTGCCTGGGTGGCCATGTGTTGCAGGCGTTGCTGCAGGGTGATCAGAAACTGGCGACGCAACATGCAGCCCGCCTGCAGGAGATCTTCGGTAAGGACAACCTCTTCGTCGAGCTACAGGACCATGGGTTGCAGGCGCAGCGCGACACCAACCCGCAACTCATCGACATTGCGCGCAAGATCGGCGCGCCCCTCCTCGCCACCAACGACTCGCACTACGTGCATCGCGACGATCACGAGTCGCACGGAGCGCTGCTCTGTGTGCAGACCGGTGCCCTGCTCAGCGACCCCAAGCGGTTCAAGTTCGAAGGCACCGAGCACTATCTGAAGAGCAGCAACGAGATGCGTCAGCTGTTCCGCGACTTCCCCGAAGCATGCGACAACACGTTGTGGATTGCCGAGCGCGCCAACGTCACCATCGAGTTCGGCAAGCCGCTGCTGCCCAACTTCCCGCTGCCGGAAGGCTTTGAAGACGACGCCGGTTACCTCGATCACCTCACGTGGCAGGGTGCCAAGCAGCGTTGGGGCGAGGCCTTGCCGGCCAGTGTCGTCGAGCGTGTTGCCTACGAGCTGCAGGTCATCAAGAACATGGGCTTCGCGTCCTACTTCCTGATCGTGTGGGACCTGATCAAGCATGCCAAGGATGCGGGCATTCGCGTCGGGCCCGGCCGTGGCTCCGCTGCTGGCTGCGCGGTGGCATACAGCCTGCGCATCACCGACCTCGACCCCATCAAGTACGACCTGTTGTTCGAGCGGTTCCTCAATCCCAGCCGCAGCTCCATGCCCGACATCGACATGGACTTCGACTCGCGATACCGCGACGAAATGATTCGCTACGCGGCGGAGAAGTACGGCCGCGACCATGTTGCGCAGATCATCACCTTTGGCACCATCAAGGCCCGCAACGCCGTGCGCGACGCGGCGCGCGTGCTGGGCTACCCGTACGGCATGGGCGACAAGGTGGCCAAGCTGATGCCGCCGCTCGTGATGGGCCGCGACACGCCGCTGAAGTATTGCTTCGAAGAGAACCCGAAGTACAACGACGGGTTCAAGGCGGCCGCCGAGCTGCGCGCCACCGTCGAGGCCGACCCGGACGTCAGACGAGTGGTCGATGTGGCCAAGGGTCTGGAGGGTCTGAAGCGCAGCGACGGTATTCATGCCGCGGCCGTGGTGATTACCAAGAATCCGCTCACCGACTATCTGCCGGTGCAGCGCAAGCCGGTGGCCGGTGGTGACCCCAAAGACGCCCCCATCGTGACCCAGTTCGAAATGCACGGCGTTGAGGAACTCGGTCTGCTCAAGATGGACTTCCTCGGTCTGCGCAACCTCGACGTCATCTCCGACACGGTGGCGATGGTGCGCGCCACCAAGGACCCCGAGTTCGATATCGATGCGGTCCACCTCGACGATCAGGCCGTGTTCGACCTGATGGCGCGCGGCGACACGATGGGTGTCTTTCAACTGGAGTCGCCGCCGATGCGGGCGCTGCTGAGGTCGCTGGCGCCGACCTCGTTCGAAGACGTCTCCGCTGTGCTGGCCCTCTATCGGCCGGGGCCGATGAGCGTCAACATGCACTACGACTACGCCGACCGCAAGAATAACCGGCAGCCGGTGGAGTACTTCCACCCCGATGCGGAAGAAGTATTGGGCGACACGTACGGCCTGATGATTTATCAGGAGAGCGTGATGCGCGTGGCGCAGAAATTCGCCGGCTACTCACTGGCAGAGGCCGACAGTCTGCGCAAGGCGATGGGCAAGAAGAGTCGTGAGGTCATGGCGAAGGAACGCAGCAGTTTCGAAGACGGCTGCGTGCGGATGAACTACACCCGCGAAATGGGCGAGAAGCTCTTCGACGTCATCGCCAAGTTTGCCGACTACGCCTTCAACAAGAGCCACACCTTTGGGTACGGCCTGGTCACGTACCAAACGGCATTCCTCAAGGCCCACTATCCGGTGGAGTACATGGCCTGCCTGCTCACCAGCGTGAAGAGCAACCTCGACAAGGCCGCCGTCTACCTCAGCGATGCGCGCGCCACCGGCGTCAAGGTGCTCACGCCCGACATCAACCGGTCGATCACTGACTTTGCGGCACTCATGCCCACCGAGGTACCCGTCGATGTGGTGCTGCCGGCGGGAAGCCCGGGCGCCATTACGTTCGGTTTGTCTGCGATTCGCAACGTGGGCGAGGGCTTGGTTGCACTGTTGCTGCGCGAGCGCGACGAGAACGGCCCGTACGACTCGTTCCACGAGTACGCCGAGCGAGTACCCGAGCCTGTTCTCAACAAGCGCACCGTGGAGTCGCTCATCAAAGCCGGCGCCTTCGATTCGCTGGGCCACCCGCGCAAGGGCCTCTTGATGGTCTTCGAGCAGATCATTGACGGCACCGTCGTGCGCCGGCGCGAACGCGACCAGGGTGTGATGAGCCTCTTCGGTGATGTCGGCGACGACTCCGTCGGTGGGGGCTTTAGCGAACGAGTCAACATCCCGAGCCTGGAGTTCGACAAGAGCGACCGCCTGAAGTTCGAGAAGGAGATGCTCGGGCTCTACATTAGCGATCACCCGCTGCTGGGCGTGGAGGCCGCGCTGCGCCGCAAAGTGGACTGCAGCGTCGCCGAGGCGGCTGAGAAGGACGACGGGGCGATGATCACGTTGGGCGGGGTGATCACCAATCTGTCGCGCAAGTTCACCAGAAAGGGTGACCAGATGGCGGTCTTCATCCTGGAAGACCTCGATGCCGCTATCGAGGTCACCGTCTTCCCGCGCGTGCTCACCGAGCAGAGCCACAAGCTGATCGACGACGCAATCGTGACGGTGAAGGGCCGAATCGACCGCCGCGACGAGACCCGAGTCGGTTTCATGGCGCAGGACGTTCAGATTCTGCAGGGCCTTGATACCGGCAGTGCCGCGCCACTCAGGTTGAGAGTGCCAGCCACCTCTCTGACCGAGCTGAAAATCCACCAGATTCGCAAGATTCTGCGCGAACACCCTGGTGATTCGCCCGTATACCTGCACATCGGCCAGGGCAAGGTCCTGCGCCTAGCCGACGATTTCTGCGTTGATCTTGACCGTGTGGCGGGCGAATTGCGGATGGCTCTTGGCCATGATGCGGTGGTTCTGTAAGGGGAAGTGACACGTCAGAGCAGGAATCGGGCCGAGTTGGTGGCAGAATAGTCAACTCAGGTCACGCCTCGGTTTGGGGTACGAGTTCGACAGGAGCTTCCGGGCAATGCCAATCCATGTGGTCACCAGGGATGCTGCAGCACTGAACGATGCCGACCTCGACGAAATGGCGTCGATGGGCGGGGCGTTCGATATCGGCATCCTCTCGAAGGCGAAGGAAGACTGGGTGCTCAGCACCGCGGCGCGCGTTGAGGGCAAGCTGCACGGTTTTGCGTTTGCCACGCTGGAGCGCATTGGCGGCACCCCATGCGTGCTGGTCGGCATGCTCAGTGTGAAGCGCACGTCCAAGCGCGACCAGGTGCTGAAGGGCGTGATGCACGAGGCATTCCATCGTGCGCTGATGGCATTCCCCGACGAAGATGTGGTCGTTGGGTCACGGTTTGCATTGCCCGACGGTCTTGAGGCGTTGAAGCAGGTCGACGAACTGATTCCGCGGCCAGGTCATCGCGCTGTTGGCGAAGAGCGTGCATGGGGTCGCCGTCTGGCAAAGCGTTTCGGCGTCGATGGACAGTATGACGAGCAGACATTTGTCGTGAAGTCCAATGCGCATGGCTTCCTGGATCACCAGTCGCTGAAGGCAGACCGCATCAAGCCCGAGCTGGCCGCGCTCTTCGCCACCGTCTCGGCCAAGACCAGCGGTTCGCTGGTGGTACACGGCTGGATCATGGCCGAAGATCTCGTCAAAATCGGCGCCCGCTGACCCCTCGCCGGGTCTACTGTCGTGACGGCTGAACCCGTGACGGCTGAACGCCCAGACGGTTCAATACTCGACAGCGTCATTCGCCGGCGGCGGATGACTCGCCGGTTTCAATCCACGCCGCTCGATCTTGCGCAGGTCGATGAACTGGTCGACCTTGCTCGTCGAGCGCCGTCGGCCGGCTACAGCCAGGGCGTACATTTCTTGGTGCTGTCGGGTGAGGCGGCCGAGTCGTTGTGGACGCTTACTGGTGGCGACGACTGGTTCGATGACGAAATCCGCGCCGCTCCGGTGCTGATTCTGCCCCTCGCCGACCCGACGGCCTATACCTCGCGCTACTCCGAGGGCGACAAGGCCGGGCATGGCTTGGAAGAAGCCGCCAACTGGGAGGTGCCGTTCTGGCTCACGGACG
>JAYUCY010000141.1:0-14549 GCA_043740085.1 Ilumatobacteraceae bacterium
AGGCAGCTCCTGCGAAGAAGGCCGCACCGGCCAAGAAGGCAGCTCCTGCGAAGAAGGCCGCACCGGCCAAGAAGGCAGCTCCTGCGAAGAAGGCAGCTCCTGCGAAGAAGGCAGCTCCTGCGAAGAAGGCCGCACCGGCCAAGAAGGCAGCTCCTGCGAAGAAGGCAGCCGCGAAGAAGAAGTGAGGCCTTGCGCCACACGGTGAAGAATGGGGGGCCTTGCGCCCCCCATTCGCCGTTTTCGGCAACGGTGCTGAACAATATGGTGATGGATTCGATCTGCGACGACCTTGCCGGTGAACACGACGCACTCGACGCGGTGGTGGCGGAAATCACCGAAGCGCAATGGTCACTGCCCACGCCCGCCGCCGGCTGGGCAATCCGCGACCAGATCAGCCATCTGTGGTTCTTCGATCAGCGTGCTGCCTTGGCACTGCGCGATCCAGATGGCTTTGCAGCCGACATGAAATGGTTGATGGCTGCGGGTGGCATCAATGCATCGGTCGCTCCGGGTCGTGAGATGAGCTGCGTTGCATTGCTGAGCGCATGGCGGCGCGATCGCGACGATCTCCTCTCGCTGGCGCGCACCGTCGATCCGTCAATACGAGTGCCGTGGTACGGGCCTGCCATGGCCGCGCGATCGTTCATCACGGCTCGACTGATGGAAACCTGGGCGCACGGCCAAGATGTTGCAGATGCACTTGGCGTCACCCGCGACGCGTCGGCTCGTCTGAAGCATGTGGCGCACATCGGCGTGCGTGCACGGCCGTTCAGCTATCTCATCAATGGCCTACCTCTGCCTGAAGACCCCGTGTACGTCGCACTCACCGCGCCCGACGGTTCACTCTGGGAATGGGGCGAGCCCGCAGAGGATCAGGTCACCGGCGACGCGCTGGACTTCTGTCTTGTTGTCACGCAACGTCGCCATCGCGACGACACCGCCCTGGTCGTTGAGGGACCGAACGCTGTCGAGTGGATTGGCATTGCGCAAGCGTTCGCCGGCGAGCCCGGCGGCGGCCGCACCGCAGGTCAGTTCAAGTAGCTGGAGGCGTTGTAGCCCATTCCGAGGGTTTCGGTGACCTGCGGCGCGCTTGAAACCCTCGGGAAGTGCGGTCGCTCGCGCGGCGTTGGCTTAGAGGTCGTCGATGCGCTTGAAAACTTCGGCGCTGCCGACCCCGTAGCGCCCACCGAGGCCGGCCAGGCGTGCCGTGATGCGTGTGCGGAAGGCCGTCAGCTGGTCGGCGTGGACGGCCTTCATCGTGCTTTCAAACTGGCTGACGTGTGCTTCCAGGGCGTGCAGCTTGTGCTCCACGAACTCGGCGACGTCCTCGACATGGTCGGGTGACTCGGCCTCCCACAGCAGCAGCGTGTCGGGGCGGTGCGACGTGAGACCGTGCTCCTTGTTGAATAGCGGGTCGCGCGCGGCGACGATGCCATCGCACGCGAGCAGCCCAGCCTCGCGGTGGTCGGGGTGCAGCCGGTAGTGCTTCCACGGGTCGTGCGCCAAGATGACCTGCGGGCGCAGCGATCGGATGACGCGGGCCACCTCACCGCGCAGCGAGAAACTGTGGGCCAGTTCGCCGTCGACCTGGCCGAGGAACACGACCTCGCCGGCGTTTGCCCCCGACAATCGTCGCGCCGCCTCGCGCTGCTCGGCCTGTCGCGCAGCGATGAGCGCGGGTACGTCGGCATCGGGATTCCACGTGCCCTTCGATCCGTCTGTCAACACCAAGTGGTGCACCACGCAACCAGCGGCCGCCCACTTGGCGAGCGTCGCACCGCAGCCGAATTCAACGTCGTCGGGGTGTGCCCCGATGGCGAGCGCCGACGACGGTGGAGGCAGCTCGTAGGTGGTCAGCGAAGGCGATGGGTCGGGTTGACCCGGTTCGTTGGCAGCCATGAGGGCAGCACCTCCTGCACCAGCGGGTGCGTCAGATCGGATGGAGTGTCGATGTCGAGTGCCAGCAAGGCGTCGCGGCGAATGCCCACTGCCAGCCCGGCCGCGACTGCGCGTGCGAGATGGCGCTGAAACGACCCGGCGCCGTACTCAAACTCGAAGTTGAACGCGGTGGGCAGCGACGCGACGTTGGTGCCGTCGTTGCGAGTGTCGGGCACGAGAGTCAGTGTGCCCGGCGAGACGACGCTCGCCAGATTGGTGGCTCGGGGCAGGTCGCCATGAGCGACCACGACGTGATCGACACCTTGACGGCAAAGGTCGGCGACGCTGTTGTTGACGGCCGCGTTGAGGCCTACCCCTGGATGCCACAGTACGGTCGCCGCGTGGGCCGTGGCCCAGTCCGCAACCGACTCGCTGTCGCACGCAATGAACACCGGTAGCTCGCCGGCGGCTGCAAGAACGCGCTCGGCAGTCCAGCGCGCCAACGCCTCGCGCTCGGTGGGGGAGAGCACTGGGCTCAGCCTCGCCTTGGCATCGGCGAACGCCTTCACCGGCACGAGGACGACAGCATTCACACGTGCAGCGTAGAGGGCGCAACCCCCGCCGAGACTTCCGTCGCCGGACCCGTCACGGCCTACGCTGTGCGCATGTCGATCAATGTCGCGGTCATCGGGGCCGGCTCGTGGGGGACGACGGTTGCCGCACTCGCCGCCGCGAATACGCCGACGGTGCTGTGGGCTCGGCGGCCCGAGCTGGCAGCGTCGATCACCCGCGATCATGTGAACGCCGACTATCTCGCGCAGTACGAACTGCCCGCTGAGCTGCGAGCGACCGCTTGCTTGGAAGAAGCCGTCGCCGTCGCCGACGTCGTCGTGATGGCGGTGCCCTCGCACGGGTTTCGCGAGGTTGCCGCCGAAGCGGCTCAGTCGTTGCGGCCCTGGGTGCCGGTGGTCAGCCTCACGAAAGGCTTGGAACGCAACTCCGGCAAGCGCATGAGTGAGGTCATTCGCGACGAGATGCCAGGCCACCCGGTCGCGGTGCTCACCGGCCCCAACTTGGCCAAGGAGATCCTCGGCGGCCAACCTGCGGCCAGTGTGGTTGCCATTGACAACACCGATATCGCGGCCGAACTGCAGCGCATCTTCAGCCGACCCACGCTGCGTATCTACACCAACAGCGACGTCGTTGGCTGCGAGGTCAGCGGTGTCGTCAAGAACGTCATCGCTATCGCGGCCGGCATGGCTGAGGGAATGGGCTTCGGCGACAACACGCGTGCAACCATTATCACTCGCGGTCTTGCTGAGATGACGCGGTTGGGCATCGCAATGGGCGGGCAGGCCGGCACGTTCGCGGGGTTGGCTGGTATGGGCGACTTGATTGCAACGTGCTCGTCCAAGCAAAGTCGCAACAACATGGTCGGGCTCGAGTTGGGCCGGGGAAAGTCGATCGAGGAAGTGTTAGCGGGAATGAGCATGGTTGCCGAGGGCGTGAAGAGCTCGCCGAGCGTGCTCGACCTCGCTCGCCGGTACGGAGTTGACATGCCGATTGCCGAGCAGGTAGTCGCCGTTTGTCATCAGGGCCTTCCCGCGCGAGAGGCATTGGATTCGCTGATGCAGCGCACCCGTAAGAGCGAGATGGAATGAGCAACGACATGGAACCCGGTACTCCACCCGGCGGCGTTTCTCACGGAGTGACGACCGGCGTTACCGGCGGCGGATGGCGCGCCACCGTCACGCCGTGGGGTGGCATCACGCCGTGGGGCGGCGGCGTGCCGCTCGACTGGCACATTGCGGCCGACGACCGTTGGCACAGCCCGCAGCGCGAGGCCGCCGTTCGGCAGCGCCGAATCGACGGCACCGCAGTGGTGGAAACACGTGTGCGCATTCCCGACGGCGACGCCGTGCAGCGCGTGTACTCGGTTCCCGATCGCGGCGGGCTCACCATCATCGAGGTGGAGAACGAGTCGCCACTGCCCATCGCTGTCGCCTTCACACACGGTGCGCTGCAGTCCCCGCTTCCGCCGACGGCACCCATCGAAGGCATCACCCTGCCGGAGGGCAGCGTGGCCTTTCCCATCGGTCATCACGCAACTCTGACGGTGGCGCTGGCACATGATGGAAGTGGCGCCGGCCCCCTACGAGGCGGGGTGCCGACAGCAGCTGGCGTGGCCCGTGGCTGGACTGCAACGGTGGAACGCGCGAGCCGGGTGTTGCTGCCCGACGCGGCGCTCAGTGAACGCTTCGTCGCCGAACGCTGCGAACTGGCACTGCTGGGTCCGGAGCATCCGGACAACGACCCTGTGGGCTTTCTGCTCGGCGTCGGCCAACTGGTACGCATGGGTGAAAAGGCAACTGAGTGGATTCCGGACCTGGCGCACGCGTTGGAGTTGGCTGCGAAATCGGCCGAGCCGAACTGGGCACTTGCCGCCGCGCTCGACGCTGCTGACCATGTGTTGGCGGTGGCCGGAGAGAAACGCGCCCGCCGCGATCTACGCGCACTCAGCAACCGTCTGGCCCTCTCGCACGTGTTCCCCGCAGACGCGCCCAGCGAATGTGCGTACTTCATCACGTGGGTCGAGCGGCTGATTGCCGACGTGCATACCGACGGCGGCCGACTGCTGCCCAGTGGCATGCCCGCCGGCTGGGAAGGCAACAACTTCGAGGTCTACGGCGTGCCAACCGGCGCGCTCAGCTCGGTCTCGTTCGCGGTGCGTTGGCACGGCGAACGCCCAGCCGTGCTCTGGGAGCAGAGCGGCCAGCAGGTGACACTGTCGTCGCCCGTAATCGCGCCAGGCTGGCAGACCACCGATGCGAAGGGCGAGGCCCTGTGGCCGCAGCCGGAAGGCCTCGTTCCGATCGCTCAGTTTCAGGATGATGCGCCTGTCGACATCTTTCCCGATCCCGCACCAGAAATCGCCTCGCATGTGCCGGGCGAGGGTGAGTCTTTCAGCTGATGTGCGACTGTCTCGTCGCCATGCCGCAGGCCACTGGCGGCCCGTTCGCGTTGTTCGCGAAGAACAGCGATCGCCCGCCCGCCGAACGACAGGTGGTGCATTGGTCGCCACCACGTCGCGACATCGGCACGCTGCGCACCACCCACATCGACGTCGATGCGCACCCCTCGCTCACACTTGGGTGTGTGCTGTCGCGACCCGCGTGGGGTTGGGGTGCCGAGCACGGGGTGAACGAAGCCGGCGTCGCCATCGGCAACACCGCGGTGTACACCACCCTCGATCCGCGGGATGCGCCAAACGGGCTGACCGGCATGGACCTCGTTCGATTGGCACTGGAACGAGCCACCGGCGCGGCCGACGCCGTCGACATCATCACGTCCATGCTGGAGCGTTACGGCCAAGGTGGCAGCGGCCACGATCCGGCCCTGGTGGCGGGTGGACGCTCGTACTGGAACTCGTTCCTGGTTGCGTCGGCCGGCACGGCGTTCGTGATCGATACCAGCGGCAGTGAGTGGGCGGTGGAGGAGGTCGTGGAGGCACGAGCCATCTCTAACCGAACCACGATCCCCGCGTTCGATGCGTTGCACCGCCATCCCCGCCAACCTGTCGCGCGACTGGTCGACCCTCGGTGGCACGCTTCGCGGCGTGTGCTTGCCGAACGCCCGGTGACGGTCACTGCGATGCGCACCCACCTGCGCTCGCACGACTCCTGCAGCGAGCCTGGGTGGAGCGTGTGCATGCATGTGGACGAGGTGGAGGCCACCACCGCCTCGATGATCGTGGCGTTGCGGCCAGATGCAGCGCCGCTGGTGTGGGCGCTCACGGGCAATCCATGCGGCCGCGACTACCTAGCATTCGGATTCGACGACGCCGCGACGATCGACCTCGCCGACGTGTAATCCGACGCGACCGCCACGTCTGGTCGGCACGATCCCACAACCACTGTGGGATCTGCCCGACCAGACAGGAGGGTGTTGGGTCTCGGGGATTTCGGCGCGTAGGGTCAGAGCATCGACCACGGCATCGCACCTGCGGCCCCTCGATGATCTCGATGATCAGGTCGGGAGGTGCGATCCGCTGGGCAAGTCGGATGAGCGCGGTATTGGCACAGCCAGTGCGCAGGCTGCCGCTGAAGGTGATGGCTCGAAACGTCGGCGAGGTCACTTCTCAAGTATGCGGTAAGGTCGGGACGATCCGAACGGCCTTCCGCAACGAAGGATTGACATGGCAATCTCCATCGAGAAATTTCAAGAGCAGGGTGGTCGGCTCAAGACCGACGACATCGACTTCGAAGCCTTCCGGCGCGCGCCATTGCACCCCGATGTCCTGCGTTGCCTGTCATACATGCACGACATCGAATACCAGACGGTGCTGTACACCCGCGAACTGTTGCTGATGCCCGCGTGGAAGGACCCGCAGTTCACTGCCTTCCTCACACTCTGGAACTACGAGGAGTATTGGCACGGCCAGGCGCTCGGTCGCGTGCTCGACGCACACGATTGGCCGGCACACGACACTCGGTTGATTGAGATGCGCCGGTTCAACAAGCGCTACCTGTTCTGGAGCCCGGTCATCTTCTGGCTGCTCGGCCACGGAGTGCGCAAGTTCCCTGCGGTGCATATGACGTGGGGCGCCATCAATGAGTGGACGGCGAACGCCGCATACAACCGCCTCGCGCAGATTGCAGACCATCCGGTTCTCACCGAACTGCTGGGGCGCATCATGCGCCAAGAGGGTCGGCACGCGGCCTACTACGCCAGCTACGCGCGCGACCTGCTGGAGAACGACCGCAAGGCTCAGCGCGTCACCAAGTGGTTTCTTGAGCACCAGTGGGCTGTGGTCGGCAGTGGCGACGTCCCCAAGATCGAGACATCGTTCGCCGCCGCCTACCTGTTCGGTGCGGGCGATGGTTTGCAGCTCGTCGAAAAGGTGGAAGATCGCATCGACGCGCTGCCCGGTCTGAGCGGCCTCGGTTTGGTTCGCAAGGGCATCGCCGAGGCAACTGCACATGTGATTGCAGCGGAGGGCTGGGTTCCCACCCCGCCGTCAGTAATCGCTGCCGTGTAGACCGGCGCTACGGCTCGAGGATCGCCGGTTGCCCAACTGTGATCCGGCCCGGCTCCACGACGGTGGCGTAGACGCGGCTGACGTCGCCGTGATCGTGGTGCATCACGTCGAACTCGCCGCCCTTGAACCACGGCTTGTTCTGATAGCACGGCAGCGCGTAGGCGCTGATCTCGCACAGCACATCCCCGATTCGCAGGCGTACGCCGGCGCGGACATCCGCCCACGGCAGCCCCGAGAGGGTGATGTTCTCGCCGGCGAGGCCAGGCGCAATCGGGTGACCTTCGGCGCGGAGTGCGTCGATGACTTCGGTGCCCCACAGGCACAGCGCCTGCCACGGCCGGCCGTGATGAACGCGGGTTGCCTGTCGGTCGCCAATGACGCCGCCCCAACCGACGTCAACTCGCTCGACCGGGGTCTTGGGGAGGCCGCCTCGGGACAGATTGAGCTGCGCGACGGTTCCTTCAGCGCGTGCCGGCAGTTGCCCTGCGGCGCGCAGGGCTGGGCCGGCCGCCGTCCACGCGGCCCACACCAGTCGCAAGTCGGCGGCAAGGTCGCCGGTGAGGGTGGGGTATATGGGGTCCAACACTGTCGCGTCGCGGTCCTGCGCATAGAGCGCCCACACGTCATCCAGGTTGGCAACCGTTCGTTGAGCGTCGGTCTCGGTGAAGGTGTACGGCCCGATGGAGTGCATGGGGCACACCGTAGGCTGGCGGCGTGTCGACCGCTGATCACGATTTTGCCGACCTGAAGCTGACCGAGTGGACGTCGTGCGGCGGATGCGCAGCCAAGTGGGGGGCATCGCTGCTCACTGACCTAGTGCGCGACATGCCTTCGGGTGTTGACCCGTCGCTACTGGTGGGCCTCGCACCGTTCGATGATGCGGCCATTTATCAGGTGGCACCCGACGTTGCCCTGGTCAGCACCACCGACTTCTTCCCACCCCTGGTCGACCATCCCTCCGATTTCGGTGCCATCGCTGCTGCCAACGCGTGTAGCGATGTGTTCGCGATGGGCGGCCGCGTTGTGATAGCGGTCAACATCGCAGCGTTCCCCGAGCACTTCCCGCGTGAGGCCATCGTCGCTATTTTCGATGCGGCCGCCGCAGTTGTCGCGGAGGCCGGCGGCACCATCGCCGGCGGCCACACAATTCGTAACCCGGAGCCAATCTTCGGGCTCGCGGTACAAGGTGTCGTGCACCCCGATCGTGTGTTCCGTAAGGGTGGAGCGCAACCCGGCGATGTGTTGGTCCTCAGCAAGCCGGTGGGTACCGCACTTGCGCTCGCTGGCGGTTCGGCGTCGGATAAGGCTGCTGCGATCGCGGGTATGCGCCAGCTGAACCGCGCTGCTTCGGAGGAGTTGCAGGCCTTGGGTTTGGCAGTGCACGCTGTCACCGACGTGACTGGCTACGGCCTCGCCGGTCATGGCTGGGAGATGGCCGAACGCAGTGGCGTGCAAGTGATCGTCGAGACGGACGGCATCGTTGCCTACCCGGGTGCGCGTGAGGCCGCCGAGCGTGGCGTGCGCACCGGTGGCGACCCACGCAACCGCGAGTACGTCGCCGACTATGTGCGCAGCGCGGCGAGCGCAGCGGGCGAAGCGCTGTGCATGGACCCACAGACGTCGGGTGGGCTGCTGGCTGCGGTGCATCCGTCCGTGGTTGCGTCGTTGAGCGAAGGTTGGTGGCGCGTCGGCGAGGTTGCTGCTGGCCCAGCTGCCATCGTCTTGATCTGATGGCCGGTCGCGCTCCCACCCGCCAAATGGAGAAGGAGCTGTGGGCGGCCGGGCATGACGTGATTGTCGGTATCGACGAAGTGGGCCGCGGTGCATGGGCCGGGCCGCTGATGGTCGGCGCAGCAATCCTGCCGCGCGACAAGCGGGTCAATGGTGTGCGCGACTCGAAGATGCTGACGGAGAACAATCGCGAGTTTCTCTTCGACCGCATCGCGGGTTGGTGCGAGGCATGGGCAGTTGGCGGCGCCAGCCAGGAGGAGTGCGACGAGTTGGGCATGGCAGCGGCCCAACGGCTGGCCACCCGACGCGCGCTCGAGTTGCTGAGTGTGCCGCCCGACGCCGCAGTAGTGGATGGCAAGTGGAACTTCGTCTCGCCGCACGTGCCGCATGTGGAGATGCGGGTGAAGGCCGACCGTATTTGCCTTTCGGTCGCCGCGGCCAGCATCCTGGCCAAGGTGACCCGCGACCG
Organism: Ilumatobacteraceae bacterium; assembly: GCA_043740085.1. Lineage (GTDB taxonomy): Bacteria > Actinomycetota > Acidimicrobiia > Acidimicrobiales > Ilumatobacteraceae > UBA668. The sequence continues at coordinate 9,117 of JAYUCY010000141.1, forward strand.
CATCATGCGTGAGGCCGCTCAGCACTATCCGCAGTGGAGCTTCGAAACCAACAAGGGCTACCCGTGTCCGCTGCACAAGGCGGCGCTGCAGGGTTACGGCCCGTCGGCGATTCACCGCCGCAGTTGGGTGTTCATGGATCACTACGTGCCGTGGCCCGGCGTGCCGAGGGTTGTGCCGTTCGACCTGCGCACGAATCAAACGTCGCTGTTCTAATGCAGGTTCGACCCTTCAGGCGGCTACCCCGAACTCTCTCGGCCCGTGCCACGCAGTGATGATTCTGTCAGGCGTGGGTGAGGGCTTGTTCGAGGTCGGCGATGAGGTCGGCGGCGGTTTCGATACCTACCGACAGGCGCAACAGGTTGTCGGGCACCTCCAATGGCGAGCCTGCGGCCGACGCGTGGGTCATCTGGCCCGGATGCTCGATCAGGCTCTCGACTGCGCCGAGGCTCTCGCCGAGCGTGAACAGCTCGGTGGCCGCGGCTACTCGCAGCGCAGCTTCCTGTCCGGCACGCAACGTGAAGCTGACCATGCCACCGAAGTCGCGCATCTGCTTCGCCGCCGCGGCATGTCCCGGGTGGTCGGGCAGCTGCGGGTAGAGCACCTGCTCGACTGCCGGATGACCGATCAGCACATCCACCACAGCGCGTGCGTTCGAGCAGTGACGTTCCATCCGAATCGCGAGCGTCTTCACTCCGCGCAACGCCATGTAGCAGTCGAATGGCGCGGGCACTGCGCCGGCAGCGTTCTGCGTGTAGCGCAGTCGTTGTGCGAGCTCCTCATCGTCGAGCGCGAGGAAGCCGCCAACCACGTCGCTGTGGCCACCGAGGTACTTCGTCGCCGAGTGCACCACCACGTCGGCACCCAACGCGAGCGGCTGCTGCAGATAGGGCGTGGCGAACGTGTTGTCGACCACCACCAGCGCGCCACGCGAGTGGGCGACCGCGGCGATGGCTTCGATGTCGAAGCAGCGCAACATTGGATTGGTCGGCGTCTCCAGCCAGATCAACTTCGTGTCGTTCGGCCACGCCGCGGCGAGGCCATCGACGTCGAGCAGATCGACCGCGGTCCACGCCAGTTGCGTGTGCACCTTGCTGATCAGGCGATAGGTGCCGCCGTACGCATCGTTGCCCAGCAGCACGCGCTCGCCACTGGCAAGCAGGCGCAAGACGTTGTCCTCCGCCGCGAGACCGCTGGCGAAGGCAAGACCGTGCTTCGCACCCTCCAGCGCGGCCACCTGCGTCTCGTACGCGGTGCGCGTGGGATTGCCGCTGCGGCTGTACTCGTAGCCGCGGTGCTGGCCCACCTGTGCCTGCTGGAACGTGGTGCTGAGGCTGATGGGCGTCACGACCGCACCGGTCACCGGGTCGGGGTCCTGGCCGGCGTGAATGGCCGCGGTCTCGAAGCCCCATGTGGATTGCTGCTCGAACTCACCCATTGCTCAACACCTCGAAATAGCTCAGAAGGTCGGACCGGGTGAGCACGCTCAACGGGCGGCCACCCGACAACACCAGCAACGCCGGCGAGACATCCAACATCGCTACCGCCAGCGCCACCTGCTGGCCGGCGCCAATGGTGGGCAGCTTTGGTCCCATGATGTCTTCGACTGCTGAGTCCAGCACGGCGGCGTCGCGGAAGACGGCCTCCATCAGCGCCAGCTCGTCGACAGCGCCAGCCACTTCGGCAGCGGCGAACGGGGGAGTGTTCTTGCACACCGGTAGCTGGCTGATGCCATTCGCGCGCATCAACTCGATGGTGTCGCGCACGCTCGTCGACGGGTTGACGTAGAGCAGCGACGGCGTGTCGCCTCGGGCATCCAGCACGGCAGCGATGCACTGGTCGCACTCGCGCACGAAACCAAAGTTGGCCATCCACTGGTCGTCGAACACACGCGACAGATACCCTCGGCCACTGTCGGGGTTGAGGACGACCACGATGTCGTTCGGACCCGCAGCCTTCGCGACGCGGATGGCAGTTGCCACCGCCATGCCACCGGAGCCGCCGATGAGAATGCCCTCCTCGCGGCTGACCTGGCGGGCCGTGAGGAAGCTCTCCTCATCGGTGATCGGAATCACCTCGTCGTACAGCTCGGGAGCCCATGCGGCGGGATAGAAGTCCTCGCCGACACCCTCCACCAGATACGGCCGACCCGAGCCACCGCTGAACACCGACGCGTCGGGGTCGCCGGCGACAATTCGAATCGCTGGGTTCTGCGATTTCAGATAGCGGGCCGTGCCGGTGATGGTGCCACAGGTGCCCGCGCCGGCGACGAAGTGGGTGATGCGGCCACCCGTCTGCGCCCACAGCTCGGGCCCGGTGGTCTTCTCGTGCGCCAGCGGGTTGTTGGGGTTGGCGTATTGGTTGGGGCGGAACGCACTTCGTTCGATGGTGAGCCGTTCAGCAACCTTGTAGTAGCTGGTGGGGTCTTGCGGTGGCACCGCTACTGGGCAGACCACGACCTCGGCGCCGTAGGCGCGCAGCAGGCTGACCTTCTCCGGCGCGACCTTGTCGGTCATCACGAACACACACTTGTAGCCGCGCTGGGCCGCGACGATGGCCAGCCCCACACCCGTGTTGCCACTGGTTGGTTCGACGATGGTGCCACCCGGCTGTAGCTCGCCGGAGCGCTCGGCGGCGAGGATCATCTCCAGCGCTGGCCGATCCTTCGCCGAGCCCCCTGGGTTCGTGGTCTCCATCTTCATCGCCAAGACACAGGTGATGCCATGGATCTCGCTGATGCGCTTCAGGCGCACGAGCGGAGTGTTGCCAATGGTGTCGATGACGCTCTCGGCAATATTGGTGCCGTGCAATCGTGGATCAGCTGAATCGTTGCCCCAGGCCATGACCGGAGGGTACTGGCACGCGCTGGCGCGTGCAGAAAAACCTTGCACCCGAGGGTTTCGAGCGCGCCCCACGTCACTGAAACCCTCGGGAATGGCACGGGATCGCTGTGGTGGGGCTTCTGTGTCGCACCCTCTGGCTACCGTGGCAGCCATGAGTGAGGTGGCTGCGATCACGCGCTGGCAGGTGGAGCAGGTGTTCGCGCTCGCACCCAAGCCGTCGTCGCTCGCGGCCGCTCAACCGTTGGCTGTACCCAGCCGCTGGGTGGGCGCCGGGTGCGACGAGCGTGCCGTCTGGGGCCGCTGCACCGGTGGTAGCGCCGAGCCGTATGTGTGCGCGGTCGACCACGTCGCGGTGGCCGTGCGGTGTAGCTGCCCCAGCCGGGTGCTGCCGTGCAAGCACGCGCTCGCGTTGTTGCTGCTCTGGGCCCGTGGCCAGGTGGCCGAGGGTGAGGCACCTGCGTTCGCCGCTGCTGTGGTGGCCAGCGCGGTCGCGAAGGCGGCCAAGCAGGCAGCGGAGGTTCCCGAGGTGGTCGCTGTCCCGGCGCCAGTGCCGTCGGCCGATGATGGTGGTGGCGATGCGGGACCGGTTGCCCCGCCCAGCTTCCCCGACCGCGACCCAAACGCCAGCCGAGACGATCGCATGGCGCGCATGGCGGCCGGCCTTGCCGAGCTGGACCGTTGGCTCGACGACCGTGTGCGTACCGGCTTGGCCGACCCTGCGCTGGCCCGCTATTCCACGTGGGACGACCTGGCGGCGCGCCTCATCGATGCCCAGGTCGGCGGGCTGGCCAACCGTGTTCGACGCCTTGCGGGTGTGGTCGGCGCGCATCCCGATTGGCATCAGCAGGTGCTGTCCGAGCTGGGGGCGCTGCATCTGCTTGCCACCGCAGGCCGCCAGATGGGCTCGCTGCCACCGGCTCTTGCAGACTCGGTGGCGGCCGCAATTGGTTGGCAGGTGCGCCAGGCCGACGTTTTGGCGGGCGTGCCCGACACCGACCATTGGGCAGTGATGGGACGCAGCGACGTGCGCGAGGACCGCATTGAAGTGCGTCGCCTCTGGTTGCGTGGTCAGGTGACCGGCCGCTGGGCGATGATGCTCTCGTTCGCCGCGTACGGGCAAACCCTCGATACCTCGATGGTGGTGGGCACACAGGTCCATGCCGATCTGTTCCGCTACCCGGGTGCACTGGGCTTGCGAGTACTGATCGGCCGTCGTCACGCCCACCCTGCCCATGCGGCCGACATCGTCGGCTGTTCCATCGCTGAGGCCTGCGCACAGGTCGGCACGGCCGTGGCCGCGGAACCGTGGATCGAGCGCTACCCGGTGTGCGTAGTGGCGGCACCAGCCCGCGTGGGCGCACGCTGGGTCCTGACCGATGATGGCGGCTCGCTGCCGCTCGTGGAAGGCGCTACCGGCGTCGGTGCGCTGCTGGCTTGCAGCGAGGGCCGGCCGGTTCCCATCACCGCCGAGTGGACGCCGCACGGAGTGGTGCCGCTCACCGCGCACCTAGCTGACAGGGCAATCGACCTCGGGCCTACCGCCGACCCTTCGTTTCTGGCGGCCGGCTGATGATCGACGGCTCTTCATGCTGAACGACTATTGGAACGAGATGGTCACCGTCGCCCTGTTGGGAACCGACCGACGCGACCCGCCCACGCCACCTGCGGGTGGCCTGGCCGACCTTGCCGCCGACGATCCGCAGCCCACGCCATCGCAACGCCTGGTGCAGCAGGTGGCCGGGTGCACTGTCGTGCGTCGCGCCGGGTTACTGCCGGGCGCGCCCGTGGCATTAGTGGCACCACCCGCGCCAGACCCGCGGCCACCCACGCCGCAGGCGGCAACGAAGACGTGGCGGCGGGTGGTCGCCGACTGGCCGGTGCTGGAGGACGAGTGGGTGCTGGCGGTCGTTCGCAATCGCCGCCGGCTGGCGCCCGAACTGGTGGCGCCGGTGTTGGCTCGGCACCGCACCGATGCCATCCGCCACACGCGTGCCCTGGTGGCGGCGGGGCCGCTGGGCGACTGGATGATCGAGTGGTCGCCGCGCCTTGCGTGCACCGCCCAGCATCCCCCCGTCGTCGAGTTGCGTGCGGAGTTGCCGGAACTTCCGATTGTGCCCGAGTTCGTCTCGTTGCTGTCGGCGCCGGCCGCACAGGTGGCTCGCACACTGGCGGCGGGCCTGTCGTCGGCCGAGTTGGGCCGTGCGCACAAGGCCGTGCTCGTCAACCTGCTGGCTCGTATGGAGCCCTCGTCGCTGCCCGCGCTTGCGCAGGCAATCGACCGCGTCGACCCGTCATCGCCATCGATTGGTCTGGCGTTCGCGCTGGCCGACCTTGCCCTTCTCCGCCATCACATGCTCACCGAACTGGAGCTTGCATGAAGTCGCCCGTCACCCTGCCGTCCGCAGTCCTGCGTCCGCATGCCGAGCAGGAGTTCGCCCTCGAACTCGCGACGCTCGCGGTGTTCGACGATCGTGAACGACCGCCCAACTGGCGGCTCTCGCCGTGGGCGGTGGTCACCTACGTGTTAGGTGGCACGCTGGCCGATGGCACCGTGTTGACGCCGAAGTATGTGGGGCGGCGGCGGCTGGTGGA
>JAYUCY010000142.1:0-14406 GCA_043740085.1 Ilumatobacteraceae bacterium
CCCACTCGCATGGATAGCTGCCACTCGCACTGACGGCGTGGCACTCGCATCGACGGACATGACTGAAGGGCGGCTGGGGGTGTGTCGCACGCAGAGCTCGCGACATCACTGAATCCGCAACGGACCACTAGCTGTATCTGGCCAGCAGGGCTAGAGGGTGTACAGCGCGAGGGCTTCGGCGAGGGTGCTGGTCGCTACCCCGACTTCGTCGGCGACCGCTGCTAGCCACGGTGGCCGCACGACACCGGTGACCGAAATCGGCTCGGCCAAGCCGCTGTGCTCCAACGCGAGCCGCACGAAGAGGCTGGCATAGTCCGGGGGACGTAGATCGCGCGACAGATCGATCAGCGCGTTCGGGTCGGGTGCCGAATACGGCGGATCGACCGAGTGGAAGCTGGTGGATGTAGGTCCAGTGGCACCGCCCCACAAACCCGGCCCGTCGCACAACACCGCGCCGCGCACCAGTTGTGGACGTGCCCCAGCGATCATCAACGCTACATACGCGCCCAACCCGCGACCAACGATGGTGCACGGCCCGAGGTGAGCAAGCGCGATATCGGCGTCGGCCAACATCGTCTCGGCCGAGTAGCCGCCGCCCATCGGCACGGTGGTGGCGCCGTGGCCGGTGAAGTCCAGCCCGTACACCGGGCCGGCCCATGGCTGGGTCCACGCCGGCGCGACCGCAGGGGTCTGTTCGCCGAGGCCATGCAACAGCAGCAACGGCTGGCCCTCACCCGCGCGCAGCAGGTGCAGTGCGAGCTGAATCTTGTTGTGGATGAGAAAGACAGTGCTCACTCAGCCACGTTCCAGAAAGTCGACGACCATCTCGGCGACCACGGCGGGCGCCTCGATGTGAACGAAGTGCCCGTTGTCGTGCAGCACTTCCAGCCGCCCGCCCGGTGGCAGGTGCGTATGAATTTGATTGGGCAACGTGCCCCACCCCATCGGCTCTTGCTGCCCGGCGAGCACACCGAGAAACGGCATACCGAGACCAGGAATGCGAGTGGCCGTCCACTCCGGTCGCCACGGCCCGAAACCGCCCATACGCATTGAGGCATCGATCTTCCAGCGCCACCCGTCGGCGTCTTCGCGCCCGCCAATCGTGACCAGGTAGCGCAGCCACTCCATCGACAGTCGCGGGTTCATTCGGGCCCGACGCTGCGCAAGTTCCTCCAGCGTGCCCGACTTACGCATCGCGGTGGAGGTGGTGCGGCGGTGGTCCAGCCAACCAGCGATATCGCCGGCCATCATTCGGCTGCGCTCGTGGTCGGCCAGGTCGCTCATCGGTCGCTTGGACGGCAGCCCATCAAGGTTGACGAGATGGCTGAAGCGGAAAGGTTGGGCGTCGGCCAGCTGAATCATCAGGGCGCCGCCCTTGCTATGACCGATGACGGGCGCCGGCTTGGACGTGATGCGGCTCATCACGCCGATCGCGTCGCGTATGTCGGCGTCCCATCCGTACAGCGCGGCGTGCTCAGAATCGCCGTGGCCGCGCTGGTCCCACGCGATGGGGCGCCAGCCGGCGGCCGCCAAGCGGGGCGCAAACTCGTCGTAGGTGCGGGCGAAGTCGAAGCCGCCGTGCACCAGAAACAACGGGGCGGCCGCTTCGTCGCCCCACTCGTGCACGGCGATGCGCACGCCGCCGATGTCGAGGTCGTACTCGCGTGTCGGCGCCTTGGCTCCTGGGAACTGCACCGTAGTCATCTGCGTAGAGTAGGGCGCTGAGCGATTCATCGCCGAACTGGCCTAGGCTCGCCCACGTGAAGCGGGCTCGGCTTGTGTTGATGTCGGCGGTGGCATCGCTGCTGCCGCTGGCGGTTGTTGCCTGTGGCGACGATGCGAAGTCCACCGAGACGTTGCCTCCCATCTTCTCCACGACGACAACCACCACGCTGAACGTGACCACCACCACGGTGCTGCAGGTGTACGAGGTGCTGTCCGGCGATGGCCTGGGCAAGATCGCAGAGCAGTTCGGTGTCACCATCGACGAGCTGATGGCAGCCAACGGCATCACCGACCCTGACCACATCGAAGTTGGTCAGAAACTGAACATTCCGCCTCCCACACCAACCACCACGACGGCGGCCGTCACCACCGCCGTGACGACTACAACAGCCGGCTGACGCACAACTGACAAACGGCACAATGTGACCATCGGCCCTAGTGGCTGACGGCCCCCCTCGAAACCTCCTGGTTACACTTTCCGACATGAGCTTTTGGCCAACGAAAGAGCACTGGAGTGTGGAGATTCCTGTCCGCACCAACCACTACATCTGCCCTGCGCTAGAGAGGGCTGGATTCATCGCCCTCACTCCGTTCGACCAGCAGGTGCCAGCCCACGAGTGGGAAAGCCTTGAGTACCTCAACTGGAAGAGCGGCGGCGACACCAACTTCGCCCCGTTGGCCTCGGCAGATGGCGAACTGGATTGCCGCGGCTTTTGGGACAAGGGTAAAACCGACAAAGACGCACGGTGGACGTCAAATGCGGCGTTGGCCCCCACCCTGCAGAGTTACGTCGACAGCATCGGTGCCAACTTCGGTCGCGTGCGCGTCATCAAGCTGGAGCCGCAAGATCACGAGCAAGCATTCAAGAGTTTTCACCGCGACGACAACAACCGCTTCAACCCCGACGACGAGGGTTGGGTCGTTCGCACCTGGCTGGAACTGACCGACAATCCCGACAGCTACATGTTGCTGATGGACCTCGACGACGACAACTTGCCCGTGCCGGGAACCGAACGTCGCGTCCCGCTGACCGCCGGCGCCCGCTTCATTGTCGACACGCAGCGTCTCTGGCACGTCGTAGTGCACAACGGTACGCAGCCCCGCTACGCCCTTATCACCAGCCTCGAGAGCACGCCGCACCTGCAGTCGTGGATTGACGGCCAGGTTCCCGCGCTCGTCTGATCGGTTGGGAGGCGATCAGCCGGTGTTCCGGTGGGCGACGGCGAGGTGGGCGACGTCGTTCATGATGCGCGCCATTTGGAAATCCTTCGGTGTGTAGATCGCGCTGACGCCTGCGTCGGTAAGCCGCTGACGGTCGGTCTCGGGGATGATCCCCCCGACGACAACCGGTGCTTCCACGCCCTCGGCGCGCAGCATGTCGACAATCGTGGGGACCAGCGACAGGTGCGAGCCGGAGAGAATCGAGAGGCCGATGACATCAGGGTCTTCCTCAACGGCTGACGCGACGATCTGTTCGGGTGTCATTCGAATGCCGCTATAGACCACTTCCATGCCCGAGTCGCGGGCTGCGACAGCGATCTGCTCGGCGCCGTTGCTATGCCCATCCAGTCCCGGCTTGGCCACCAGGAAACGGGGCGGACCACCTTGCATCCGCTTCACAAATTCCGCGACGGCTGCGAGCTCGCCGATGCGTCGACCAACAGCAGCATTCACGCCGGTCGGTGCGCGGAACTCGCCGAACACATCGCGCAGCACAGCCGACCACTCGCCCGTGGTGCCGCCGGCTTTCGCCAACGCAATCGACGGCTCCATGATGTTCGTACCGTCGACTGCCGCCTCGTGAAGCGCGCTGAGTGCAGCGTGGACGGCGGCCTGATCGCGCGCCGAACGCCACTGCGCCAACTCGGCCACCAGCTGCATTTCGATGGTGGGGTCGACGGTGAGAATGTTGCCCGGCGTGTCGAGCGGCGAGGGCTCGGTTTCGGTGAACTTGTTGACGCCGACCACCACCTGATCCCCCGCCTCGATGCGGCGAGTGCGCTCGGCCATCGACCGAACGAGACGGCCCTTGAGTTCGTCGACTGCGGCAAACGCGCCACCCAACGACAGGATCTCCTGCAGCTCGACCCACGCCTCGTCGCGCAGCGCAGCGGTGCGAGCCTCGACGACGACTGAGCCGTCGAACAGGTCTTCGTATTCCAACAAGTCGGTCTCGAACGCGAGCACCTGCTGCATGCGTAGCGACCACTGCTGGTCCCATGGCCGCGGGAGACCGAGTGCTTCGTTCCAGGCCGGCAGCTGCACGCTGCGCGCCCGTGCGCGCTTTGACATCGTCACTGCCAGCATCTCCAGGACGATGCGCTGGATGTTGTTCTCCGGCTGCGCCTCGGTGAGGCCCAGGCTGTTGACCTGCACGCCATAGCGGAAGCGGCGCGCCTTCTCGTCGGTCACGCCGTACCGCTCGAGGCCGATGCGGTCCCACAGCTCGGTGAATGCGCGTAGCTTGCAGATCTCTTCCACGAAGCGAATGCCCGCGTTGACGAAGAATGAGATGGCACCAAAGACCTGCGCGAACTGCTGGGGCGGCACCTGGCCCGAAGCCTGGACCGCGTCGAGCACATCGATTGCAGTGGCGAGCGAGAACGCGATCTCCTGTACCGGAGTCGCGCCCGCCTCCTGCAAGTGGTAGCTGCACACGTTCATCGCGTTCCACTTCGGCGAGTGCTGCGCGCACCACGCCACCATGTCGACAATCAGCCGGCGCGATGGCTCCGGCGGGAAGATGTACGTGCCGCGCGACAGATACTCCTTGACGATGTCGTTCTGCGTGGTGCCGCGTAGTGCGCTCGGCTCGACGCCCTGCTCCTCAGCGTTCGCGACGTACAGCGCCAGCAGCCACGCAGCAGTCGCGTTGATCGTCATCGAGGTGTTCATCTGGGCCGGGGGAATGCTGTGCAGCAGGGTGCGCATGTGACCAAGATGCACGACCGGCACACCAACCTTGCCGACCTCACCGCGAGCCAACACATGGTCTGGGTCGTAGCCGGTCTGGGTGGGCAGGTCGAATGCGATGGAGAGCCCGGTCTGGCCCTTGGCCAGGTTGGTGCGGTACAGCTCGTTGGAGGCAGCGGCGGATGAGTGGCCCGAGTAGGTGCGCATCATCCACGGCGCATCTCGGCGGGTGTCGCTGCTCGTGGTGAGAGGGCGCGGGTCGCTCATCTGACCATTGTTACCGACGGGTAGTCCCGATCAAGGATTCCAGCGGCACGGGCGGTCGTGGCAACCCCACGATTGAGCTCTCAAGAACGCCTCATGTCGCTGCCCGGCGGCACTGCGCTCCTTTGCTGCAGATGCGGGAGCTGCGGGCTATAGCGGTAAGCCGACGTGGGCTCAGGTCCGGAGCGGGAATACTGAGGACATGACGGGGCCGGTGTCCGGGGGTTCGCCCCCGGCACTTCGCACCCCTTACTGCGAACCGATCACTCCGCTTCATACGTCGCGGTCGCTAGTCGGCGTAGATACTCCGTCCTTGGGATCTCGATGACGCCAAGTGATGCGAGATGGCTCGTGTTCCATTGCACATCGAACAGCTCGACCTGTGCCTCGCGAAGCCATTCGACAGTGGCGACGACAGCCACCTTCGAGGCATCCGTCACCGAGTGGAACATCGATTCGCCGGCGAAAAAGCGGCCGATCAGCAGGCCATAGAGACCGCCGACCAACTCGCCGTTGCGCCACGCCTCAATGCTGTGGGCCCAACCCATCTCATGCAACCGCGTGTAGGCCACGACGAACGGTTCGTTGATCCAGCCGTGCGGTCGCTGCGGGTCGCCGCACCGTCGCATCACTTCGGTGAAGGCGGTATCCACGCGAATCTCGAACCGTCGACAACTCTGCCGCAACGAGCGCGAGATGATGACACCGTCCAGCGGCAACACGCCGCGCGGGTCCGGTGACCACCACCCGATCGTCTTCTTGCGCATCGTCATCGGGAACAGCCCGCCTCGGTATGCAGCCAGCAGCGTGCCCGGCTCCAGGTCGGCACCCACGCCGACCAACCCGTGCCCGTCGGCGTCGGCCGGTGATGGCAGCTGCCACCGCGATGGCGCCGGCTGAACGCGAGGGCGACTGGGACCGATCATGTTCTCAGGTTTGCATGCACATGGGCGCAGGGGCACCAACGGGTGCAGCGACTAGCCTGGAACCCGTTATGGGTTTGCAGTCGTTCGAGCACAGTTTGGAGCGTATGGTCGAGGGCGTGTTTTCTCGCGGTTCACGTTCCAGCATCCGTCCGGTCGAATTAGGTCGTCGCGTCCTGCGCGACATGGACGATCATCGGAGTGTCGACGTCAAGGGTCGCCGCATCGTGCCGAATGTATTTTCCATCCGTTTGAGCGCCCGTGACCATGCAGCATTCTCCGACATCGACGAGGCATTGAACACCGAGCTACGCGAGACCGCCCGCGAATATGCGCGGGCAGAGGGCTACCACTTCATGGGCCCGGTAGTCGTGGAGATGGTGGTCGACAACGACCTCAAGCCAGGCCGGTTCACCACCACCTGCCGGATGAAGGAAGCGGGTGGAGGTGTGGGCGCTGGGTCGCTCGTGCTACCCAGCGGCGAACGCATCACACTCGGTCAGCAGGTTGTCACCATCGGCCGCCTCCCTAGCTGCACCATCCCGGTCAACGATGCCAACGTCAGCCGTGCCCACGCGGAAGTTCGTGCCGCCGGTTCGTCCTACGCGCTGGTCGATCTGGGCAGCACCAACGGCACCAAGGTGAACGGCATTCGCATCCAGGGTGAGCGCGCGTTGGCCGATGGCGACATCGTCAGCGTGGGAAGCACGCACCTGCGGTTCGAGGCCTCGTGAGCGAGGCACAACTCAACATTCTCAACTACGCGCTCCTTGCGCTGCTCTATCTCTTCTTTGCTCGGGTGCTGTGGGCGGTGTGGAGCGAGGTTCGCGGCCCACGCCTGGGCATCCAGCCCCAGCTTGGCAATGCCCGCAGCGCCACACGCGACGCCACCTCGCCGGCAGAACGCCCGGTCGCGCCAGTAGCGGTTGCCTCCAGGAAGAACCCGCGTGCGAAGCGGGGAGTGCCCAGCAAGCTGATCGTGTTGGAACCGAAAGTGCGCAAGGGTTCGGCGTACGCCATCAAGAGCGAGCTGACGCTTGGCCGTGCCCCCACGTGCTCGATTGGCATTCCGGACGACACGTTTGCGTCGCAGCTGCACACTCGTGTGTTTCCGCGCGACGGTGTGGTGTGGGTGGAAGATCTGGGTAGCACCAACGGCACGCATGTGAACGGCGGTCGCATCTCGGCGCCGGTGCAGCTGGCGGTTGGCGACCGGCTGCAGATCGGCAGCACCATCTTCGAGGCGCAGTGAGGTTCGCATGACCGACCTGCCCACCGCTCCCGTTCTGGCGTGGGGCGCCGCTACCGATACCGGCCGCGTGCGCACCGAGAACGAAGACGCGTTTGTTGCGCAGCCGATGGTGTACGGGGTCGCCGATGGCATGGGCGGCCACGCCGCCGGCGAGGTTGCCAGTGCCATCGCCGCGGGCACGTTGCGCGACCGTCTTGCGGCCGGCGCAGAGTCCGTGGATGTTGTCGTGGCCGCTGTCGTGGAGGCCAATGCGTCCATCTTCCAGGGTGCCCACAGCAACGCCGCTCAGCGCGGCATGGGCACCACGCTCACCGCAATGGTCGTCCTGGTGGACGGCACCGGGCAGCGGCGGCTGGCGATGGTCAACGTCGGCGATAGTCGCAGTTATGTGATGCGTGCGGGCCGCTTACGGCGCGTCACCATCGACCACAGCTACGTGCAGGAGCTGGTGTCGACGGGGCACATCACCGAGATCGAGGCGCGCAGTCATCCACGCCGCAACATCGTCACGCGGGCCTTGGGTATCGAGCCCAACGTTCGTGTCGACACCTGGGTGTTGCCGTTCGTGCAGGGCGACCGTTACGTGCTGTGCAGCGATGGTTTGGTCGATGAGGTGGACGACGCGGAGATTGCCGAGCTGATGCTGGCAAACGCCTCGCCACAGGACGCAGCGGATGCTCTGGTTGCGGCGGCCAATGAGCACGGCGGTCGCGACAATGTCACCGTCGTTGTCGTCGATGTGTTGGAGGGCGCTGAGCCGCCACATGAGTCGGCCGATCTTGATGTCGACCTGGCGTGGGACGACGAACAACCAGACCGGCTGATCGACGCCGAAGCCGGCACTCCTGTTGCGACCTTGGGTGACGGCTCTACTGCGACGTCAGTGCTCCCCGTGACGTCGGCGGCGCTGCGTCGGCGCCCGGGTATCGGTGCGCTGTTGTTCGGCCTCACCGTCGGCGTGATTGCAATGCTGACCATCGTGTTCGTGCTGGTGGTTCGCCACAACGCCGACAACGAGCCGGCGCCCACCACCACCGTCGTGACCACCACGAGCACACCGACGACAAGTTCGTCGGTAATCACCACGACGAGCACAGCGACAACGCTCACGCCCTCCACGCCGCCCACCACTGGCCCGTGACGCGATGAGCCAGCTGTCGCCCGTCGCTGCTGCCCGCCGAAACAGTGAGCTCGGCTTGGTCATCATGGCCGCCGGCATCTCCGCGGTCGCGTTCGTACTGGCCTCGCTGGGCAAGAACTCCACCATGCCTGCATCGCTGGTGCCGTTCCTCATTGCGCTGCTCGGGATGCTGCTCGCCGCGCACGTCGCCACCCGGTGGTTGGCCCGTGGGGCCGATGGCACGCTGTTGCCACTGGCCATCATGCTGCACGGTATCGGCTACGTGATGATCGCTCGCCTCAGCGAGCGTCGGGCCGCGCTGCAGACCACGTGGTCGTTCATTGCCATCGTCGCATTCGTGCTCACGTTGCTCGTGGTGCAGCGGCCGCCCGACCTCGCCCGCTACAAGTGGACGTTTCTGTTCGTCGGTGCAGGGCTGCTGATGCTGCCGCTGGTGCCCGGCATCGGCTCCAGCGTCGGTGGAGCGAAGATTTGGGTCAGCATCGGCCCGGTCAACTTTCAGCCCGGCGAGTTCGCCAAGATCGCGCTCGCACTGTTCTTCGCCTCATACCTTGCCGACAACAGAGAACTGATCGCCGCGGGCACACGTCGGGTTGGCTTCATCCGTATCCCCGAGGTTCGCTTCTTGCTACCCATCACGCTGGCGTGGGCGTTCGCCGTTGCCGTAATGGTGGCGGAGAAGGACCTTGGGTCGGCGTTGTTGTTCTTCACGCTGTTTATGGTGATGATGTGGGTGGCCACAGAACGCGCCATCTACCTAGTGCTCGGTCTTGTCATCTTCTCCGGCGCCGCCTATGTCGCGTGGCGGTTGTTCGAGGTGGTGCAAACGCGCGTCGACATCTGGCTGGACCCGTGGAGCCAGTATGAGGGCAAGGGCTATCAGGCCGCTCAGGCCATGTTCGCGTTCGCCAACGGCGGCACCGCCGGCACTGGGCTGGGCTTGGGCAACCCCACCAAGATCCCTGCGGCCAGCACCGACTTTGTCTTCGCGGCCATCGGCGAGGAGATGGGCCTGATCGGGGCCACCGCGATCGTCATCGCATTCCTGCTGCTGCTGGGCGGTGGCCTGCGGGTGGCGATGCGTGCCGACCGCCCGTTTGAGAAACTTCTGGCAACCGGCCTCACCACCATCATCACGATGCAGGCATTCATCATCATCGGGGGCGTGGTGCGGCTGGTCCCGCTGACGGGTATCACCTTGCCGTTCGTCAGCTACGGCGGCAGCAGCCTCCTGTCGAACTACATCCTGCTAGCGCTCCTTTTGCGTATCAGCGATTCGAGTGCGCGCCGCCGGGGTGAAACGCCCGACGAATTGACGTTCTCCGAGCGCCTTGCAGCGCGTCGCCTGCGCCGTGCCGAACGCAAGGGTGTCACCACGTGAACAAGCAGATTCGCAAGCTGGCGGCCGGGCTCTTGGTGCTGTACATAGCGCTCTTCGCGGCGCTCAACATCATCCAGGTGAAGAAGAAGGATGAGCTGAACGCGGCGCCGCAGAACAATCGCCAGACCATCCGCGACTTCAATCGCATGCGCGGCCCCATCATCACCGCCGACGGTGTGGTGGTGGCGCGCAGCGTGCCCGTGCCGGATCCCGAGTCGCCGTATAAGTATCAGCGTGAGTACCCGACCCTGAATCTCTTCAGCAACATCACCGGCTACTACACGTACAGCTTTGGCAGTTCGCAGTTGGAGAAGACACAGAACGACGTGCTGATGGGTAACACCACGCAGCAGAAAGTGGACAGTGTCTTTGGCGGTGCCGACAACACCGGCAGCGTGCAGCTGACCCTGCGCAACGATGTGCAGGTGGCGGCGGCGCAGGCGATCGACGACTTCAACGCGGCCCAAATGGCCAACGGTGCAACCGAGGCGGTGCAGGGCTCGGTGGTGGTGATGGACGTTCGCACTGGCGAGATCTTGGCGATGGTCAGCCTGCCCCGCTTCGACGCCAACCAAGTTGCCGACCACGACACCAAGAAGGCCGCGGACGTTCTCGACTTCCTCAACAACTACCCCGGTAAGCCGCTGCTCGCGAACGCGTACCAGGAGAACTACATGCCCGGCTCCGCGTTCAAGGTGGTCACCACCGGAATCGCGCTGGAGAACGGCGTCACCGACATGGAACGCTCGTGGCCCAGCGAGACCGAGTTCGTCCCACCACAGACCAACGACCCGATTCGGAACTATGGCGGGAAGGCGTGCGGTGGCACGATGGCCGAGGTCTTCTATCGCAGTTGCAACATCCCGTTCGCGCGGATGGCTACCGAGCTCGGCCCGCAGCGCATGACGGATGGTGTTCGCTCGTGGGGCATCGGCGAGAAATTGCCCATCGACCTTCCGGGCGCGGTGGCCAGCAGTTTCTGCGGCAACGTGCTGCCGTGCGATGCACCCTTCTTCGAGAACCAGTTGCCGTTGCTGGCCATTGGCGGTTTCGGGCAGGGCAACGACCTGATGGTGCCGCTGCAAATGTGCATGGTCGCGGCCACGGTCGCCAATGGTGGCCGGATGATGACGCCGCACGTGATCGCAGCCACCCTCAAGCACGATGGCACTGTGATCTCCCGCACGCCCACCGACCAAGTGTGGAAGACACCGATCTCGGCGGCCACGGCGGCCACGCTCACCGGACTGATGGTGGGCGTGGTCAACAACGGCACCGGCAAGCCGATGCAGTTGGCGAACGGCATTCAGGCGGCAGCCAAGACGGGTACCGCGCAGCTGAACTTCGTAGAGGGCGAGCCGCAGCGCTCTCACGCGTGGATCATCGGCTTCGCCCCCGCCGAGGCGCCGCGCTATGCGATCTCGGTGGTCATCAAGGGCACCACTGATCAGATCAGCGCGGGCACCGGCGGCAAGCTTGCCGGCCCCATTGCGAAGCAGGTCTTCGACTATCTGTTCGCGTCGGGCCTCTGACATGAATGCTCTTCGGCAGGCCCGGTCTGTATCCTCGGTTGGCGATTTCAGCCAGAAAGCAGCGCAGTGAGCAGCAACACCGAGCGGACCGTTCTCAACGACCGCTATGAACTTCAGCAGCGCATCGGGCGCGGCGGCATGGCCGACGTGTTCTTGGCGCGCGACCTGTTGCTGGACCGGCCAGTGGCCATCAAGGTATTGTTCCCTGAGTTCGCAGTGGACCCCAACTTCGTCGAGCGTTTCCGCCGCGAGGCGCAAAGCGCCGCCAACCTGAACCACCCCAACATCGTTGGCGTGTACGACTGGGGCCAGTACGCCAACACCTACTTCATGGCAATGGAGTACGTGCAGGGGCGCACGCTGGCCGACATCCTGCGCGCCAACGGCCACGTCAACAGCCAGCAGGCGGCGGAGATCGGCAGCGAGATCGCGGCGGCACTGGGCTTTGCGCATCGCAATGGTGTGGTGCACCGCGACATCAAGCCGGCCAACATTCTCATTGGCGCCAATGGCCAGGTGAAAGTGGCCGACTTTGGCATCGCCCGGGCAATGAATGCGCCCACCGAGAGCAACCTCACGCAAGCCGGCTCGGTGATGGGCACCGCCACATATTTCTCGCCCGAGCAGGCGCAGGGCGCCAACCCGGACCCGCGCAGCGATCTGTACTCGTTGGGCATCGTGCTCTACGAGATGGTGGCCGGCCGTCCGCCGTTCAGCGGCGAGAACCCGGTCAGCATTGCGTACAAGCAGGTGCACGAGCAGCCGCAGCCACTCAACCAGCTCGTCGCCGATGTGCCGAAATCGTTTGAGGCAATCGTGGCGAAGCTGCTGGCCAAGAAGCCCGAGATCCGTTACCCGACCGCTGAGGCCGTGCGCGACGACCTGCGTCGCTTCCGCAATGGCGAGCCGGTGCAGGCACTGGCCAATGCCATGGGCGCCGCCGCCGGCACCACTGCCATGTCACGGACGGCAGCGCCCGCGGCCACGGTTGGCCTGCCGCGCACCACCGCCATGCCCGGTACCGCTGGTACTGGCGCCGTGCCGCGCACCTCCGCGATGGTGCAGCAGCCCCAGCAACCCGAAGGCCGCGGCGGAATGTATGCGGTCATCGGGTTTCTCGCGCTCATCGCGCTCGTCGTTGGTGGGCTGGTGCTGTTCAACGCGCTCTCGAAGGACAAGGCGCCCAGCGAGTTCGCGATGCCCGACGTGACGCGAGCCGTGCTGGAGGATGGCAGCAAGGTCCTCACTGATGAAGGGCTGCAGCTCAATCCAGCGCAGATTGATCCGGCGCCGGCCGCCGATTGGCCAGAGGGCACCATCACTCGTACGGACCCCATCGCCGGTACCTCCGTGCAGCGCGGGCAGGCAGTCACCGTCTTTTATGTGCCGGTGCGCACGCCGTTCGCGTTGGATGATCTGGCTGGCAAGACGCAGCAGGAAGCCGCCGACTATCTCAACAGCAAGGGTCTGGTCCTCAACGCGACCATCGTCACCGAGGACAACCCGGGCGTGGAGGCTGGCAAGGTCATTCGCACCGATCCGCCAGTTGGTACGCAGGTTCGCCAGGGCGACGTCATCACGTTGGTCATTTCGGCGGGTGCCAATCAGGTTGCGGTGCCGCCGATCAGTGGCCTCTCCGAGGCCGATGCTCGGGCAACCCTGGAGACTGCCGGGCTTGTGGTGTCAGTCACCCAGGAATCCAGCACCACGGTGGCGGCGGGCACTGCCATTCGAACCGACCCGGCCGTCTCGGCGCTGGTGGCCAATGGCAGCCCCATCACGTTGTTCGTTTCCAGTGGCGCCGCTCTGGTGAAGGTCCCCCCGGTCGAGGGCCTTACCGAGGCTTCCGCCCGCGCGAAGCTCACCGGCCTCGGACTGGGGGTTGAAGTCACGTACCAGAACGTGCCGGCGGGCGACCCCAAGGATGGCAAGGTGATCACGCAGAGCATCGCCTCCGGCACCGATGTTCCGCCTGCAACTGTCGTCAGGCTCAAGGTCGGCAAAGCAGTGGTTGTTGCGACTACCACCACAACCATTGCGCCCACGACGACCACGGTCGCTCCGACGACGACGACGACCACCACCACGACCACGACGACCACCACCACCACCACGGTGTAGTGCTGTGCTAGATGCGGCGCAAGAAGTTGCGCAGTAGGTCGTGGCCGGCGCCGGTGAGAATGCTCTCCGGGTGAAACTGCACGCCTTCGATGGGTAGTTCGCGGTGGCGTACACCCATCACGATGTCGTCGCACAGAGCGGTCACTTCCAGGCACGCCGGCATCGTGGCCGGGTCGATGACCAGGCTGTGATAACGGGTTGCAGTCAGCGGCGACGGCAAGCCCTCGAAGACTCCCGCGCCATGGTGCTCTATCGGGGAGGTCTTGCCGTGCATCAGGTTCGGGGCACGAACTACAGAACCGCCGTATACGTGGCCGATGGCCTGATGGCCCAGGCAGACACCCAACACAGGAGTGCCCGCAGCACCGAAGGCGGGGATCGCGTCGCAGATGATGCCAGCGTCCTCGGGGCGCCCGGGGCCCGGTGACAGCAACACGCCGTCGGGCTCCATGGCCAATGCCTCGTCAACCGTCAACTGGTCGTTGCGCACGACGATGGGCTCGGCACCGAGCTCGCCGAGGTACTGGACAAGGTTGTAGACGAAGCTGTCGTAGCTATCGATCACGAGAACGCGAGGCACAACTACAGCCTGCCCGGTGAGACCAACCGTTGTCGAATGTGTTGGCCTAGACTCTGCCGCCGTGGCTCCTCCGAAACGCAAATCAACTGGCCGTGTGACACCCAAGGGAACCAAGCCCGGTCAGGTGACGTCGATGGCCAAAGAGGCACCGCATCACGAAAGCTCCATCGGCCAGTCGTCGCGCTACACGCCGCCGACGCCCAAGGAGTACTACGAGAGCCCGAAGTGGGTGCCCATCATGATGGCCGTATTCATCGGCCTAGGTGTGCTCGCGATCCTGTCGCGGTATCTGATTCCCTCGTTCAACAACACCAACAGCGGGGTGCTGGTGGGTCTGACCTTCATGCTGGCCGGCCTGTTCACCGCCACGAAGTGGAAATAGCCTCGCACCACGCCTTTACGTAAAGGCTGTCGGGCGCTGACCAGCGGCGGTGGGTGGGCATCTTTGACACACAGCGGTGAGTCACAGTGATGTAATTACATCACAGGTTTATCCACAGACTGTGGGTAACCCCTATTCGAAGAGTGGCGCCACGATCACCATGTCATCGAGGCAGTGACGCGGAGGCGGCGG
>JAYUCY010000143.1:0-79712 GCA_043740085.1 Ilumatobacteraceae bacterium
GAGATGTTCTCCAGCACCGTGCGATCCGGTGGGTAGAAGCGAGCCAGCTTGTAACAGGTGTAAATGAATTCGTGAGCCATGACGAGATGGCAGGCTAATGCCACCAGCGCCAATGCCGCTGCCGCCATTTCGCTGTCGCCTGGGGTGGCGGTGCTACGTTACGGACAAGTTCGGTTTGACAAGGGAGGGGTACGGAAAAGTGCTCGCAGATTACAACGGTTTCTTCAGTGCAGACAGCCTTGGCAGCTTCGGGTTCCGCTGGCTGCACATTCTGGCCGGTATCACCTGGATCGGTCTTCTCTACTACTTCAACTTCGTGCAGGTGCCCGCGTTCGGACAGTTCGAGGCCGAGCCGCACAAGGAGATTGGCGGCAAGGCCCGTCTCATCGCCATCGACAAGGTCGCTCGTAAGGCGCTGTGGTGGTTCCGCTGGGCAGCGGTCAGCACGTTCGTCACTGGCATCCTCATCACCATCGTGACGAAGAACTACTTCGCCAGCGGCTTCGGCAAGAGCGCCGGTGGCATCGCTATCAGCGCCGGCATGTTGCTGGGCACCATCATGTTGCTCAACGTGTGGGGCGTCATCTGGCGCTGCCAGAAGGTGGTGCTCGCCAACGCCGCCAACGTGCTCGCCGGTGGCACGCCCGACCCGGGCGCAGCGGCCGCCGGCCGCAAGGCGCTCATGGCCAGCCGTCAGAACGCAATCTTCTCCATCAGCATGCTGTTCTTCATGGTCTACAAGGGCCACTCGCTGCGTCAGGGCGCGGAGGTCAGCTCCGGTGGAATGATGGCGTTCTGGACCATCTCGCTGGTCATCATCGTCGTGATGGAACTGAACGCGCTTGGTCTGCTGCCGTGGAAGACGGAAGCCAACAAGGGCCTCAATCAGATGTACGACGGCCCCGGCGTGCGCAACCCGCTCATCGCCGGCTTTGGCCTGTGGGTTGTGTTCCTGATCCTCAGCGAGATCTTCCTCAAGGCCGCGTAATCGTCGAGTTCGCAATCGCCGTCACGTCAAGTGCGGCGACTGCGCCAATGACCAAGGTTGCCGGAGACTGCACAGCGGTCGTGCCCAGTTCGCTGAGCATGCATCGCTGTGCAGTTTCCGCGCCGGTGGTCGCCCGATGAATCGCGGCGACCGGCGTATCGGCGGCTAACCCGCCGGCCATCAACGCATCGGCGATTTCGCCACGGTGAGCAACGCCCATCAGCACCACCAGCGTGCCGCCGGTCTGCGCCAGTGCTGCCCACTTGATCGGTGCCTCGCCGTGCTGGCGATGGCCGGTGACCACGGTGAACGATGCTGCGATGCCGCGAAACGTCACAGGCACCCCGGCGGCCGCGGGTGCCGCGATTGCCGACGAGATACCGGGCACGATCTCGCACCGCAGGCCCGCTGCCGCCAGCGCGACGGCTTCCTCGCCACCACGACCAAACACGAACGGGTCGCCGCCCTTCAGGCGCACGACGCGCTTTCCTTCGCCGGCGAGACGGAGCAGCAATACGTTGATCAGCTCCTGGGCGACGCCCTGGCCGGGCCGCTTACCCACATCGATCAACTCGGCGGTCGGTGAGATCAGCGCCATCACGCCGTCGCCGACGAGCGCGTCGTAGACCACGACGTCCGCGGCCGCCAGCAGTCGGGCCGCGCGAACGGTGAGCAACTCAGGATCGCCCGGGCCCGCACCGACCAGGGCGACCGTGCCCTTGAGCGGCGTATCCATCATTTTCAGGCGGGGCTGCCAGGGTGGACAGCGGCGATCATGGCTGCGCCGGCGGTGGTGTTGGTGGCCGCATCAATCAAAATCAGGCGGCCGCCCTCCGCATGGTGGGCGTAGATGTCGGCAACGATCGGCTCGCCCAAGCGAAGGTGCACGCGGCCGATGTCGTTCAGCACCAACTGGTCGGCAGGTTCGTGATTGGGCGAGACCGGGTCGTAGCGATGCTCGATGGCGGTGACGGTTGCGTGGCCGGTGCGCGACCCGTGCTTGAACCAGTGCCGGCTGCCGGCGATCAGTGGCTGGTCAATCATCCAGCAGATGTCGACCACGATGTCTTCGGTGACGATCGGGGGCACCGTTGCGTCGCTGACCACCAGGACGTCGCCGCGAGCCACGTCGACATCGTCGGTGAGCTCCACCACGACCGCATGACCGGGTTCGGCCGACGCGACGAGTGCGCCCCAACGATGCACGGCGGCAACAGTGCTGGTACGGCCGCTGGGCAGCACGGTGATGGCTGCGCCGGGCGTGAGCGTGCCAGCGGCAACGACGCCTGCGTAGCCGCGGAAGTCGGCCTGCGGGCCGCCCTGCGGACGGATGACGCGTTGTACGTGCACGCGCGCTCCGGGTAGCTCCGACGGTGTGGCATCGAAGTTCTCAAGAAACTCCAGTAACGGCGGGCCGTGGTACCAGGGCATGTGTTGCGACCCGTCGACCACGTTGTCGCCCAGCAGCGCTGACATCGGAATGGCGGTGACAGGCACGTGATGGGGGAGTGCGTCGACGAACGCTCGCGTCTCCTCCGAGATGCGAATGAACTCGGGCTCTGCCCAGTCCACGAGGTCCATCTTGTTGACGGCCACGATGATGGCCTCGACGCCCAGCAGGGCGGCGATGAGTGCGTGGCGACGCGTCTGGTCGACCACACCGTGGCGGGCGTCGACCAACACGATGGCCACGTCGGAGGTGGACGCGCCGGTGACCATGTTGCGCGTGTACTGCGCATGGCCCGGTGTGTCGGCAACGATGAAACTGCGTGCCGGCGTTGCGAAGTAGCGGTGAGCCACGTCGATGGTGATGCCCTGCTCGCGCTCGGCGCGCAAGCCATCGGTGAGCAGCGCAAGGTTGGTCTCGCCATCGCCGTAGCGGCGGCTGGCCTTCACCACCGCCTGCAGTTGATCCTCGAACACGGTCTTGGTGTCGTGTAGGAGGCGGCCGATGAGCGTGCTCTTGCCGTCGTCGACCGAGCCTGCGGTGGCGATTCGCAGCGTTGGCCGCGTGGCCAGTGTCGTCCTCATCAGAAGTAGCCCTCTCGCTTGCGATCTTCCATTGCGGACTCGCTGAACGTGTCGTCGGCTCGGGTTGCGCCACGCTCGGTAATCCGGGCGGCGGCTACTTCGGCAAGTACCTCGTCGATCGTGGCAGCGGTGGACGCAACCGCGCCGGTGCAGCTTGCATCGCCGACCGTGCGGTAGCGGACCACGGCATCGAACGGCTGCTCGCCGGGTTCCAACACCACAGGCCCACCGACCGACAGCAGCATGCCGTCGCGCTCGACGACCGAGCGCGTATGGCTGAAGTAGATGTCGGGCAGCGGCACGTCGTGGCGAGCGATGTACTGCCAGATGTCGAGTTCCGTCCAGTTGGACAGCGGGAAGGCACGCAGGTGCTCACCCTTGCGGATGCGCGGGTTGAGCAGCGCCCACGGCTCGGGCCGCTGCGACCGTGGGTCCCAGCGGCCCTGACGGTCGCGGAAGCTGAGGATGCGTTCCTTGGCACGTGCCTTGTCCTCGTCGCGGCGCCCGCCACCAAAGGCGGCGTCGAACCCGTGCTCCGCGATGGCGTCGAGCAGCGTGACGGACTGCAGCCGGTTGCGGCTGGCGCGGGGGCCGACGTCTTCCACGGCCCGGCCGCTATCGATCGACTTTTGGACGCTGGCGACGACCAGACGCACACCCCAGTCCTTCACGAGTACATCGCGATAGGCGATGACCTCGTCGAAGTTGTGGCCGGTGTCGATGTGCATGACGGGGAACGGCAGCCGTGCCGGTGCAAAGGCAAGCACCGCGAGATGCAACAGCACGGCGCTGTCCTTGCCACCGCTGAACAGCAGCACCGGATTTTCGCACTCGGTGGCGACCTCGCGAATGATGGTGATGGCTTCGTCGGTGAGCGCATCGAGATGCGCTGCGGAGATCAGTTCCGTGCTCATACGTGCAGCCCACATTCTGTCTTTGCGTTGCCGCTCCAGCGCCCGGCGCGCTTGTCCTCACCCGGCGCAGTAGGCCGCGTGCACGGCCAGCAGCCGATGCTGAAGTAGCCCTTGTCCAGCAGCGGGTGCACGGGCAGGTCGTGTACTTGCACATACAGCGCCATGTCATCATCGCTGAGCGTTGCGAGTGGGTTCACCTTGACCAGGCCGCGACCAATGTCGTACGCGGCGACCGGTGCGTTGGCGCGAGTGGGGCCGTCCGCCCGGCGGATGCCGGTGAGCCACGCGTGCTTGCCGGCGATCGCACGATTCAACGGTTCGACTTTGCGCACGTTGCAGCACGCCTCGATGTCGGCCTGCCACAGGTTGTCGGGCACGATTTCGGGCAGTGGGCGCACGATGCGCAGGTTGAGATCGAGCTGCTTGGTGAGCTCATCGACCAGCCACTCGGTCTCGGCGAAGAGGTACTGCGTGTCCAGCAGTGTGATCTCGATGCCGGGGACGGCAGTCGCGGCGACGTGTACGAGCACGGCGTCTTCGAAGCTGGCGGTGACAACCAAGTTGTCGACGCCGAACGCGTCGGCTGCCCAACGAACGACGGCGGCCGGGTGGGAAGTGTCGAGGGAGGAGGGGATCGAGATCGACATGCGCCACCTTTCTACCGTCATTCCCGACTATTCCGATCAGAATTATAGATTTTGACGCGTAGGATCGGTGTATGGCGTTTCCATACCCGGTGTTCCTTGAGCTAGAAGGCGTTCCCGTGCTCGTGGTGGGTGGCGGGGTGATTGCTTTTCGCAAGGCCAGCGGCCTCGCCGAGGCCGGCGCGGCGATCACCGTGGTCGCGCCCGAGATAGTGCCTGAGCTGGCAGAACTTGTGGCGAGCGCGCAGCGTCGGCCATACGAGTCTGGCGAGGCCGCCAACTTTCAGCTCGTGATCACCGCCACCAACGACGTCGCCGTCAACGCAGAGGTGGCGGCCGACGCCCGGTCGGCGCGGGTGTGGGTGAATAGTGCCGACGACCCGCAGAACTGTTCGTTCATTTTGCCGGCCGTGGCGCGCCGAGGTTTGGTCACGGTGGCGGTCAGTACCGGCGGCGCCAGCCCGGCGCTGGCGGGCACGGTGCGCTCGCGTATCGCCGAGCAGATCCTTACCGCGCAGGTTGCGGCGGCGGCCGTGGAATTGGCGCGCCAGCGTACGGAGATTCACGCGGCCGGCGGTAGCACCGAGTTGGTGGAGTGGGCCGACCGAGTGCGCGAGGCGCTCGGCGACTAGCGGGGCAACGACACCTGCCGACGAACCCTAGATGACGGTGAGCGTGGAGTTCATGTTGGTGTGCCCGGGAATCTCGCACACGATGCGGTACTCACCCGGTGCGATGGTCAGCTCGACCGTCTTGCTGGCGCCAGGGCTCGCAAGATCGACGAGCTTGCCGACGTCCTTGCCATCCTTGTCCAGCACCTGCAGGTTGTGCGGCAAGGAGCTGTCGTTGGCAGCGAAGATGGTGATGACACCGTCGACGGCGGTGGCCGTGTAGGCCGGAGCGTCCCATGCGATGCCATCAAGCGCGTGCACCTCGACGTCGACGGCGGTGGGTGCGCTGCCGCTGCTGGCGCGCTCGCCTCCACAGGCGCCGAGCGCAAGCAGGCCGACAGCAACAACGGGGGTCAACAACCGAGTCTTCATGGATCGAATTCTAGAAGTATTGACTTCGGAAATACAACTCGTGCGATGGGTCCTGTTCGGGTCACGTCGCCGGTGATGTTCGCAAGTACCATCACCTGCGATGACTACCACCGACTCCTCCGCCGGGAAGTTCGGCGCGAACTCCTGGCTCGTCGAGGAAATGTACGAGCAGTTCCGCTCCGATCCAGGCTCCGTGAGCGAGACCTGGCAGGAGTTCTTCGAGGACTACAAGACCATTGCACCCACCCCGGCACCTGCTGCCGCACCTGCTGCCGCGGTGGCGTCAGAGCCCGTTGCACCAGCGGCCCCGGCTGCCGCCACGCCATCGCCGGCACCCACGGCCGCTGCACTCGCTGGAGCCGGTGCTGAGGAAATCGGCGAGCCAATCCGCGGCGCTGGTGTGGCTATCGCGAACAACATGGAGCGCAGCCTGACGGTGCCCACCGCCACCAGCTTCCGCAACGTCCCGGCCAAGTTGCTGGAGGTCAATCGTTCGGTCATCAACGGTTACCGCAGCCGTACCGGCCAAGGCAAGGTCAGCTTCACGCACCTCATCGGCTACGCCATCGTGCGCGCCATCTCCGACGCCGTGCCCAACATGAACAACTCGTTCACCACCGGCACCGACGGTAAGCCGCGCATCATTCGCAACGCGCACGTCAGCATGGGGTTGGCGGTCGATGTCAGCAAGTCCGATGGCAGCCGCACCCTTGTCGTGCCCGTGCTGCGCGAAGCGGACGCGCAGGACTTCGCCGGCTTTCTGGCCGCGTACGAAGAC
This sequence comes from Ilumatobacteraceae bacterium, assembly GCA_043740085.1. Classification (GTDB taxonomy): domain Bacteria; phylum Actinomycetota; class Acidimicrobiia; order Acidimicrobiales; family Ilumatobacteraceae; genus UBA668. The sequence goes on from JAYUCY010000143.1 coordinate 6,399, forward strand.
CTCATCCGCAAGGTGAAGAGCAACAAGCTGGTAGTCAGCGACTTCCAGGGCGCCACGATTTCGCTCACCAACCCAGGAACCATCGGCACCGTGCAGAGCGTGCCGCGCCTGATGCCCGGCCAAGGCGTGATTGTTGGCGTTGGCACCATTGATTACCCGGCCGAGTTTCAGGGCGCCGACCACAGCACTCTTGGCGCGCTGGGTGTCAGCAAAGTCGTCACTATCACCAGCACCTACGACCATCGCATCGTTCAGGGCGCCGAGAGCGGCATGTTCCTCAAGCGCGTGCACGAACTGCTGCTGGGCGAGCACGGCTTCTACGACGATGTCTTCACCAGCCTCGGTGTGCCGTACGAGGCAGTGCAGTGGCACGTCGACCAGAACCCTGTCAATCGTGAAGACGCGATGCTGCACAAGCAGATGCAGGTGGCCACGCTCATTCGCGTGCACCGCGTTCGCGGACACCTCATCGCCGATCTTGACCCGTTGCGCTGGAAGCAACCGCATATGCCGCCCGAGCTGGACCCGGCGACCTACGGCCTCACCATCTGGGACCTCGATCGCGAGTTCCTCACAGGTGGCGTCGGCGGCACGGAGAAGTTGAAGTTGGGCGACCTGTTGCATGTGCTGCGCGACGCGTACTGCCGCACCATCGGCGTCGAGTACATGCACATTCAGGACTTCGCCGAGCAGCGCTGGATTCAGAGCAAGCTGGAAGGCGCCACCTACGAGCTGGACAAGGATCGCAAGCGTCGCATCGTCGAACGGCTGAACGCCGCCGAGGCGTTTGAGAAGTTCCTGGCCACCAAGTACGTGGGCACGAAGCGCTTCGGTCTCGAGGGTGCAGAGAGCGCCATCCCGATTCTCGATCAGGTGCTCACCATGGCTGCCGACGGCGGCATGGATTCGGCAGTGTTGGGCATGGCCCACCGCGGTCGACTCAACGTGTTGGTGAACGTGATCGGCAAGAGCTACGACCAGATCTTCAAGGAGTTCGAGGGCCACGTCGACCCCAGCTCGGTGCAGGGTTCGGGCGACGTCAAATACCACCTTGGGGCCAGCGGCAAGTACGCCGGTTCGAACGGCGAGTCCATCCGGCTCGAGCTGGCAGCGAACCCCAGCCACCTGGAGACAGTCGACCCCATCGTGCTGGGTACGGTCCGCGCCATTCAGGACAAGATCGATCCGCCAGGGTCGTTCCCCTCCTTGGCCCTGTTGATTCACGGCGACGCCGCGTTTGCCGGGCAGGGCATCGTTGCCGAATGCCTCGCGATGAGCGACATTGCCGGCTACCGCGTCGGCGGCACCATCCACCTCATCATCAACAACCAGATCGGGTTCACCACCAGCCCGCAGCACTCGCGCAGCTCGCTGTATTGCAGCGACGTTGCCAAGACCGTGCAGGCACCCATCTTCCACGTCAACGGCGACGATCCCGAGGCGTGCGTGCGCGTTGCCGAGTTGGCGTTCGAGTACCGCCAGCGCTTCCACAAAGACGTCGTCATCGACATGGTCTGCTACCGCCGCTTCGGCCACAACGAAGGCGACGATCCCAGCTACACCCAGCCGCTGATGTACAAGGCAATTGCCGAGCACCGCAGTGTGCGCAAGCTGTATGTCGAGGCGTTGGTGAAGCGTGGCGAGCTGTCCGTCGAAGAGGCCGAGGGTGCGCTGGCCGACTTCCACACCAAGCTGCAGTCAGCGCTTGACGAGACCCGTTCACACGCGCCCGAGCCGGTGAAGGTCGCCAAGCCGCCCAAACCAATGGGCGTGCGGCCGCACACCGAGACCGGCGTCGACCGTGCTGCGCTCGACGCAATCTTCGATCACTTCACGGAGTATCCCGAAGGGTTCACCCCGCACCCGAAGCTGACCCGCCAGTTCGAGACCCGCTCGAAGCTGTACCACGAGCAGGGCGAGATGGAGTGGGCGACGGCCGAGCTGTTGGCGATGGGTTCGCTCATCGCAGAGGGCACCCCTGTGCGCCTTGCTGGTGAGGACAGCCGTCGTGGCACGTTCAGCCAGCGCCATGCCGCGCTCATCGACTTCGAGAACGAGCAGCCGTGGGTTCCCATCGCGACGTTGCCGGGCAAGACCGCCAACTTCTGGGTGTACGACAGCCTGCTCAGCGAGTACGCCGCGCTCGGTTTCGAGTATGGCTACGCGCACGAGAACCACGAAGCGTTGGTCATTTGGGAAGCGCAGTTCGGCGACTTCGTCAACGGCGCGCAGATCATCATCGACCAGTACCTCGTGGCCGCCGAAGACAAGTGGGGCCAAGAGAACGGGTTGGTGCTGTTGCTGCCACACGGCTTCGAGGGCCAAGGCCCCGAGCACAGCTCGGCGCGTATCGAGCGCTTCCTCACGCTGTGCGCAGACGACAACATTCAGGTGTGCAACGCCACCACGGCCGCCCAGTACTTTCACCTGTTGCGTCGTCAGGTGCGCCGCGACGTTCGTAAGCCGTTGGTGCTGTTCACGCCCAAGGGGCCGTTGCGCATGAAGGAGAGCCGCTCTCCGGTCACCGACCTGACTACCGGTTCCTTCCAGGAGGTCATCGATGACCCCCGGGTCAGCGACCGTGCCGCGGTGCGGCGCGTCGTGTTCTGTAGCGGCAAGGTGGCGTGGGACGCGTTACGCCAGCGCGACGTTCGGTCGGCGCCTGTCGCCATCGTGCGCGTCGAGCAGCTCTACCCGTTCCCCGGTGACCAGATGCGCGCCGTGCTGGACGCCTACCCCAACGCCAAGCAAGTCGTGTGGCTGCAGGAAGAACCCGACAACATGGGTCCCTGGCGCTTCGTTGAGGCTCGCTTCTGGCGGATCAAGCAGCAGGGCTACGACCTGCGTCTGGTCAGCCGCATCGGTAGCGGCAGTCCTGCCACCGGCAGCAAAGCCATCCACGATCAGGAGCTTGCCGACCTGATGGACGAGACCTTCCAAGACCTCTGACCACACGCGCCATCATTTCGACGCCAAACCGGAACGGATGGGTCACTGCGGCCCCACCTCGTGCATTGCATCGAGCCGGTCGAACAAACCAACGCGCAACCGGTCGCTGTCCATGGTGCGGCCGCCGGCGCCGTACATCGCGCCGCTCTTGGGCATCGCCGACGGCGGGTTCTTGGCGTACTCGACGGCGGCAGCGAGGTCGACCGCGAAGGCCTCGGCAACGCCCTCCTGAGTATTCGGACGAGTGATACAAAAGTGCAATGCTGGCGGCCGCTGCAGGCCGTTCATCCGCCAGCCGCGATCGGCGAGACCGTCGTTGACGTGGAAGATGTCAATGCCGCTGTCGTGGTTCGCCGTGAACGCAACGTTGAACAACGAGTCGCCGATCAACTCCAGTTCAGGATGCGCACGAACGGCAGCCTTTACTGCGTCGGCGGTTCGGAAGATGTCGGCCGCAATTGCCCGATAGCCGGCTTTACCCAGGTGCAGCATCGAGGCCCACGTGGCTGCTATCAGCCCGCCGCTGCGGCTGCCACCCATGCTGGGGGACGAGTACATCCCGCCGGGCCAGCCATCCTGCAAGAAGTACTGCTCGCGTCGCAATGACTTTGGCTTGAACAGCAACACGGAGCTGCCCTTCAGCGTGTATCCGTACTTGTGTGTATCGGCCGAGATGGACGTGACACCAGGAACCCGGAAGTCGAACGGCGGCAGTGGATATCCGAGATCCTCTGCCCACGCGATGATGAACCCGCCAAGGCAACCGTCGACGTGCAACCCGAGGCCATGCTCGAGTGCCAATTGGCCGAGTGCGGGAATGGGGTCGATGAGACCATGGGGATACGTACCGGCTGAACCAATGAGCGCGACGGTGTTCGGACCGATGTGGTCGCGGACGAAGTCGAGGTCGACGACGTAGTGGTCGGTGACCGGTGCCTTCACGACCTTGATGCCGAAGTAGTGGAATGCCTTGTCGAGCGCTGGGTGCGCGGTGACCGGCACGATCACCTCGGGATGCTCGATGCCCTTCACGTTGCGGCCCCACTCGCGATACGTGAGCATCGCCGTGACCAGACTTTCCGTGCCGCCGGATGTGATTAAACCACCCACGCCGTCGGCGCCTTCGGTGTCACCGTGCAGCATGCCGGCCGTCATCGCAATGATCTCGGCTTCCATCTTCGTCGCGCTCGGGTACATGTCGCGCTGCAACACATTTGAGTGTGCGTAGAACGCATACGCCTCGACGAGGAATGCGTAGTGGTCGTGGTCGCCGCTGTAGATGCTGCCGCTGACCCGACCGCTGTCACCCTTTGCGTCCTCCTCGCTGGACATCTCACGCAGCTCGCGCAGGATCTCGTCGCGGCTCACGCCTTGCTCGGGCATTGCCGAGTGCACGTCGTACCGATCTGCGTAGGGGTGCATGGGTGAGACAATGTTGCTGACGGATTCTGGGGTGGTGTTCATGATGGAACCTCGGTTGTCGATGAGTTGAGTGCGTCGTAAAACGGCGCGGCACGGTCGTGAAAGTCGATGAACTGCGGCAGAAGTCGTTGGTACACGTCGTGGGCCACAGGGTCCGGTTCGTGTAATTCGGCAGTCGGCAGCATCGCTCGGCTGTCATCGAGCGTGATCCGCCCGTCGGCGATCATCGCGACGAGCGCCGCGCCGCGGGCGTTGGTGGATGACGAATCGGCGAGGCGACGGACCGGTATGTCGAAGCAGTCGGCAAGGCTCTGACCCCACAGCGGCGAGCTGGCCCCGCCTCCACCAAAGCCGACCTCGCTATACGTACTTCCGGCCAGGGCCGAGAAATGAGGCATGAGCCACGCGGCGTTCAGCGCGACGCCTTCGACCACAGCTCTCGCCATGTCGCTACGGGTGCTGCCGAGGCTGATGTTGACGAACGCTGCGCGTGAGCGGCTGTGATAGCTGGGAGCGAGCGAGCCGATCAGCCACGGCAGGAACATGACCCCGTTGGCGCCACACGGAGCTGCGGCTGCAACGGCGAGGACCCGTTCAAACGCATCTGCCGGGGCCGGCTCGCCGAGACCGTCGTTCGGGTAGATGATGTGGTTGACGAGGACGTCGAGCGCTTTGCCACCAACCCCGTTCTCGGCCACCAGAAAGTAGCTGCCAGCGAGCGGGCTTGGCGCAGACGTCAGACCATGATCAGGGTCGTGTCGTTTGTCGGGGAGGTGCGTGGCTAGCACCGTGGTGGTGCCGATAATCAGGCCGCATCGGCTGCTGTCGGTCGCACCGGTGCCGATTGCGGAGGTCACCGAGTCGATCGTTGCATCGGCAATGACGGCACGTGGGGAGACACCCAGATGTTCGGCTGCGATGGCGGTGATCGTGCCGCGGGGCTGACCCATCGGCACGAGCAGCGCCAGTTTGTCGACATCGAGCGCCGACATGGCCAGCAGTTCGTCGCTGTACTCCGTGGAGCCCCAGGTGCGGTTGTCGACCGACAGCATTGGGAACATGGTGTTCTGCGTCGCTGTCACGTGCCCGGTGAGGCGGGCAGCGATCGCGTCCATTGGCTCGACGAACGCGGCTGCTGCCGCGTACACATCGGGCCAGAGGTCGCGAATGATGCCGATATGGCCGATGTCGTCATTGCCCGACGGCGCCATCCCGTGCAGCTCGATCCAACGACCGCGGTTCGCTGATGTGGCGATCGAGGGATGGTGGTGGCGGCCGCGACCGTCCATCCACATGATCGTGTTGCCGAGCGGCAGTCCGGCAGCGTCAACCGCAAGCGTCGAGGTGTATTGGCTGGTGACGGCGACCGTGCCGATATCGGTGGGCCCGAGCCCGGATTGGGCCAGTGCGCGCCGGCTGCATCGGCCGATCGCGGCCCACCATCCACGCGCGTCCTGCTCTACACCGCCGTCGTCGGTGAAGATCAGCGGCAGTACCTCGCCGGCATTCGCGAGAACCTGACCCGAGCCATTGACGATGGCGACCTTGACGCCCGTGCTGCCGAGGTCGATCGCGAGAATTCCGCTGGCCGTGCCGCTCATGCCGGAAGCCCATCAAGCGGTGCCGACTCGAGGCTCGGGAAGTGGCAGGCAACGGTGTGAGCAGGGTCCCCCTTACGGGTGATCAGCAACGGTTCCTCATCGGCGCATCGTTGTTCTGCGCGCCAGCAACGGGTTCGGAATCGGCAACCTGAGGGTGGGTCGATGGCGCTGGGCAATTCGCCCTGCAACACGATGCGCCGGCGCTGTTGCTGAACGGCGGGATCGGGGATCGGTACCGCCGACAGCAACGCCTGTGTGTACGGATGCTGTGGCGACTCGTAGACCTGATCAGCCGGGCCAATCTCGACGATCTTTCCGAGGTACATCACTGCGACCCGGTCGGCGAGCTGGCGGACCACAGCGAGGTCGTGGGCGATGAAGACATATGACAACCCGAGTCGCTCGCGGAGGTCGATGAGGAGCCGCATGATCTCGGCCTGGATGCTGACGTCCAAGGCGGACACGGGCTCGTCCAGAACTAGCAATGCCGGCGAGATCGCGAGGGCGCGAGCGATTCCGATGCGCTGGCGTTGTCCGCCGGAAAACTGGTGGGGATAGCGGTCGAGATGTTCGGGTCGTAGTTGCACGAGCGCCAGCAGCTCGTCGACCCGGGCACTGACGACGTCGGCGGGTTCGCCGTGCACCTGCAATGGTTCGGCGAGTAGGCGTCGGACCGTCATGCGGGGGTGTAGTGATGCTTGCGGATCCTGAAACACGATCTGCATATGGCGGCGCATGCGCCGCAGCGCGTGGCGACCCATGCCGAGCAGATCTTCACCGCGAAACTGCACCGAACCGCTGGTTGGTTCGACAAGACGGAGAATGCAGCGACCGGTGGTGGACTTGCCACAGCCCGATTCGCCGACGAGCGCAAGGGTCTCACCCGGTTGCACGTCGAAGCTGACGCCGCTCACTGCATGGACCACAGTCGCCCGCCCGCGGTCGCGAACCTTGAACTCTTTCACGAGATCTCGAACGGAAAGGATGGGGGTGTCGGTCATGCGAACACCGAGCATGCAATCATCGTGTCGCCATGAGGCGCGAGCATGGGCTCGGCGTCCGAGCAACTGTCCACTGCAAATCGGCACCGCGGTGTAAACGGGCAACCCGGCGGCAGTGACTGCGGGCTCGCGGGGACACCGGGAATCGCTGCTTGCACCTCATGGCGGGCATCCAGACGGGGCAGGCATTCCAGCAGGCCTCGTGTGTACGGATGCCCGGGGTCGGCGAACAGCGGCAAGACGTCGCCCGTCTCAGCCACTCTGCCTGCGTACATCACCGCCACCCGGTCGGCGTCACCAGCGACAACACCGAGGTCGTGGGTAATCAGGACGAGCGCGAGATGGTGCTCGCTGCGCAGCTCGCCGAGTAGGTCCATGATTTGCGCCTGCACCGTGACGTCAAGTGCGGTGGTGGGCTCGTCGGCGATCAGCACTTCTGGGTCGTTCGAGATGGCCATCGCGATCATCACCCGCTGGCGCATACCGCCCGACAGTTCGTGCGGGTAGGCATGGACCCGTTTGGCTGGTTGCGAGATGGCGACCTGGTCGAGCAAGTCCACCGCGCGGGCGAGTGCAGCTTTCTTCGACAGGCCAGATTGATGGGCGCGCATCACCAGTGACATTTGGCGCCCGACGGTGAGCACCGGGTTCAGCGAGGTCATCGGATCCTGGAAAATCATCGACACCTTGCTGCCCCGTATCCGACGCAGCGCAGAAGGCTGCATTCCGACCAGCTCGGCACCGCGGAAGGTGGCCGATCCGGTCACCGTAGCGCTGGGCAGCAGTCCGAGCATTGCCATCATCGTCGCGCTCTTGCCGGAACCGGATTCGCCGACGATGGCCAATGCCTCGCCCGGAAACACGTCAAGATCGAGGCCGCGGACCGCTGGCACCGGGCCGAATGGGGTGGCGAAGGTGACATGGAGGTCGCGCACCGACAAGATGGGCTCGATCATCGACCCTGTTCCTTGACATCGAGGCTGTCCCGGAGCGCGTCGCCAACAAAGTTGAACGCCATCACGACGAGAAGAATCGCGATGCCCGGCGCCGCCGCGATCCACCACTGGTAAAAGTTGGTGGCGCCCTCGGTGATCATCGCGCCCCATTCCGGTGAGGGCGGTCGGGCGCCGAGGCCGATGAAACTGAGCGAGGCGGTCAGCAACACGACCTGCCCGAAATCCATCGTGGCGTTGACGAGCACCGGTGTGTACGACATCGGCAAAACGTAGCGACGCAGGATCAGCCAACGCGATGCGCCGATGGCGTGGGCCGACTCGACAAAGTCGCGTTCACGCACGGCGATCACCTGCGCGCGCAAGAGTCGGGCGTAGATCGGCCACCACACGAGCACCATTGCAATCAGTGCGTTGCGGATGCCCGGCCCGAGGGAGGCCGTGATTGCCATGGCGAGCAGAATCGGCGGGAACGCCATGGTGATGTCGACCAACCGCATCAGGATGGCATCAACCCATCCACCAAAGAAGCCGGCGGCGGCGCCGACGATGGTGCCGACAACGACGGACGAGATGATCACGATTGCGGCAACCGGGAGCGAGATACGCGCGCCCCACAGCGCGCGAGTGAACACGTCGCGCCCGAGTGCGTCGGTGCCCATCAGGTGCGACCAACTGGGCTCCTGCAGCCGTGCCGCGACGGGCTTGAGTGGGTCGAACGGCGTCCACAGCGGCAGCGTGAGAGCAACGACCGCCCAGAGGACGAGCACGACGACGCCTACCAATGCTGGTCCGCGCAGCCACGGTGGGCGGACCCGCCGACGGCGAACGGAGAGGGGAGCGGACAGGGCGGTCATGAGAGACGGATTCTCGGGTCGGCGAACGCGTAGGCGACATCGGTGATCAGGTTGGTGACAAGGAAGGCCACCCCACCGAGAATGGTGACACCGATGATCGCAGGGAAGTCGAGGTTGCGAGACGCCTCCACCGCATAGCTGCCCACACCTGGCCATGAGAACACCGTCTCGGTGAGAACCGCGCCGGTGAGCAGAAAGGCGAATGTGAAGGCGACGATGGTGATGGTGGGGAGCAGCGCGTTGCGCATTGCGTGGGTGTTGACGACCGTGCGTTCGCGCAGGCCCATCGCCCGGCCGACTCGGACGTACTCCATGGAGAATTCGTCCAGCAGGCTTGCTCGCACCAGCCGGGACACAATTCCGACGACTCCCCAGCCGAGGACCGCAGCCGGAAGAATGAGGTGAGTCGCTGCCTCCCAGAACAGCGAGACGTTGCCGTGCAGTAGCGAGTCGACGGTGTAAAAGCCGGTGATCCGGCTGGGCGGAGTTGAGCGCGGTTCGAGCCGGCCGGGGCCCGGGAACCACCCGAGCCGGGCGTAGAGCACGTACAGCACCAGCAGCCCGGACCAGAAGGCGGGGAGCGACGAACCAATCAGCGCGAAGAAGCGGGCGATGTGATCGATGAACTTGTTGTGCTTCCTGGCGGCGGCGATGCCAAGCCCGATACCGATCAGCGTGCCGCCGATCAGTGCGGAAAGTGTCAGTTCCAAAGTCGCCGGCAGCCGATCGATGAGATCGTCGAGTACTGGTTTGCGAGTGGTGAATGACGTGCCCATTTCACCTTGGACGAGATTCTTCATATAGGTGCTGTATTGCACCAGCACTGTGTCGTCGAGGCCCCACCGAGCCTTCGCGGCAGCCACTACCTCAGGGTTGTTGAGGTTGCGCTCGCCCACGATTGACACCAGCGGGTCCGCTGGTGTCAATCGCGAGACGACGAAGACGAGCGAGGCGATTCCGAGAAGGAGCAGCGGCATCACCGCGATGCGTCGGATCAAGTATCGCTTCACCTGTTGGCGATCAGGCCCGACCGAGCTTGGTCAAATCGAGGTTGCAGCAGGCGCTATAGGCCATGCCCGTGATGTCCGAGCGGCTGGCCAGGAACAGATCCGGGTTCACGACCGGGATGATCACATTGTCGGCGATCATCGCCTCGGCCAGCTGCTGATACAGCGCGGCCCGCTCGGCACTGTCCTGGGTGGCGAACGCCTGGCTCAGCAGATCCGCCTGCTCGGTGCTCGGCTCGGTCTTGGACCAACCCTGCCACTGGGTTCCCTCGGCCATGCCGAAGTACTGGACGTACTGGCTGGAGTCGGTGTGGTCGGGAGCGAAGTAGAGCATGGTGACGGGAATGCCATCGCTGCCGATCTTGTCTGCCCACACGGCAATCTCCACCGGGTTCAGTTCGAGGTTGATGCCGACCTCCTTGAGGTCGGTCTGGACCTGCTGCATCGCCGTACTGAAATCGACTCCGTAGACATTGAATGAGGGGTAGGTGGCGTCGAGCGTGATGTCACTGACACCGGCAGCGGCGAGCAGTTCCTTGGCCTTGGCCACGTCCTGCGTCGGCTTGGGAAGATTGGCCGTACCAGCGAAACCGTTGGGAATCGGGGACGGCTGCGACTGCCCGGCGCCGCCTGCTGTGACCTGAATCAGGTTGTCGTAGTCCAGCGCCAGACGGATTGCCTCGCGCACCTCCGGAGTGAGTGCTTCACCGCCGACTGCATTCTCGCTGAGAGCGAGGTAGACGAAGTTGAAGCTGGGCACCTGCTGCACTGTCACGTCGCTGCTGTCCAGGCCAGCGGCAACATCAGCGGAGAGCTGCATCGCAATGTCGACGGCACCCTGCTCCAGTTGCTGCCGCTGTGTCACAGCCGTCGGAGTCTCCTTGATGATGACCTCGGGGAATGCGGCCGGTGTGCCCCAATAGGCGTCGTTGCGACTGAGTCGAAGCTCGTTGCCGGCGCTGTAGGCCTTGAGCGCGAAGGCGCCGCTGCCTGCCGAGTTGGCCAGGAACCAGGCCTCAGCCTTGTCGGTGGCGGGGTCGAGCGTTGCGCCGTTGGCAATCGCGACCTTGCTGTTGATGATGCCGAGGTATGGGCTGTTCACCTGGGCAAGGAACGCCGAGTTCGGGGCTTTGAGGGTGACCTTGACAACGCCCTCGTCGGTGGCGTCGATCGCTTCGATGCTGCCGGCGAGATATGACGACGAACCCTGAAGCCCTTGCAGGCGCTCCCATGAGAACTTGACGTCCGCGCTGGTCACCTTGCTGCCATCGGCGAACGTCGCGGTGGGGTCAAGAGTGAAGGAGAATTCGGTCTGCTCGGTGTTGCCTTCCCAGGCTGTGGCGAGGCGGGGTACCAGCGTCTGGTTGTCGCTGCTGTCGAGACCGATCAGGGTCTCATACACAGCAGTCATGTAGATCTGGCAGGTGTCGCAGTAGGCAAGCGACGGATCAAGCGAGTTGATATCCATGCCACGCGCGATGACGAGCGCGGAGTCACTGCCGGCGCTGGGGCTGCCCGTGCCGGAAGTGCCAGCGGTGGAGGGCGCATCGGGGTCGCTGCCGCAGGCGGCAAGCACCATTGCGCCGACGATCGCCAAGGCGGCAGTTCGCCTCGCGAATCGACGTCGGGTGCTCTGAGACTTCGAGACATGAACCATAACGGGACCTCCCCAGGTCAGCGACCGGCCAGCGGCTTGGTGCACTGACTGAAGTTAATACGGTGATTTTCCCGTCGTCAAGAGGGGTCTTCGGACGGCGAAGGCTCGCTGTTGACACGCTTCGTACACTGGTGGCAGTAGAGGAGGCGGAGTGAACCAACGCGAACTTCAGCGCCGTGAGACGCGCCGAACACTGGCCGAACACGCACTGCGGTTGTTCAGCATGAATGGCTTCGAGGAGACCACAGTGGAGGAGATCGCCGCCGCTGCGGGCGTGAGCCAGCGGACCTTCTTTCTGCATTTTCCGACAAAGTCGGCGGCCGCGTTTCCGGATCATGAAGAACGTGTTCGAAACTTCATCGATCGACTCGGAGACGGGCAATCGGTCGAGAACCCCTTGCTCCATTTGTGTGAGGTTCTGTCGAGCGGACTCGACACAGGTTCGCCCACGCGTCGGACTCGCTATCAGTTGCTCGCCCAAGTCAGTGCGCTTCGCGACGAGGACGCGCGTACCGATCGCGACTACGAGGAGGTCGTCGCGGCGTTCCTCATGCGCGCCTGGGGTGAGTCGACCGAAGCCCGTGTCCGTGCTCATGCAATTGCCAATGCAGCGCTCGGTGTCTGCCGGGCGTCGCTCATCGGTTGGGGCGAGGAGGGCATTGATCCACGCGAGGTTTGCTTCGAAATTCTTCACCGGATGATCGGTTCGCCGTTCGACGCTCCGCTGCACTCACTGCAGTAGGAGCGCCCCTCGCCGCCGTCTCGGGACTTTGGGCTGGGGGGCAGGGACATTGTGCCCTATTGGGTTCCGTGCCCTGGCCACATGCTGGTCGCATGGAAACAGTCACTCCGCAAGAGCCGAACAAACGCGACAATCTCTTTGCGATCGCCGTTGGCGTTTCGCTGACCGCCCTGCTCATCGCCGTCATCGGTTTGGGTTTCGGGTTGCGAGCAATCGACCAGAGCGAAGCAAAGTCAGTCGCTGGTGGAAGCGCCGGCGGTGCGGCCGAGACGATAGATGTCTCGTTGACCGAGTTCTCGATCGATGACGTGTCGGTGGCTGCGGGCGGCATGCTGCGGGTGAACAATGCTGGATCGGTTCCCCATAACCTTCTCATCGAAGGCACGGACCTCAAGACCGCCGACCTCAACGCTGGGGACTCGGCGCAGCTGATGCTGAGCGATATCGCACCCGGTACGTACACGGTCTATTGCAGCATCGCAGGCCACCGCGATGCTGGCATGGAAGCCCAACTGACAGTGGGCGATGCGGGTGCAGTTGCCGGCGGCACAGACAACTCGTCGTCGGATCACATGGACTACCAAGCGATGACGGACGCGATGATATCGACCATGTCGCAGTACCCGGCCGCGACGGAGGGTGTTGGCAACCCGATCCTGGAGCCCACCGAAGTGAAGGCGGACGGCACCAAGGTGTTCGACCTGGTAGCCGCGATTACACCGTGGGAACGTGCTCCCGGCGACATTGTGGATGCGTGGACGTACAACGGAGTGGTTCCGGCCCCGTCGATTCATCTGGAGATTGGCGACAAGGCCGAGTTCCGCTTGAAGAACGATCTGCCAATTGCCACCGACCTGCACCTGCACGGCCTCAACGTGGACATGCAGTTTGACGGTGTTGCCCCGATCACGCAGGATCTCATCAAGCCTGGCGAGACGTTTACCTACGAGTACACCGCGGACGAAGTGACAGTCGCGATGTACCACCCTCACTTCCACTCACAAATCGGGCTACCCAACGGCATGTTCGGCACGATCTTCGTCGGTCAGGTTCCGATTCCCTCGGGCCGAACCATCAGCGGCAAGGCGATTCCCGAGGAAGTCACCGTCGCCCAGGAGTTCCCGATGGTGCTCAACGACTCGGGCGTCATTGGCTACAGCCTCAACGGGAAGAGCTTCCCGGCAACCGCGCCGATCGTTGTCAACAACGGTGACTGGGTGCTGTTCCACTACTTCAATGAGGGCACGCAAGCTCACCCCATGCACCTGCACCAATTCGATCAGATCGTGGTCGCCAAGGACGGGTTCCCGCTGGATCAGCCGTACCTCGTCGACACGTTGAACGTGGCACCCGGCGAGCGCTACTCAGTGCTCGTTCACCTCGACAAGCCCGGTACCTGGGTCTGGCACTGCCACATCCTGCCCCACGTCGAAGGTGACAAGGGCATGTTCGGCATGGTCACTGCGATAGTCGTTCAGTAGCGCGGTTCAGTAGCCGTTCAGAACCGCAGTTCAATTGAAGCCGAGCACGGCGCCGAGGTCGCAAATAGCGCCCTCGGCGCTGGTGACTTTGATGGTGGTCATACCCATCGCGGCGGCGGGCTTCAAGTTGATGCCCAAGTCGTCGAGGAACACGCACTCGGCCGGCTGCACATCCAGCAGTTCGCAGGCGATTTCATAAAAGCGGGGTTCCGGCTTACGGCACCCGACCTTGCTGCTCTCCACCACTGCATCGAAGCGAGCCATGATTGCTCCTACTTCGGCGGCACGCTCGGGAGTACCGAACGAACCCGTCACGTTGTTGGTCAGGCAGGCCACCTTGTAGCCGGCCGTCTTCACTCGGTCGAGCAGCGCTACCATCTCTGGGCGCACTTCACCGGACAACAAGCCCAACACTGCTGCGCCCGGCACTCGATGACCGAGCGCCTCGGACTCGTCAGCGAAGAGCGCATCGAATTCGCTCCCGCCGATATCGCTGCGCTCCAGCTTGGCCCACGCATTGTCGTGAGGGTTGGTGGCGTTGACGGAGCGGATGAAATCGGCGGGCAGACCCTGTTCGGCTTCATAGTGATTGAAGGCTTCGAACGGACTGCTCAGGATGACTCCGCCGAAATCCCAGAGGACGGCTTTCTTCATACAGCCTTTCTAGATCACGGCATCGTAGGCTAGCCGAGTTATGCCACATCATGTCGTCGTCGACGGATCGAACCTCGCTACCGAGGGTCGTACCGCCCCAAGTCTCAAACAGCTCAACGAAGCGGTACTCGCCTATATGGAGGAAGACCCGACGGCACTGATCACGGTGGTGGTCGACGCCACTTTCGGGCACCGCATTGACCCCAAAGAAGTAGCTGAGTTTGACGAAGCGGTCAGCAACAACGAACTGGTAGCGCCGCCGGCCGGGGCGATTGGCCGAGGCGATGCGTTTGTGCTCAGCATCGCGCACAAGGTCAACGCCGACATCCTCACCAACGACAGCTATCAAGAGTTTCACGCACAGTACGACTGGCTGTTTGACGAGGGTCGCCTCATCGGCGGCAAGCCGGTGCCACACATTGGCTGGGTGTTCGTCAAGCGGCTGCCCGTGCGGGGTCCGCTCAGTCGCAAGGTGACCTCGGAAGCAAAGCGCAAGGGCAGCGCTACCGGTGTCGGCGCCAGCCGTGGCCGTGGCCGTTCGTCGGCTGATGACGGCACAGTACGCGTGGGTAGCCCGGAAGCCAGCCTGCCGATGCCAGTACCGAAGTCGCCCCCACCGCGCCGCGTGGCGCCGGTCGAGGCGGTTGCGGAGGTTCCCGCCAAGTCCGGGCGCAGTCGAGGTGGCCGCGGTCGTGGCGGCGATGCTGTCGAGCGTGCACCGAAGCCGGCCGCCGCAATTGTTGCTACGCCGCCCGCCGGAAATACTTCGACGGTCAACGACTTGTTGTCGTTCCTGACCTTCATCGAGCGTCACCCCGCCGGCACCAGCGTGAACGCCATCGTCGATCACTACTCGTCACACGGCGCGTATGTCCGCATCGGCGACATGGTCGGCTACGTCCCCTTGCGGTTGATGGCCGAGCCGGCGCCGCGCAGCGCGCGCGAGTTCATGAAGGTTGGCGAGTCCGTCACGCTGATCGTGGAGAGCTTCGTGCCCACCAAGCGCAGCGTCGATTTGGCTGTGCCGGGCATGGGTACCGCCAAGCAGCTGGGCGAGGCCGCGCCGGCAAAGGCAGCCAAGGTTGCCAAGCCATCGAAGCGTGCCCCCAAGCCCACCGCCGACGAGCCTGCCGGGGTAGTAGCAGCCCCGACGAAGGCTGCCGCCAAGCCGGTGAAGGCTGCTGCCAAGCCGGTGAAGGCTGCTGCGAAGAAGGTGGCTGCCACGCCAGCGGCGAAACCTGCAGCGGCGAAGACCGTCAAGCAGCAACCTGTTTCGTCAGCTGCCAAGGCCGCGTCGGCCACGGCCGCGCCCAGGAAGGCGCCGCCCACCAGGGCCGCGGCGCGCCAGACTCCCGCCACCACCGCAGTGCCGGCGACGGCTGTGCCAGTGAAGGCAGTGCCGGTGAAGGCAGTGCCGACGAAGGCCGCCACCAGGAAGGCGACCGCGCCACAGAAGGCCGTATCGCCCTCAAGGACCGTGCCACCGAAGAACGCCGCAGCGAAGAAAGCTGCCGCCGTGCCCGTCGTCGCACGGCCAGCCCCGCGGCGTGGGCGCACCACGGCCTGATTGGCTACGGTCGAGCCGTGCGCATCGCTACCTGGAACGTCAACTCGCTGAAGGCTCGCCTCCCTCGTGTGGAGGAGTGGCTGGCCGATGTTGAGCCCGACGTGCTGTGTATGCAAGAGACCAAGCTCGCCGACGATGCGTTCCCGGCACTGACGTTCGCGGCTCTCGGCTACGAGAGTGCGCACCACGGGCAGGGCCAGTGGAACGGTGTGGCCATCCTGTCGAAAGTCGGTCTCACCGATGTGGCGACCAATTTTGCCGACGGCGGCGAACCGGACCCTGACGCACGCATCATCACTGCCGTGTGCGATGGCGTGCGCGTCAGCAGCGTCTACGTGCCCAACGGGCGTTCGCTCGACCACGAGCACTACCAGTACAAACTGCGCTGGATGGCACAGCTTCGTCGTCATGTCGCGGCACTGAGCTCACCCGACGAGCAGGTAGTGGTCACCGGCGACTTCAACATTGCACCCACCGACCTCGATGTCTACGACCCGAAGAAGCTGATTGGTGCCACCCACGTCAGCGAGCCCGAGCGCGCTGAACTGGCGGCGCTGGAAGCATGGGGTTTCACCGATCTGTTCCGCCAGCATCATCCTGAAGGCAAGCTCTACAGCTGGTGGGACTATCGGGCTGGCGACTTCCACCAGGGCCGGGGCATGCGCATCGACCTCGTGCTGGGTACCGCCTCGGTGGCTGCCCGGTGCGACTTCGCGATTGTCGATCGCAACGCGCGTAAAGGCACTTCACCGTCGGACCATGCGCCGGTGATTGTGGACTTGGCATGACGATGGCTGATGGTCAAGCCGAGCCAATCGCGATTTCATTCGAGAGCAACCGTTACGGTTCGTGGGCGGTATCGACCACATCGAAGGTCGCAAGATCTTTGCCAAAGGCGAACTGCGCACCGTTGCTGACGATCGCCTGAGCGCGGAGGCCGAGGCGCTGTTCATCTCGATGGAGCCGGAGTCCTTCCAGCGTGTGGTCAACAACCGCGTCGAGCCCCAGCCAGCGTGAGCTTGACGGAGTTTCTCACGTGGGTGTCGAACCGGCCAACACGGGCAATGGCCGTAGTCGCTGGGCGGCGGTCTCGGTGATGCCCAGGCGAAGTGCCAGTTCGGCTGCGTCGGCTGGCGGCGCGTCGGCCAAGGAACGCAGCACCTTGTCGCTGCATACCCCCTGGTCGGCCTGCCCTGACACACGCGCTATCGCCGAGCGCCACTCGCGGAAGGGGATCATCGGGTCGGCCGGAAGCCGGGTGCGTCTGGGCGGTGGGGCGGGCACATCGTCGGCGGTGCTGTCGGTGACGGCCTGCAGCCATCGGCTGGGCGCGGCCGCCTTGCGCTGGCGCTGCGCACAGTGCGTGATGAGGAGGTGCTGTGCGGCCCGTGTAATTGCGACGTAGAACAACCTCGCTTCCTCAGCCATCTGCGCTGGTGAGGACGCTGAGCCGTGCGGTATCAAACCTTCTTCCGCGCCCGTGATCACCACACCCCACCACTCGCGACCTTTCGCTGCGTGAAAGGTCAGCAGGGCGACGGCGTCGCGGAAGTCGGTGGGTTCCAGATCGTCGAATGGATCGCGCCGTTCGACCCAACCGCGGAACAAGCCGTGCTCGCCGGAGGTGAGGTAGCGGTCGGCTTCCTCAGCAACGCGCCGGGTCAGGTCGTCGCCATCGACGAACGTGGTATCCACCCAGATCGCCAGCTGCTCGCGACTGGTACAGCGATACGCGGCCCGTAGCGCCACATCGAGCGGTGACCGCCCGTTGCTGCGTTCAGTATCAATGCCGGACCTGGTGAGGGTTTGTTGCAGCACCGTGAGCTGCTCGTTGGTACGTGCCAAAACTGCCAGGTCGCGCCCTCGGTGATGATGCAGCAGACCACGGATGTGGCGGGCGACGGCCTCTGCTTCCTCGATGTCGTCGGGCAGTTCTCGCACCAGTACGGTGGCCGCACCGGGCTGGCGGCTCTCGCTGTTGTCCTGTTGCCCGCTCGCCGCAAGTGCCGCTGCGCCGGCGCGCACGACCTGCGGTGAGCAGCGGTAGTTGGATGTCAGCGCTACCACGGTGACACCCGGATAGCGGACCTCCACCTCCGCCAATGTGGTGGGGTCGGCGCCGTTCCATCCGTAGATGGCCTGGCGTGGGTCGCCCACCAGGCACAGGTCGCGACGGCCTGCCCGCAGCGCTTCGAGCATCGCATGCTGCAGTGGGTTGAGGTCTTGCGCCTCATCCACGAACAGGTGGCGATAGCGCCAGTGGACACCCTCCGCCCACGCCTTGTCGGTGCGCAGCGCCTCGATGGTGTGCACCAGCAGGTCGTCAAAGTCGATGACCCCGCGGCGGCGCTTCAGCCGCTCGTAGGCCGTTACAAAGTCGGCGAAGCGGGCAGGCGGCAGCGCGGTCCGCCGACGGGTGATGCGCACGGCACCCTCGTACCGATCGGGTGGAACCATTCGGGCTCTCGCCCAATCGAGATCGGCGAGTGCTGCATATGGCTCGACCGCCAATTTTAGTTCGCTGAGCACCTCGCGGGCCAGGCGAATGCGGTCGTTGGCGACCTGTGGGGGAGCGTGGTTGGCGGCCAGCGCGCGGTCGCGAAGCAAGCGCAATGCCACGCCGTGGAATGTGCCCGCCTCGATTGGTTCGCGAATCTCCAGCTTGCGCAGTCGCCGCTTCAGCTCTGCCGCCGCGTCTCGAGTAAAGGTGAGTGCAAGTACGTGGTGCGACATTGCCGTGCCATGCGCAACCCGGTAGGCGATCCGTCGGGTGAGCACGGTGGTTTTACCCGAGCCGGCCGCCGCCACAATGGCAAGCGGCGCGGCCGTGGTGGTGACGGCCTCGCGCTGTTCCGCATCGAGGCCGTGCAACGTCGGGTCGGCAGGCACAACCGCCACGATAGAGGTTGGGTGTGATGCAGTTACCGCCCGCCATCGGGAGCGAGCGCTACAGTGCCGAACATGCCGTACCCGAAGAAGAACCTCAACAGCAGTGAGACCATTGCACTCGACATGCACCCCCACTGGTGGTACTTCGCGCAGCCTGCCGCCGCGCTTGTCGGCAGCATCGTCATCGGCATTGTTGTGCTGTCCAAGACCGAGTCGGGCGACACGTCTGGTAAGGCGGCTCGCCTCGCAACGGTTGCGCTGCTGGTCATCACTGCCCTGTGGTTGATTGGGCGCTTTCTGAAGTGGCTCACCACCAACTTCGTCATCACGTCGCAGCGCATCATCTTCCGTCAGGGCGTTTTCGCCAAGAGCGGTATCGAGATTCCGCTCGAGCGTGTGAACAACGTCAACTTCAACCAGGGCATCTTCGAGCGCATCTTGGGCGCTGGCGACCTACTGATCGAGTCCGGCGGCGAAGACGGCCAGCAGCGATTCACCGATATCCGCCACCCCGACAAGGTGCAAAACCTGGTGCACGCTCAGGTGGAAACCTTGGTGCAGCAGCGCGCCGGTTACAGCAGGCCGGCGGCTGCAGGCGGTGGCGATGTCGCCGACCAGCTGGAGCGATTGGAAGGCTTGCTGCAGCGCGGCACCATCACGGCCGAAGAGTTTGCGGCGCAGAAAGCCAAGCTGCTCGCCTAATCCGGTGGCTGGTTTCGTTACGGCCTGCCGGCGTGGCCCACCGCTACCTGCGTGGTCAGAATCTTGCCGCTGCGATGCACGCTGGCCTCCGCAGCCAGTGAGTACGCGGCCGTCACCATGAACAACGTGCGGCCGTCCGCGCCCCCCAGCATGCAGGCGAAACAGCGTTGCTCGGTGTCGACAACCTCCATCACCTCGCCGCCCTCGCGAATACGTACACAGTGCGGGCCACCGGCGTCGGCTACCCATACGGCACCGTCGACGTCGAGGCAGATGCCGTCGGGTATGTAGCTGCCCGTATCCGCCCAGGTCCGTTGGTTCGACAGCGTGCCGTCCTGCGCCACGTCGAATGCGCTCAGCCGGTGGGCCAAGCTCTCGGCAACGATCATCGTGCGGCCATCGGGCGTGATGACGCTGCCGTTGGGGAATCGCAGCCCGGTGGCTGCTGTGTGCACCGAGCCGTCGGGGTCGACCCGCGCAATGGTCGCGCCCTCGTACGCAGCGAGCGCGCCGGCGAAGTCGCCCGAGGTTTCCGCGGCGTCGAGATCGAAGCCAAAATTACCGACGTAGGCGCGGCCGATCTGGTCCACCACCATGTCGTTGCAGTGGAAGGTCGCAATCCCGGAGAGGTCGGCGTGCACTACCAGCGCGTTGGACTCGAGACGAAGGAGCAGCCGATCCGTCATCGACACGATGAGCATCCGTCCGTCGGGCAGCCAACCAAGACCGCTGGGTCGCCCGGCGACGGGCAGCTTGGTCTCGACCGTGCCAGCGAGGTCGACTGTCTTCACCGCATGGTCGAAGAAGTCGCTGAACCACAACTTGCCCTGGTGCCAGCGTGGACCCTCACCGAAGTGCAGCCCATCCGCCAGAAGTTCGACGCTCATGTGTGACCCCCTACCGACGTTGACTCGGGCAAGAGTACCTCTAGACGGCTAGAGGCGGCTGCGTGGTCAGACGGAAATTGCGACAGCGCCGGCCACTGCTTGGACCACCCATCCGCTCAGCAGTGCACCAGGTTCCGTCAGCGCCACGATGCAGCCGCCAAAGCCGCCGCCCGTCATTCGCGCCCCGAACACGCCAGGCGTTGCAACCACCTGCGCGACGGCTGCGTCCATCGCTGGCGTGGACGTGGCGTAGAGGTCGCGAAGGCTGGCATGGCTGTGCACCATCAACTTGCCAGCCTCTCTCAGATCGCCGTCGTTGATGGCCCCTGCGAAGTCGATGACGCGACGATTCTCGCCAGTCACGTGCATTGCCCGCGCCCGCACGACTGGATCGGCGATGGACTTGGCCAAGGCCGTCGTCGCATGACGAAGTGGTCCGATGAGTCGCTCGGCGGCCGCGCATTCGGCCACGCGATCCGCATATGGGCTACCGACAAGCGTGCGGCGTTCGATGAACTGGACCACGATCTCGACACCGCGTGGAATGGCGACCGGCTGGACCGTGAGCTCGCCACAGTCGATCAACAGCGCATGACCGGCCAGCCCGGCCGCGATGGCCAGCTGGTCCATGATGCCGCTGGGCACGCCCGAGGCACGGTTCTCGGCGCGTTGGCACAGCTGTGCAAGTTCCAAGGGGGTGCCTGTGAACCCCAACGCGAGAGCGACGGCCACCTCCAGCGCGGCGCTGCTGGACAGGCCGGCGCCGATGGGGATGTCGGTAGTGATGTGCCCGTGGAATCCGTGCGGATGACGCATCTCGGACACCACGCCGGCGACGTACTTGCCCCACGCTGGCTCGACGTCCTGCGGTCGCTCAACAACCAGCGGTAGATCGACCGCAGCGTCCTCGTCCGACGATGACAACTGCACCCGGTCACCCTCACGAGTGCCCCTGATCTCCGTGTACCGGTCGATCGCCATCGGCAGCACCAGCCCGCCGGTGTAGTCGGTGTGGTCGCCGATCAGGTTGACCCGGCCGGGGGCCAGAACGTGGATGCTCATCGGCAGCACTAGACCAAGTTCAGCGCGGCGCTGAATCGTGCTGCTGCTTCAAGGTTGAAGGGAGCACGTAAGGCGATGTTCACCTGGTCGGCCCCCGCTTCGACGTACTGGCCAATGCGGTCCATGATCTCGTCGTGGCTGCCGGTGAGCACCCCCGGGCGAACGAAGTCGCTGATCGCGCCGAATTGCTGCTGCAGGCTCTCCTCGGTATACGCGAGCCCGACGTTGATGGCCCGCCTGATCTCTTTCGGGTCGCGCCCAACGGACGTGCAGTGCTGGTCGAGGATCGAGTTCTTGTGGGCGAATGCATCGGGCGCGATGAAGGGAACGTTCCAACCGTCGGAGTACTTGGCGGCGATCTTCAACGTTCGTTTCTCACCGCCGCCTCCAATCCAGATGGGCAGCTTGGCTTGTATCGGGCGAGGTTCGTTACGGGCCGCGGTGAGGTTGAAATGCTGCCCTTCGAAGGTGGTGACGTCGTCGTGCAGCAGTCCACGCAGGCATTGGATACCTTCCTCCAACTGGTCGAGGCGAGTCGTGGCCTCGGGGAATGGAATGCCGTATGCGTCGTATTCCACTTTCGCCCAGCCGGCGCCAATGCCCATGTCGGCGCGGCCTCCGCTGAGTTGGTCGATAGCGGTGATGGCTTTCGCCAGCACGGCGGGGTGGCGGTAGCCGACGCTATAGACCAGCGACCCGACACGCACCTTGCTGGTGGTGCACGCCAGCGCAGCGTGCATGGCCACTGCCTCAAGACAGGCGGCATCATCGGGCTTGCCGGTGGCGCCGTAGAAGTGGTCCCACACGCTGATCCAACCGAAGCCGAGATCCTCGATTTGTCGCCACACGCCTTGCAGTTCGGCGGCGGTGGTGTGTTGCAAACCGACATGGACTCCGAAGACCGTCATGCCGCGAAGGTAGTCTGCGCGGATGCCTCGCGCCCTCGTTCAGACCGGTATGCAACTCGAATACGACACGTTCGGTTCACCTCACGACCCCGCCCTGTTGCTCATCATGGGCTTTACCGCCCAGATGACGGCATGGGAGCCGGAGTTCTGTCAGCTGCTTGCCAAAGGCGGTCGCTTCGTCATTCGGTTCGACAACCGTGACTGCGGCTTGTCCACCAAGCTCGATGGCCAGGTGCCGGATGTCGCCGGCGCAATGACCTCTGCGTTCACGGGTGCTGCTGCGCCGCCGCAGCCGTACCTACTTGCCGACATGGCGCTCGACGCGGTCGGCCTGCTCGACGTGCTGGGCATCGAGAAGGCCCACATCCTTGGCGTCTCGATGGGCGGAATGATCGCGCAGACCGTAGCGATCAACCATCCGGATCGTGTGAGGACGCTGATCTCGGTGATGAGTACGCCCGGTGAAATCGAGGTTGGCCAGCCGTCGGAGGAGGCGATGATTGCCATCATGTCGCCACCGGCAGCGAACCGCGAGGAGTACATCGAGACCTCGCCGCGGTACATGGTGTGGCAGTCCAAGAAGTACCGCAATGAGGCCCGTACGAAGGAGCTTGCCGCTCGCGACTACGACCGTTCCTCGTACCCCGAGGGTGCTACTCGCCAGATGGCGGCGATCTACGCCAGCGGTAGCCGCACGGAGGGACTGCAGGCCCTGGACGTACCGACCTTGGTCATTCATGGCCGCGACGATCAACTGATCACGCCGTCGGCCGGCTTCCGCACCGCCGAACTGGTTCCCGGTGCGAACCTGCTGTTTGTCGCCGACATGGGCCACGACCTCCCCGAACCGCTATGGCCGGTGATCACCGACGCAATTCTCAGCCACACCTCGCGCGCCTGAGTGGGCGTCGGCGCGTAGTTACTCGCTGCCGCAGCCGCGGCGGATGTAGATGACTGAGCCGTCTTGGATTTGTAGCCAGTCCAGCTCACCGGTGATGCCGCCGGGCCTGGTCTCGATTCCGACGTCACACAGGTCGGAAACCGATTCGGTCACCAGCGCCGAAGACTTGGGTACCGTGCGTTCGCGAGTGTTGCGGTTCACCGGCCAGAACAACTCGTCGAAGTACTCCGTGCAGGTGGCCCCGGCCTCGCTCGCGAGGCACTCATCGATGAGCGACTGGGCGGCCTCGCCGCTGTATGCGCAGACCAGGTCGATCTGCAGTTGGCTGTTGCCGTCGGCCGTGATGATGCCCAGCCACCAACCATCGGGAATGACTTCTCCGACGGTGCCATCTGCGCCGCACCCGCTACCCAGCACAGACTCGCCACCGAACCGAAGCACCGACCGGAAGTCCTCGAACGTCCAGCCGGCAGCGACGAGCGTTGTTGGGTTCGCGTTCGTATCAACAGTCGAGGAGGTCGCGGTGGGGTCGACAGTGGTGGTGGGCGCAAGAAGTGTCGAGGCAGTCGTCACCCCGGGCAACGGCGCCAACTGACGCGGCTCTTCGGTCTGCGATCGACACGCCGCCAGCACGAACGCGGCGACGACAATCACACCTAACCCAATGCGTCGCATCGCCCGATAGTACCTGCCCTCCCGTTGTTGTAAAGGTTCGGCCCCGTACTTTGAATTCAACGGTCCGTACGTAGGCAGCGTTGAATTCACCGTTCGGCCCCGAAGGATTGCTCGACGCCCACGATGGCAGTCGCCGCGGTCGCGCGTACTAGAACAGCGGGCATGTCTGGACCACTTGCTGGGTATCGAATCATTGAAATTGCGGGCATCGGGCCTGGCCCGTTCGCCGCCATGATGTTGGCCGACATGGGCGCCGAGGTGATCCGCGTGGAGCGGGCGCAGGCCGTCCGTGGCCCGGCCCCCGACACCGCCCACTGGGATGTGCTGCTGCGTGGCCGGCGCAACATCGCGCTCGACCTGAAGAACCCTGACGGCGTTTCGACGCTGCTGGATCTGGTGGAGAAGGCCGATGGACTGATCGAGGGCTTCCGTCCGGGCGTGATGGAGCGGCTCGGCATCGGGCCCGCCGAGTGCTACGCGCGCAACCCGAAATTGGTCTACGGCCGGATGACCGGATGGGGGCAGGACGGCCCCTACTCACAGTCCGCCGGTCACGACATCAACTACATCGCGCTTGCGGGCTCGCTCGCTCATTTCGGGCGCGGCGGGCAGACCCCGGTGCCGCCGCTCAACATGGTCGGCGACTTCGGTGGCGGTGGAATGTTCCTGGCCTTCGGTGTGGTCTGCGCCTTACTGGAATCACAGCGCAGCGGGCAGGGCCAAGTCGTGGACACTGCGATGGTCGACGGCGCGGCGACCTTGATGAGCATGTTCTGGGCAATGCGCACCATTGGCATGTTCGACGAGAACGCGCCCGGCACCAACCTGCTCGACACGGGCGCGCACTTCTACGACGTGTTCGAATGCGCCGATGGCAAGCACGTCTCGCTGGGCTCCATCGAGCCACAGTTCTATGCCGAACTGATGAGGCTCACCGGTTTGGCAGGCGACGCAGAGTTCGCGCAACAGATGGACAAGACGCAATGGCCGCATCTCAAGGACCGGCTGCGCGACGTGATGCTCACCAAGACGCGCGACGAATGGTGCGCGCAGATGGAGCACACCGACGTGTGCTTCGCCCCGGTCCTGACGATGAGCGAGGCGGCACAGCACCCGCACAACGTCGCTCGTGGCACGTTTGTCGAAGTGGCTGGTGCAACTCAGCCGGCACCCGCACCGCGCTTCTCGCGCACGGTCGCAGAGATCGACTCGCCCCCCGCACACGCTGGGCAGCACTCGCGCCAGATTCTGGTCGACTGGGGCTTCGATAGCGATCGCATCGAGGCGCTCGTGGCGGGCGGCGCGGTAGCGTCGTCCTGATGGGCACGCTGGTCTGTTTTCACGCACATCCCGACGACGAGAGCATCAGTACGGGGGGATCGATGGCTCGCGCCGCCGCCGAAGGTCATCGGGTGGTGCTGGTGGTTGCAACCAACGGCGACCATGGCGAGTCGCCCGATGATCTGGCCGAGGGCGAGACGCTGGTAGATCGTCGGCGAGCAGAGACTGCGCAGTCGGCTGCTGTCTTAGGTGTTGCCCGGTTGGAGTTCCTGGACTACGCCGACAGTGGCATGACTGGCTGGGAGCAGAACCAGCATCCGCGGTCGTTCGTACAGGCGCCGGTGGATGAGGCGGCGAGTGCACTGGCGACGATTCTCCGAGAGGAGGCCGCCGATGTGCTGACCACCTACGACTGGCACGGCAACTACGGGCACCCCGACCACATCAAGGTGCACAGTGTCGGTCACCGCGCCGCCGAGATGGCAGGCACACCAGCCGTCTTCGAGTCGACGATGAACCGCGACGCGATGAAGCGTTTCTTCAACATGGCGCGCGACACCGGTGGGGCCAGCGGGCCCGATGGTGAGAACTGGGACCCCGACGCACCGGCAGACGACGGCAACCCCTTTGGCACGCCGGAGAGCGAACTCACCCACATGGTCGATGTCAGTGAGTTCGTTGCCGTCAAGCGGGCCTCGATCCGCTGCCACAAGAGCCAGATCACCGATGCCGGCTTCTTCAGCTCGATGCCGGACGAACAGTTTGCAATGGCCTTCGGCACCGAGTGGTACACCCGCAAGGGCGCCACGTACCCGGTGCGAGAGGGCTGGCTGTTCGAGTGACGGGCTGCCGGCGACGCTCGATGAAACGTGACGCTCGATGACACGGCTGTACCTCGTCCGCCATGGGCGCGCCGCTGCCGGGTGGAACACCGACCCAGACCCGGGGCTCGACGTGGCCGGTCGCCAGCAGGTGGTGGAAATGACCGCTCGCCTCGCGCCGCTCGGTCCGTTTGACCTGGTCACCAGCCCGTTGCTGCGCTGCCAGGAAACCGCCGCCGGCCTTGCGTCGGCGTGGAACACCGTGGCGCGTATCGAGCCCGGCGTCGCTGAGATTCCGTCGCCGGAAGGCATTGCCATGGCGGACCGTGTCGAGTGGCTACGGCTGGCGATGGCCGGCACCTGGTCGGCGATGGGGCCGCGTTACACGTCGTTCCGTGACGGCGTGGCGGAGACTGTGCGGGCGCTACCCAACGACACTGTGGTCACCAGCCACTTCATCGCCATCAATGCCGTGATCGGCGCTGCGCTGGGTGACGACCGGATGGTCATCCGCAGTCTCGACAACTGTTCCGTCACCGTCATCGACGTTGTGGATGGTGTGCTACACCTCGTCGAAGGCGGCCACGAGGCCGACACATTGATTCGCTGATCTCTCGGTACATGGTGACTGACCTGCCGAATCGCGAATGTGCTGGCAGACTTTGATGATGACGTCACGGCGAACACTTGTGGGACTGGTCTGCATGGCGGCACTCGTTGCCGCTGGGTGCAGCGACGAGAGCAGCAGCGCGAACACCACCACCTCGGTGGCCGCGACAACCACCACCGCGGTCGCAGCCACTACAACAGTCGCGCCGACAACCACGTCGACCACTTCCACCATCTCGACGACGGTGCCAGCAATCACGACAACGACGATCGCGAAGGTCAAGGGCTTGCCGTTGTCAGCCGCCGGCCTAGGTGATGCCTTGTTCGATGCCGATGCCGATGGCGTGGTCGATTTTGTGAACTCCATTCTCGGTATCCCCACCACCGACTCTGGCTGGGTCGATGCGACGGCGAATGGTGTCGGCTGCCCCGGCACCGTAATTCGCTTCGTCGACTGGAACGATCTGTCGCTGTTCTTCACCGACGACATCACCGCCGTCCGTCACTTCGCGGCCTACACCTACGGCCCGGCGTTCGCCGCAGCCATCTCGCCGTATGGCTTGGCCACCGACGCGGGTATCGGCGTTGGCTCATCAGTGGCCGAGTTGCGTGCCGCCTACCCGGCCGTGAACATCCTGCCGGAGGACGAGTTCTCGGGGCCGAGTTTTGAGATCGAAGCCGGCCTTCGCGGCGTGCTCACCGGCACTGCCGACACTGACGTGATCCTGTCATTCGTTGGCGGCTTCGGCTGCGGCGAATAGAGTCCCGCACATGATGGCCAACGGGCTGGCAACGGTCCGCGACATCCATGAGCTGTGGGCATGGGTGGTCATCATCGGCAACGCCCTCGCCGCGCTGTGGGCACTCGCCGCCAACTGGGTGCCGGCCGTCCGCGGCCGTGCGCTGTGGTGGTTCATCGGCGCAGCCCAAGTGGCCGTGGTTGTGCAGGCCTTCCTCGGCGCGATCATGGTCGGCAAGTACAAGGTTCCATTGCCGCAGTTTCATGCGTTCTATGGCTTCTTTGCCATCATCACGATCGCGATCATCTACAGCTACCGCTTCCAGATGAAGCATCGTCTGTATCTGCTCTACGGCTTCGGCAGCCTCTTCGTGATGGGCCTCGGCATTCGTGCCATGGTGCTGCACACCTAGACCGTGTGCAGGTATGCATCAGCCTGCGCCGATACCACTAGAGGGCGGCGGCGAGATGCTGCAACTGGTTGGTGAGCTCGGCCGGGAGCCGATCACCGAACTGCGCCAGGTGTGCTTCGAACTGCGGCAGCGCGGCCTTCCAACCATCCACATCGACGGACAGCAGCGCGGCCATGTCGGCGTCGCTGACGTCGAGGCCGGTGATGTCGAGGCCGCCCGTGACGGGCAGGTAACCAATGGCTGTCCTGACCGCGTCGGCAGTGCCGTCGAGGCGCTCGAACACCCACTTGAGCACGCGCGAGTTTTCGCCATAACCGGGCCACAGGAAGCGGCCGTCGTCGTCGCGACGGAACCAGTTGACAAAGAAGATCTTCGGCAGGTTGGAGGCGTCGGCTGCAGCACCGAGGGCCAGCCAATGGGCGAAGTAGTCGCCCATGTTGTAACCGCAGAACGGCAGCATGGCCATCGGGTCGAAGCGCAGTACGCCGGCAGCGCTTTGCTGTGCAGCCGTGGTCTCCGAGCCCATCGTGGCACCCAGGAACACACCGTGATTCCAGTCGAACGCTTGGTTGACCAGCGGCACCGTCGTGCGGCGGCGGCCACCGAACAAGATGGCGCTGATCGGCACGCCGGCCGGGTCCTGCCACTCGTCGGCAATTGACGGGCACTGCGAGGCCGGCGCAGTGAAGCGGGCGTTGGGGTGCGCCGCCGGCGTCTCGCTCTCCGGTGTCCAGGCATTGCCCTTCCAGTCGGTGGCACGGGCTGGCTTGTCGTCGCTCATGCCCTCCCACCACACGTCGCCCTGCGAGGTGAGCGCCGTATTGGTGAAGATGCTGTTGGCGTGCAGGCTGTGCATCGCATTTGCATTCGTGGCCCAGCCGGTGCCGGGGGCCACGCCGAAAAAACCGGCCTCGGGGTTGATCGCGTACAGGCGGCCGTCGGCGCCGTGCTTCATCCAGCAGATGTCGTCGCCAACGGTCTCGGCCTTCCAACCGGGGATGGTGGGGACGAGCATGGCCAGGTTGGTCTTGCCGCACGCACTGGGGAAGGCGGCCGCGATGAACTTGGATTGGCCGGCCGGGTTGGTGAGCTTGAGGATCAGCATGTGCTCGGCCAGCCAGCCGTCGTCGCGTGCCATCACCGAAGCGATGCGCAGCGCGAAGCACTTCTTGCCGAGCAGTGCGTTGCCGCCGTAGCCCGAGCCGTAGGACATGATCTCGCGGGTGTCGGGGAAGTGAACGATGTACTTGTTGTCCGGGTTGCACGGCCACGCAGAGTCGGCCTGGCCCGGCTCGAGCGGTGCGCCGACGGAGTGCAAGCACGGCACCCATTCGCCGTCGCCCAGCACGTCGAGAGCGCCTTGGCCCATGCGGGTCATGATGCGCATGTTGGTGGCAACGTAGGCGCTGTCGGTGAGCTGCACACCGATATGAGCGATTGGCGAGCCAAGCGGGCCCATGCTGAACGGCACGACGTACATCGTGCGGCCCTTCATTGCGCCGGTGTAGAGCGCGTTCATTTCTGCGCGCATCTCGTCGGGGTCGCGCCAGTTGTTGGTGGGCCCAGCGTCGTCTTCCTTGATTGAGCAAATGAAGGTGCGGTCTTCCACGCGGGCGACGTCGCCTGGGTCGCTGTGCGCCCAGTAACTGTTGGGGCGCTTGGCCTCATCGAGCTTGGTGAAGATGCCTGCCTCGACCAGGCTCTGCGCCAGACAGTCGTACTCCTCGGCGGAGCCGTCGCACCAGTAGACGTCGGACGGCTGAAGAATTGCTGCCCAATCTGCCACCCACCGCTGCAATCGAGTGTTGCTCGTGGTTCCAGTCATTCCGGCGTTCTCCTTCGGGGGGATGTGCACAGCATGGTGCTCGATCTCAGTCTGCCAAACGCGACCCTTCAACAAGAAAAGCCCGACCTCACGGCCGGGCGATTTCATTGGACTGAACTCTCAACGACAGGTCACTCGACGACAGGTCACTCGACGACAGGTCACTCAACTACCCGGGGTCTCCATGTCGACTTCGCTGCCGAGACGAAGGTGAGTGGCCCGCCCCGACGCATCGAGATCGAACACCACGCGCTGGCCTTGGCGCAGCATGCGGAAGATGGAACCGGCGAGCGCATCGGTGGCCAATTCGTAGTCAGCCATGTCGGTGTCGCACATGACGACACCGTCGGCCGACGCTGGATCGAAGCTCTTGATGACACCCTGCACGGGATGCCTCAGCCGGCCTTGACGATCTTGCCGCTCTTGATGCAACCGGTGCACACATAGAGCCGC
This sequence comes from Ilumatobacteraceae bacterium, assembly GCA_043740085.1. Lineage (GTDB taxonomy): Bacteria > Actinomycetota > Acidimicrobiia > Acidimicrobiales > Ilumatobacteraceae > UBA668. The sequence continues at coordinate 36,455 of JAYUCY010000143.1, forward strand.
TTGGGTGAGCCGCTGACGAGCGCGCGCACCCGCTGGATGTTTGGATTCCAACGGCGCTTGGTGCGACGGTGGGAGTGCGACACGTTCATGCCCCAGCTCGGGCCTTTGCCACACACTTCACATACTGCTGCCATGACGTAACTTCTTCCACGAGCGATCTCAACGAGCGCAAAGATGCTACCAGCGAACTTCCTGCAACCGCCAAGCCCGCACCGGCATCTGTGCGGTGCGTGCTGTCAGTAGTCTTGCCGCCGTGCCGACCCTGGAACATCTCAGCTCCGATGCGTTGCGCAACACCGTCATCACCTTTCGCGATGCAATGAAGGCGCACGCCGCCGGCATCAACAAGCTCAATGTGTACCCCGTGCCCGATGGCGACACGGGCACCAACATGGCTCGCACGCTTGATGCCGTCGTTGCCGAGATGGAGGGCGCCGACCGTGCGATGGCCCCTACCTGCGACGCAATCAGCCACGGCAGCCTGATGGGTGCCCGCGGTAACAGCGGCGTCATCCTCAGTCAGATCCTGCGGGGCATGGCTGGCACGCTGAAGGAGGCCACCGAGGGCACTGGAACCAAGGTGGCTGAGGCGTTGAAGGCGGCCTCTGCCGCTGCCTACCAAGCGGTCCTGAAGCCGATCGAGGGCACCATCCTCACCGTGGTGCGCGAGTCCGCCGATGCAGCACATGACGCAGCGCAGGATGGCGGCTCGCTGGTCGTGGTGCTGCGCGCTGCTCGCGCGGCAGGCAAGTCGGCGCTCGATCGCACACCCGAGATGCTGCCGGTGCTCAAGGATGCGGGCGTGGTCGATGCCGGCGGGGCGGGTTTCCTGCTGCTCCTCGATTCTGCGCTGCACGTCGTTGATGGCGTCCCCATTCCTGAGCCCGACGACATCGACGGCCCGACTGCCGAACAGCTGGAGGCCGTGGCGCATCGCCGCGCTACCGACGGTGGCGTCGATATCACTGAGCTGCGCTACGAGGTCATGTACTTCCTGCACCTCGATGATGGCAAGATCGAGAACTTCAAGCAGGACTGGGGCGAGATCGGCGACAGCATCGTGGTCGTCGGCGGCGACGGCCTGTGGAACTGCCACGTCCATACCAACGACATCGGCGCCGCCATCGAGGTCGCTATCGATCTGGGTGGCCGACCGAAGCAGATCCGCGTGACCGACCTGTTCGAGGAGATGGCGGCGGAGCATGCGCATCGCGAGGAAGCGCTCCTGGGCGGAGGCCACGCACCCAAGGCTGGTGCCGGCTTGCCTCCCGTGACGTGCGCAATCGTCGCTGTCTCCAGCGGCGACGGGCTCTCTGAGCTTTTCGCCGCACTTGGTGTGCAGGGCGTGGTCACCGGTGGGCAGACGCTGAACCCGTCGACTGCCGAACTGCTGGCTGCGGTGGAGGCGGTCAACGCGCAGCAGGTTGTAGTGCTGCCGAACAACAAGAACATCATTCCTGTCGCCCAGCAGCTTGATGCGCTGACCAGCAAGACGGTCTTCGTGGTGCCCACGAAGTCGATGCCCGAGGCGTTGGCCGCTTTGGTGCTGTACGACCCGGAGGCCGACGCGGCCGTCAACGCCGAGGAGATGTCCGAATCTGCCGAGTCGATGGCCACCGGCGAGGTCACCCAGGCCGTGCGGGCAACGAACAGCGATGCCGGCCCGATTGAAGAAGGCGACTGGATTGGCATCGTGCGCGGCGACGGCATCGTGGTGGTCAGCGGCACGCTCGACGGCGCCACCGTTGCGCTGCTGGAGCACCTGGTTGCGCCCGGTCGCGAGATCGTGACGGTCATCGAAGGCCGTACTGCCAGCGGCGGTCATACCGATGTCATCCACGCGTGGCTCGAAGAGCATCGTCCTGGCGTGCAGGTGGAAGTGCACCGCGGCGGTCAGCCGCTGTACCCCTACCTCTTCGGCGTCGAGTGAACGAGATCACCCTTCGCGACCTGTCCGCGATCGGTGTCGATCGGCTGAAGGGGGTGGGTGAGAAGAAGCTTGCCTCGCTGCGCGAAGTCGGTGTGGAGAACGTGCTCGACCTCCTCACCACCTATCCGAGGCGATGGGTTGACCGCACCAACGAGTGTCGCGTCAGCGACCTGCAGGCGGGGCAGGAGGCGCTCGTGTTGGTCGCCGTCCGATCCGTCACCAAGCGGGTCGGGCGTAATCGACGTTCCATCGTGGAAGCGGTCGTCGGCGATGGCAGCGGCCGCTTTCACGTTGTGTTCTTCAACCAGCCGTGGCGCGAGAAGCAACTGCGCGAGGGTCTGCAGATTGCGTTGTTCGGGAAGCCGGAAGTGTTCCGTGGCGGGCTGCAGATGACGAACCCAATCGTCGACATGATCGGCGACCGCACTGGGCGCATCGTCCCCATCTATCCACAGAGCGAGAAGGCGGCGCTGAGCACGTGGGAGATTGCGGGCTGGGTGGAGGATGCGCTCAAGCGCTGCGAGCCACGCAGCCTGGCCGACCCCGTCCCCTCCGCGGTGCGTCAGCGGCTGGGTCTGATCTCACGCAGCAAGGCGTTGCACAACATTCACCTTCCCGAGACGATGGGGGAGAAGGAGGTGGCCCGCCGCCGGTTGGCGTTCGACGAGTTGCTGCGCGTACAGACCGTGCTGGTGATGCGCAAGCGGGCCATCGAGCGCGAGTCACGCGGAATCCGCCACAAGCTGGACGGCGAGTTGGTCGAACGTCTGCGTGCAGCGCTGCCCTACGAGCTGACCGGCGCGCAAAAGCGAACGATTGACGAGATCGAAGTCGACCTCGCCGGCCCGCACCCGATGCATCGGCTGCTGCAGGGCGACGTCGGCTCGGGCAAGACGCTCGTTGCCGTCAGCGCGATGCTCACGGCGGTACAGGGTGGGCATCAGGGCGCATTGATGGCGCCAACCGAAGTGCTCGCCGAGCAACACGCGGCTGGTGTTCGTCGACTGTTGCAGGGTGTCACCGTGCCCGATCCGGGCAACCTCTTCGGCGATAGGCCGCTGCGCGTCGAACTGCTGACCAACCGCATCACGGGCAGCGATCGGCGCGACGTGATGGCCGGCCTGGCCGATGGCGCGGTGGACATCGCCATCGGCACACATGCGCTCATTCAGGAGGGCGTGCAGTTCCACAGCCTGGGAGTGGTCGTTGTCGACGAGCAGCACCGCTTCGGCGTCGAGCAGCGTGCCGCGCTACGCGCGAAGGGCGACGGCGATGTGGTGCCTGATGTGCTGGTGATGACCGCCACGCCGATTCCGCGCACCGCCGCGATGACGGTCTACGGCGATCTGGATGTGAGCGTGCTCGACGAGCTGCCACCGGGTCGCACACCCATTGTGACGAAGTGGGCGAATGGTCCGCTGATGGAGCAGGGAGCCTGGGCGACAGTTCGCGAGGAGGTCGCCGCGGGCCGTCAGGCGTTTGTGGTCTGTCCGCTCATTGAGGAGAGCGAGAAGCTGGAGGTGGCCAGCGCGCAGGAGATGTATGAGCGGCTGCACTACGACGAGCTGAAGGGTCTGCGCATGGCGCTGCTCCATGGGCGGATGCCGTCAGTGGAGAAGGAGGCCGTCATGGAGTCGTTCCGCCGCGGCGACCTCGATGTGCTGGTCGCGACGACTGTCATCGAGGTCGGTGTGGACGTACCCAACGCAACGGTGATGGTGATAGTCGATGCCGACCGCTTCGGTATCGCGCAGCTGCACCAGCTGCGCGGGCGTGTTGGTCGCGGTGTGCACCCGTCGACATGTTGGCTGGTGACGCAAGCGGTCGAGGGTCGCAACCCGCGGGTCGAGGCGCTGGTGGCCACCACCGACGGTTTCGAGCTGGCGGAGGTCGACCTCGACCTTCGCGGTGAGGGCACGCTGATGAACACAGCCCAAAAGGGTCGCAGCGACTTGCGTCTGGCGTCCTTGCGGCGCGACCGCGAGCTCGTGGCGCTGGCTCGTGAGGTTGCGTTCGAGATTGTTGATCCAGATCCGATGCTGGACAACAACCCGCTGCTGCTCGACGAGCTGCGCCTTCTGTTCACCGCCGACGACGAAGCGTTTCTCTTCAAGAACTGACGTCCGAGGTTCGCTCGGTTCGGGCAGACTGCACGAATGCGCCGTTCACTTGCCGCTCTCGTCGCCTGCCTCGTTGTGTTTTCAGCGTGCTCCGACACGGGTTCCAGCTCCGACTCGACTGTCGCTCCGGGCGAGACGGCGGCTCCGGTTACGGGTGAGCCGGAGGGCACGCAGACCTTCACCGGTCTTGAGCAGACCCACGTGGATACGCCGGTGGATTACCCGCAGACACCGCCCGTGGGCGGCCCGCACACCCAGGCGTGGCAAACCTGCGGCTTTTACGACGTCGAGTTCCCCAAGGAGCGTGGCGTGCACTCAATGGAACATGGCGCAGTCTGGATCTCGTACACGGCTGGACTGCCCGATGCCGACCTCGCATTGCTGAAGGCGTTTGCCGAGAGCGGCAAGGAAGTGTTGGTCAGCCCGTTCACCGGTTTGCCGACCCTCATCGTCGCGTCGGCCTGGGGCAAGCAGTTACACCTTGAGTCGGTCAACGACCCACGCCTCGCACAGTTTGTGACCCTGTTCGACGACGGCCCACAAACGCCAGAGAAGAATACCCCCTGCGCGCAAGGCACCACCGGCACCAACTGATGAGACCAGACCGGCTGGAGGTGTCCATGCCCGCGATCCGCCGTCAGCGCCCGACGGGTCGGCGCGTACAGCGCGGCTGGCCACCGGTGGTCGGACCGGTGGTCGGTACCGGCTGTCGTTTACCAGCTGGCGTGGTCGGGGGAGCCGTCGCCCTCGTCGGGCAGCACCAGATCCCAGCGGTCGCGGCAGTCTTCGCAGCGGTAGGCAACGATGTCGCCGGGCAACCAGATGCCGTCCTCGGTGGGGTGCGTGAGCAGGTGGCAACGGCCCCCGCAATCGACGCAGGTGATGGTGGGTTCCGGTTGCAGCACGCCCGTAGTCTGGCCGAGATGGAAGCGGAGACGGCATGCGAGTGATCTCGGGCGAGTTTGGTGGGCGGCGTTTGGTGTCGCCCGATGGTGAGACCACGCGGCCGACGACGGACAAGACGCGCGGTGCGGTGTTCAACTCGCTGTCCAGCATGGGCATCCTCGACGGCGCAGTCGTGGCCGACCTGTATGCAGGCTCGGGGGCATTGGGCATCGAGGCAATTTCCCGCGGTGCCGTCAAATGTGTGTTCGTGGAGCGCGATCGTGCGGCCCTGCTGGCACTGCGCGAGAACATCGCCACGCTGGGCATCGACGACCGGTGCACGGTGCACGGCACCGATGTGATGGCCTGGGTGCCGGCAATGCGGAATGTCGACATCGCGTTCATCGACCCGCCCTACGCCTTCGACGCGTGGCCAGTGCTGCTGAAACTGGTCGACGTCGGTTTGGTGGTCGCCGAGGCCGACGACCCGGTCGAAGCGCCCGAGGGCTGGACGCAACTGCGCTCTCGTCGCTACGGCCGCGCGTGGGTCACCCTGCTCGAACGCTGACGACGACCCGCCGAATCAGCTGTGCTGGAAACCAACGCAGTATGAACGGCTAGCGTGTGGCCGCCATGGCGACCGTTCTCTACCCCGGAAGTTTTGATCCGCTGCACCTGGGCCATATCGACGTCATCGAGCAATCGGTGGCGCTGTTCGGCAAGGTCATCGTCGGTGTGATGCACAACCCGACGAAACCCGGCGGCATGTTCACGCTGGAGCAGCGAAAGGACATGATCCGAGCGAGCATTTCGTACCTGCCGTCGGTGAAGGTGATGGCCTTCGAGGGCCTCGCCGTCGACGCTGTCAAGCAGGTGAAGGCCGCCTTCATCGTGAAGGGGCTGCGCACCGGTGGCGACTTCGAAGTCGAGCAGCAGATGGCGCATACCAACCATGCGGTCAGCGGCGTGCGCACCGTCTATTTGCCGTGTAAGCCAGCGCTGGTGTCCATCAGCAGCCGCTTCATTCGTGAGATCGCCCAGTACGGTGGCGATGTCACCTCGCTGGTTCCGGCACCGGTCGCCGCCGAACTGGCCCTGCTCTTTCCCACACACTCCAACACTTCTGAGATCTCATGAGCCACGACGATCAGTACGACGACGGATACGACGACGACGAGCTTGACGACTCCGACGCGTTCGTTCGCTCCACCAACGGCTACGTCGGCGACGCCGAGGCGCTGCTGCGTCGCGCTGTCGACATCATCGCCACCGCGCCCACCATGCCGCTCTCGTCGTCGCCGCGTATCGACCGCGACGAGATCATCGAGCTGCTGGAAGAGACGCTGCACCGCCTACCCGACGAAATGCGTCAGGCGCGCTGGATGATCAAGGAACGCCAAGAGTTCGTTGCCAAGACACGCCGCGAAGCCGACGAGCTGCTGGAGGCCGCACGCGTGCAGGCCGAGCGGATGGTGCAGCGCACCGAAGTCGTTCGCGCCGCCGAGCAGCGCGCCCGCCAGATCAGTGAGGCCGCCGACAACGACGCGCGCCGTCTTCGTCATGAGACCGAAGACTTCCTTGACCAGCGGTTGGGCAGCTTCGAGATCCTGCTCGATCGTGTGACCAAGACGGTGCAGGCTGGCCGGTCGCGGCTGGCCATTGGTGAGCACAACGAGGCCGACGTCGGTGAGGAAGAAGACCCCACGAAGGGCTTCTTCGATCAGGATCGGTAGCGGTTGTCGTGAATCCGTTGCGTGTCAACGCTGCTGAGCTGCTGCGGCGACCGGGGAATCAGAAGTCCGTGGAACTGTTCGCGGCGCTGGTCGATCTACAAGTGGTCGACCCCACGCGCTTCGCAGACGACGCCCAGGTAGCGGTCCGGCTGCACCTGGAAGCGCTGAGCGACGGCATTGTGATCGATGGTGAGATCAGCGTGCCGTGGCACGGCGTGTGCCGCCGATGCCTGTTGGAAACCGGCGGCACCCAGGTGAGCGAAGTCCACGAGCTGTACCAACGAATCGTCACCGACCCGGAAGCCTTCGAGATCGTTGGCGACCAACTCGACCTCAGCGATGTCGTGCGCGAAGTGATGCTGCTCGATGTGCCCAGTACGCCGCTGTGCCGACCCGACTGTGCGGGGCTATGCCTCACCTGCGGTGCGAATCTCAACGACGGCCCGTGCGGCTGCGCAACGGTGTCGGCCGACCCACGCTGGTCGGCGCTCGACCAACTGGTCGATCGTCCCAACCCGACCACTCAGGACAATCAAGCCAACTGACGGCGGTCGTAGGTAGCAAGGCACCCGTCTACGCCGCTAGTCTCTCATAGCTCGTGTGCCGAGGGAAGCGTTCCCTCGTCCGATTCCGGGAGTCCTCATGGCTGTTCCCAAGAAGAAAAAGTCGAAGATGAAGACCCGCAGCCACCGTGCTGGCGCGTGGAAGCTGGCCGCCCCGTCGCGCAGCATCTGCCCGCGCTGCGCCGCTGCGAAGCTGCCGCACACGGTGTGCCCCAGCTGTGGTTGGTACAAGGACCGCGTTGCCGTAGAAGTCGGCTGAGCCGCGAGGCTGCCATGCTGCCGATCGCCGTTGATGCGATGGGTGGGGACCGGTCACCTGGCGAGATTCTCGCCGGTGCGCATGCCGCCGCTGCGCTGGGCATCCCAGTAGTTCTCGTCGGGCCCGAGGGGCTCGAAGGTTGTGGCCACCTCCCGCTGATTCATGCGTCCGAAGTCATTGCCATGGACGACGACGCCGCCCAAGGGGTGCGTCGCAAGAAAGATTCGTCGCTCGTGCGCGCTGCCGAAGCCGTTCGTGACGGCAAGGCCAGCGCCATGGTGTCGGCTGGCAACACTGGCGCCACGATGGCGTCTGCACTGCTGCGCATGGGCCGCGTGAAGGGCGTCAACCGGCCCGCCATTGCCACCCCGATTCCCGTGCCGGGCGAGCGCCCGAACATTTTGCTCGACGCTGGCGCCAACTCCGAAGTGCAGGCCGAGTGGTTGGTGCAGTTCGCCACCATGGGCACCATCTACGCCCGCCATCGTTTCGGCATTGAGCGCCCCACCGTCGGCCTGCTCTCCATTGGTGAGGAGCCCGGTAAGGGCGACACCCTGCGCAAGGAGGCGTATGAACTGCTCGTCAACGCCCCGGGTATCGACTTCATCGGCAATGTCGAGGGTCGCGACCTGATGAGGAAGACGGCCGACGTCATCGTCACCGACGGGTTCACCGGCAACGTGGCGCTCAAGACGCTCGAAGGCGGGCTGAAGACGATTTTCAACGCGCTACTGACCGCCTTCGCCAGCAAGCCGGAGTACAAGGAGCACGCTGATGCGCTGCTGCCGGCGCTGCTGCCGCTGCATACCGAAATGAGCCCTGACACGCAGGGCGGCGCCGTGCTTCTCGGCGTCGATGGCATCTGCATCATCAGCCACGGCTCGTCTGGTGAGACAGCCATGGTCAACGCCATCAAGCTTGCCGAGGAAATGGTGCAAACCGGCCTGGTCGCCGAGATCACCGCTGCGTTCGCAACTGCTCCGTAAGTATCACGGCGGTCCCGCAGCAAGCGCTAGCCTCGGTCGTCCCACGACATCCAGGAGTAACTCGGTGCCCGCAGAAGCCAACGCTGACCAGCCGCTCGACCGCGAAGGCGTCTTCGAGATTGTTCGCGCCAACCTCTCCGATATCTTGGAGATCGACCCGGCCACCATCTCCGAGGGCCAGTCGTTCGTCGACGACCTCGACGCCGACTCGCTGGCACTCATTGAGTTGGTCGAGGCGCTGGAGGAAGACCTCGCCGAACGGCACGTCGGCTTCCGCATCGAGGACGAAGACCTCGTCGATCTCAAGACGGTGCGCGACGCCGTCGATTACGTGTTCGACCGGGTCAAGGGCAACTGACATTTCGGTTCGGGCCGAACCTGATCTCACCGAGCTTCGGCGGTATCTCGGGTACGAGTTCCAAGACCCCGATCTGTTGCTGCGCGCGCTTGCGCATCGCAGCTGGTGTGCCGAAGTCGGCGGCATGCCCAGCAACGAGCGGCTGGAGTTTCTCGGTGATGCGGTGCTGGGTTGGGTGGTCGCAGACCTCGCGTATCGGGTGTTCGGCGACCTGACCGAAGGCCGACTGACGGATCTGCGCAAAAGCGTGGTCAATGCGTCCGCGTTGGCGCAAGTGGCCCAGGAGATTGAACTCGGCGACTGCATTCTGTTGGGCAAGGGCGAGGCGGCCGCGGGCGGTCGCTCGAAGCCGTCGATCCTCAGTGACGCTCTGGAGGCGGTACTCGGTGCCGTGTACATCGACGGCGGCGCGCCAGCGGCCTTCGCCCTGATCGAGCGGCTGTTCACCGAGCGGATGGCCGTGGCCGCCCTTCGCCTCGACCGGCTCGACTACAAGACGGTGCTGCAGGAACTGACCGCTCGACTCCACGACACCGCCCCCGTCTACGTCCTCAGCGACACCGGGCCAGACCACGACAAGCGGTTCTCCGCGACCGTGATCGTCGCTGGGCAGACAGTGGGTGCCGGCGAGGGTCGCTCGAAGAAGATTGCAGAACAGGCCGCCGCCGAGCAGGCGTGGCTGGTGCTCTCGGCCCGCGCCGCGGAGTAGGCGGCAATGCCCGAGCTGCCAGAGGTGGAGACGGTTCGTCGTGGCCTGCAAGTGCAGGTGATGGGGCGGCAAATCATGCGGGTGGAAGTGGGCCGCGAGCGATCGGTTCGCCGTACGTCGCGTCAAGCAGTAATTGACGGCCTCACCGGTGCCACGATCCTCAGCGTCAACCGACGTGGAAAGTACCTGCTGTGCCCGCTGGACACCGGTGACGAGCTGATGATGCACCTGCGTATGAGCGGCCGGCTGCTAGTGGCCGACGCCGGCACTGAGCGACCTCCGCACACGCACGTGGTGATGCATCTCGCTGGCGAGCCTGCTCAGGAGCTGTGGTTTGTGGACCCGCGCACGTTTGGCGAAGTCGTCGTGTTCGACCCGGCCAATGTGGCCGTCGAGCTGCCCGAGCTGGCGAAGATGGGCATCGACCCCATTGCTGACGGGTTGTCGCGCTCGCAATTTGCAGCGTTGCTGCGCAGTCGGTCGCGGCAGATCAAGGCGCTGCTGCTGGACCAGCACGTGATCGCAGGGATTGGCAACATCTACTGCGACGAGAGCCTGCACCTGGCGGGTGTGCGTTGGGATCGGCGATCTGATGCGGTCACCCCGCGCGAGATCACCAAGCTGCACGCGGCGATCATGACCGTTCTGGGTGACGCCATCGAGGCGGGCGGCAGCACGCTGGCCGACACGCAGTACGTGGGCGTGGACGGCGAGAGCGGCTGGTTCCAGCTGAATCATCGGGTGTACGACCGCGCCGGCCAACGCTGCATCACCTGCGGCCGCGCCAACATCGTGAAAGTCGCCGTCGCCGGTCGCGGTACGCACTACTGCCCCCGCTGCCAGCGCTAGGGGTGCCGCCATCCCAGCAGCCTTTACGCAAAACATCCCGGTTCACGGGCCCTGGTCAGAGCCCGACAGCCTTTACGTAAAGCGGGAAGCGGCGGGGGGTGCCGACCCTTGATAACGTCGCCGACGCTGTGTTTCTGAAAGCCCTCACCCTCAAAGGTTTCAAGTCCTTCGCCGACGCCACCACGCTCCAGCTGGAGCCGGGGGTGACTGTCGTGGTCGGTCCCAACGGGTCGGGCAAGTCGAATGTCGTCGATGCAATCGCATGGGTGCTTGGCGCGCAGGCACCCAGCGCGGTGCGTAGCCAGAAGATGGACGATGTCATCTTCGCCGGCACGGCCAAGCGCCCAGCCCTCGGTCGTGCCGAAGTCATGCTCACTCTGGACAATTCCGCAGGCCTGCTGCCCATCGAGTTCACCGAGGTGACCGTCAGCCGCACCCTGTTCCGTACCGGTGAGAGCGAATATGCGATCAACGGCGTCAACTGTCGTCTGCTCGATGTGCAAGAACTGCTCAGCGATGCCGGCGTCGGCCGCCAGCAACACGTGATCGTCAGCCAGGGCCAGATCGACGCCGTGCTCAACGCGCGCCCGGAAGACCGGCGTGGCATTGTTGAGGAAGCAGCTGGCGTGCTGAAGTACCGCCGCCGCAAGGAGAAGGCCGCGCGCCGTCTTGACGCCACTGAGGCCAGCCTGCTGCGCGTGCAAGACCTGCTGCGCGAGGTCCGCCGGCAGCTGCGCCCACTCGAGCGCCAGGCCGACGCGGCCCGTCGCCATGGCGACCTGGTGGCCGAGCTCGATGGGTTGCGCATCTTCCTGGCCGGTCGCGAGATTGCTTCGCTTCGCACGCGCATGGTGGCGCATGCGGGAGAGAAGGTGACGCTCGCCGAAGCGGAGCAGGCGCTGCGTACCGAGCTGGTTGCACTGGATACCGGTGTGATGGCGGCGGAAGCCGAACTGACCGCTCGCGGCGACACCGACCTCAGTGACGAGATGGTTCGCGTTGAGCAGCTCCGTGAGCGCTCCCGGGGTATTGCTGCTGTGCTGGTCGAGCGTCGCCGTTCGATGGAGCGCGACCGAGGGCAGCTGATGGACAGCGGTGTGGTCGCCAATCTTGAAGCCGACGCGCAGCGGCTGCGCGACGAGCTCGCCGGCGTGGGAGTGGATCTCGCCGCCGTCGGCCCAGAAGCCGAGGAACTGGCCGCCGAGGAGACGCTGTTCACGGCCCAACGTCGCGAGGCGCTGGCGTCCCTCGATGGCATCTCCAACAGCACGTCGGCGGCCAGCGCAGCGGCAGAGGTGCGCGGGGAACTGCGCTCCATGCGCGGCAACCTGGAACGGGCCGATGTCGAGCTTCGTCGTCAGCGCACCCGCCTCGATGCGCTGCGTCAGCGTGCCGAGCGGCTGGACAGCGAGTGCGAGCGTCTGCGCCTGGAATGCGAGTCCTCGCAGTCCGCCGAAGCCTCGTTGGTCGCCGACGTGGAGGCTGCGGAGGCGCGACGTATGGCCGCTGACGCGGCGCACGATTCGGCGTTGACCGGCCGTCAAAGCGCTGCCGAAGAGGCCTCCCGTTGGAGAGCCCGCTCGGAAGCGCTGCACCTCGCGCTGGAGGGTGCCCGCGCCCGCGCCGGTGCCAAGCATCTCGCCGGTGTCGACGGTGTGCTGGGCACACTGCTCGACGTCATTGAGATCGACGCCGGCTGGGAGCCGGCAGTGGAAGCGGCGTTGGGCGAAGCGCTGCAAGCGGTCGTCGTGGCCAGCCCCATCGCTGGTCGTAGCGCGCTGCAGTCGCTGCAGGCGAACAACGTGCACGGTGCGGTACTCGCGCTGGGCACACGCCCGGCGGGTGCCCCGTCTGCCACCGGTGGTGGCGACGCCGTTCGCCCACATGTACGCAGTCGTCACGCGGGCGTTCCCGAGCTGCTCGATGCGGTACTTGGCGGTGCCGTACGCGTCAGCCGCTGGGACGAAGCGCTCGACCTTGCCATCGGCAACCCGCTGGCCGTAGTGGTGACCCCCGATGGCGACCGTTTCGGTCCCACCGGTTGGCGCATTGGCGTAGCTGGCGGCGGTGCCACTGCCGCCGCGCTGGAAGAGGCGCAGGAGCGATCAGCGTCGGCTGCCACTGAACTGGCCGAACGTGAAGCCTCCCTCGCCGCCGCCAAGGCAGAACTACTGGCTGCCCACCAGCACGAGAACGAACTCACTCGCAAGCTCGACGCTCACGATGCTGGCTTCACGGCCAACAGCGAGGCGCTGACCCGTTCGCACGGCGAGCGCCGGGAAGCGCAAGCCGAGATGGAAACCGTTGAGCGCGGCCTCGGCGACGCCGAGGAACGCGCCGAGCGCGAACGTGCCCGCGTGAGCGAGCTGGAGACCTTGGTCCCCGCGCTGGAAGCCGACGAAGCCGCCGAAGCCGAGGCGGCCAAGGCCCGCGGCGAAGCGCGTGCCCGCCTCGATGCGCAGACCGCTCGCCTCGCCGGCAAGCGTCAAGATCTTGAGGTGCGCAACGCTGGCTTGCACGAGCGGCATACCTTCCTCGAGCGCCGCCTGGAGGAGACCGAGCGCCGGCTCGAAGCCGACACCGTGGCCCGTGCCGAAGCAGCACAACGTCGGCTGGCCGTTGAGCGCAGCCTGGAAGCGGTGGAGCGCTTGGCGGCTCTTGTCGATAGCCATCGCCACGTGGTCGAAGTGCGGCACAACGAACTGCTGGAAATCCGTCGTCGCCAGAGCGACGAAGTGCGCGGCATAGCCCTGCGCTTGGATGCCCTGCGCCGTCGCCGCAGTGCCGCCGAGAAACAGCTGGAGGAGAGCCGCGAGCGCATGCGCCGCGTGGAGATCGACGAAGCCGAAGTGCGCATGCGCATGGAAGTGGCGGTGGAGGCCTTGCGTCGCGACCACGACCTCGAGCCGGCCGCTGCGGAGGCAGCGCAGATGCCTGTCGTCGCGGAAGGCACCAACCCCGCCGCCCGCGTTCGCGACCTGGAGCGCGAGCTGCGCTTGATGGGGCCCATCAACCCGCTGGCGTTGGAGGAGTTCAACGAACTGCAGGAGCGTCATCGTTTCCTGGAGGAGCAGCTGGAGGATGTGCGCAACACCCGCCGCGACCTGATGCGCGTGATCAAGGCCGTCGATCTAGAGATTCAGACCGTGTTTTCCGCGGCGTTTGCTGATGTCAGTACCCACTTCACCAGCCTGTTCGCAACGCTGTTCCCCGGCGGAGTCGGGCGTCTCATTCTCACCAACCCCGACGACCTGTTGAACACTGGCGTCGAGGTCGAGGCCAAACCCAGCGGTAAAAACGTGAAGAAGCTGTCGCTGCTGTCGGGTGGCGAGCGCAGCCTCACCGCGCTGGCGTTCCTGTTCGCGGTGTTCCGCAGCCGCCCGTCGCCGTTCTACGTGATGGACGAGGTCGAAGCCGCGCTGGACGATGTGAACCTGCACCGCTTCCTCGGCCTGGTCCACGAATTCCGCCGTGAAGCCCAGCTACTGATCGTCAGCCACCAGAAGCGCACGATGGAAGCCGGCGACAGCCTCCTGGGCGTCACGATGCAGCCCGGCGGTTCGTCGAAGGTCGTTGTCGAGAAGGTCAGCACCATCATCTAGGTGCGATGAGTGGTCTCACCGGCTGCTCGGCGGATTGGGCTAACATCTCGGATTCAACAGCCACACGGTCTGCCTGGTCTCATGTCGAACTCCACACCTCCCGCTATCCAACTCGTCGGCCTGCGCAAGTCGTTCGGCGTCGGCGACCACGAGGTGGTTGCAGTCAGTTCGGTCGACCTGACCATCGAGGAAGGCGAGTTCTTCTCGCTGCTCGGCCCGTCGGGTAGCGGAAAGACCACTGTGTTGCGCATGATCGCCGGCTTCGAAAGCCCGACGGCAGGCGCAATCCTGCTGCAGGGTCGCGATGTCACCGGGCTCGCCCCGTTTGACCGCGACGTCAACACCGTCTTTCAGGACTACGCACTGTTCCCGCACATGACCGTGCTACAGAACGTGGAGTACGGGCTGAAGGTGAAGAAGGTTGCCAAGACCGAGCGGCGCAAGCGGGCCAACGAGATGCTGGAGTCCGTTCGGCTGGGCGGCTTTGGTCATCGCAAGCCCAACCAGCTCAGCGGCGGCCAACGCCAGCGTGTCGCGTTGGCACGTGCACTCGTGAACCGACCAAAGGTGCTGCTGCTCGACGAGCCGTTGGGCGCACTCGACGCCAAGCTGCGTGAGGAGATGCAGGTTGAGTTGAAAGAGATTCAACGCGACGTGGGCATCACCTTCGTGTTCGTCACCCACGACCAGGGAGAGGCGCTCAGCATGAGCAACCGCATCGCGGTGTTCAACGAGGGCCGCATCGAGCAGGTCGGCACGCCGCGCGAGATGTACGACAAGCCCGACACGTCGTTCGTGGCCGGCTTCGTCGGCATCAGTAACGTGCTATCGGCGGCGCTCTCGCGTGAGCTGATGGGTGTCGAGGCCGTGCACAGCGTTCGCCCCGAGCGCATCCGAGTCGTGCACGAAGTCTCATCCGATGGAGAGATCTCCGTCACCGGCGTCGTCAGCGACCTGCAGTACCTGGGTGCGGACAGTCGCATCCGCGTCGCGCTTCCGGGCGGCGAACACCTTCTCGCCAGCGTGCCGAGCGACGGGCTCGTTGGAGTTGCCATTGGCGGTCCTATCCGCCTGGCGTGGTCGCGATTTGCGGCCTACACAGTCGAAGCAACAACCACCTCTGAAGGGGGAAACTAATGAGGACCACAAGAACCGCAATGGCGCTACTTGCGTCATTGTCGATCGTTGTCGCTGCATGCGGCAGCGACTCCAACGATACGGCTACCACCTCGGCCGACACGGCGGCCACCGAAACCACCACTGGCGACACGGCTGCGCCGGAAACTACGGTCGGTGAAACCACCGACACGGCAACACCCGACACCACCGGCGGCGCCGTCGACTACATGTGGACGCCCAACGCCGACCTGTTGGCCGGCGCCGAGGGTCAGCTCAATGTCGTGGCATGGGCCGGGTATGCAGAAGACGGCTCCACTGACCCCGCCTACGACTGGGTGACACCTTTTGAGAAGATGACCAGCTGCTCGGTCAACGTGAAGACCGGTGCCTCCAGTGACGAGATGGTGCAACTCATGCAGAGCGGCGAATACGACGGGGTCTCCGCCTCGGGTGATGCCACGCAGCGCCTCATCGCGGGCAACGAAGTCGTTGCTATCGACACGGCCGATTTCTCCAGCTACGCCGACATCTTCGAAGGCCTCAAGCTGCAGCCGTGGAACTCCGTCGACGGCACGCCGTACGGTATTCCTCACGGTCGTGGCGCCAACCTGTTGGTGTACAACACCGAGGCCTTCGCGGATGCCGCCCCGGATTCGTGGAGCGTCATGTTCGAGCCGGGCAGCCCGGCCGACGGTGCGATCTCGGTGTACGACAGCGCGATCTACATCGCTGACGCCGCCGTGTACCTGATGGCCACGCAGCCCGACTTGGGGATCACCGACCCGTACGCGCTCGACCAGACTCAGTTCGACGCGGCGATTGCTCTGTTGAACGACCAGAAGGCTCTCACCAGCCAGTACTGGGGCGACTACACGGTGCAGCAGAGCTCGTTGGAGAACGGCGACGTACTGGCAGGCACCACCTGGCAGGTCATCGTCAACCTGGCGCAGGCCAACGGCGCCAAGATCGACGCAGTGAAGCCCGTCGAGGGTGCCACCGGCTGGTCGGACACCTGGATGCTGTCGGCAAAGGCCGCCAACCCCAACTGCATGAAGCTGTGGATGGACTGGATTGCCTCGCCGTGGGCCAACTCGCAGGTGGCAGTGTGGTTCGGCGAAGCACCCAGTAACGCCAAGTCGTGCGATCTCGATGGCATGGCCGAACACTGTGCGACCTTCCACGCGTCGGACGACGCCTACTGGGCAGACGTGTGGTACTGGACCACCGCCACCGAGACGTGCCTTGACGGCCGCACCGACGTGACGTGTGTTCCCTACACCGATTGGGTGGATGCTTGGACCACACTCCGGTCCTGACCGACACGAACGAGGGAGGGAAGGCCGAAGGGCCTTCCCTCCCGTTTCGTGGTGTCAATCGTGCCTTTCATGGGCGCCGCCGTCTCGGTGTCGCCAGCAGCCTCGGCCTGCCGCTGCTGTGGATGCTGGGGGTGTATGTCGGCTCACTGCTGCTGCTGATGGCCAGCTCGCTCTACGAGCTGGATTCCACGACGCAGAAGCCCAGCGACACGCTGACGTGGGCCAACCTCAGCGATGCGTTCACCAACTCCAGCGTGGTCTGGGTGATGGTGCGCACCACGATTTTGGCGTTGGCAGTCACAGTGATCTGTTTTCTCATCGCGTTGCCGGTGTCGTTTTTTATCTCCAAGATTGCATGGCGTCGCGCTCGGCGTGGCCTGGTGGTTGCCATGCTGATGCCGCTGTGGGCCGGCTACCTCGTCAAGGGTTACGCCTGGCGCGCGATGGTCGCGCCCGCCGGCGGTCGATTTGCGGCCAGCGGCAAGGGTGGCGGGGGGTTCTTGGAGAGCACCTTCGGTTGGACGCCCGGCTACGGCCGCGCGGCTATCGTCATCACGCTCGTCTACTTCTGGTTGCCGTACATGGTGCTGCCCATCTACGCGGGTATCGAGCGCCTTTCGCCCTCGCTCTTCGATGCAGCTGGCGACCTTGGTGCCAAGCCATTCCGAACTTTTCGCTCGGTCATGTTGCCGCTGCTGCTGCCTGCTGTTGCGGCCGGCTCAATTTTCACCTTCTCGCTGACCCTCGGCGACTACATCGTCCCCCAGCTGGTCAACAACGGCAAAGAGAAGTTCATGTTCGGCACGCTCATCAACAGCACCCTGGGCGCGCCCAACCAGCCGTTGGCGGCGGCCTACACGCTGTGGCCGCTGCTCATCGTTGTCCTCTATCTGTTCGCGATGAAGCGCCTCGGCGCATTTGAGAATCTCTGATGCGGCTGTCCCGGTTCTCGCGAGCGTCGCTGTGCGCGATGACGGTGCTGACGTTGGTGTTCCTGTATCTGCCGCTGCTGGTCGTTGCACGGCTGTCGTTCAATCCGCAGAAGTCGGTGTCGTGGCCGGGATGGTCGGGTTACACCACTTCTTGGTGGGGTAAGGCGTGGGAGGCGGACGGGCCGCGCGACGCTCTGGTGAATTCCTGCAAGGTGGCGTTTGCCTCGATGCTGATTGCGCTCGTGCTGGGCAGCCTCGCTGCCTTCGCAATGACCCGCTTCACGTTCTTCGGCAAGACGTCGGTGTCGTTCCTGCTGGTGCTGCCGATTGCGCTTCCCGGCATCGTCACCGGTATTGCGCTGCAGAACACGTTCTCACGCACCGTCGATCTGGGGCTGGTTTCGTTCAAGGTCGGCTTCGGGTTCCACTCGCTGATCATTGCCCACGCCACCTTCTGCGTGGTGGTGGCGTATAACAACGTCGTGGCTCGCCTTCGCCGCTCGTCGCCCAATCTGTTGGAGGCCTCGGCCGACCTCGGTGCTCAAGGCACGCAGACCTTTCGTTACGTCACCTTTCCGCTGGTGCGTTCGGCGCTGGTGGCTGGCGGCATTTTGGCGTTCGCGCTCAGCTTCGACGAGATCGTGGTCACCACCTTCACCGCCGGCTCTGGCTTCGAGACGCTGCCGGTGTGGATCTACGCCAACTTCAGCCGACCCAACAACGTGCCACTGGTCAACGTGATGGCCACGTGTGTGATGTTGGTCTCGATCCCGTTGGCGTGGCTGGCGCAGCGCCTCAGCGATGGCGGCGACGAAGCCTGAGCGTCGGGAGGCGAGACGGGTAGCGTGACGGCGCCATGTTGTGGATCTATTTCGTACTCATCGTCGCCGTCCTGGTCTTTGGCTTCGGCGTTGTCCTCGTCAATCGCCGCCGGTCGGCAGCTCCGGCGGCACCGGTTCGCCCGACGCTCTCACCGAAACCAACACCAACACCTACTCCGACACCAGTCCCGATCGAGGCCGGCACCGACGCCGAGGTCGTCGAGTACGACGCGGTTGTTGAAGACGACGGGGTTGTTGAAGACGACTTGGTTGACGACGTGCAGGAGTTCGAGCGACCCAACTTCCGATCGCGAATGTCGAAGGCCCGGTCTGCTTTCACCGGCGCGCTGCTGGGCATCGCCGGGCGTACGGGCATCACGAACGAGACATGGGACGACTTGGAAGAAGCACTGCTGCGCGCCGACGTTGGAGTACGTGTCACTGACGAGTTGTTGGGCGGCCTGCGGGCTCGGGTGAAGGCCAAGGAGATCACGGGGCCGGGCCAGCTGTTGACGGCATTGCAGGTGGAGATGACGTCGCGCCTGGATGGCGCCGACCGCTCGCTGCACCTCGAGCCAGGTGAGCCTGACAGCCCCAATGTATGGCTGTTTGTCGGCGTCAACGGCGTGGGCAAGACCACCACCATCGGCAAAGTCTCGGCCCTGCAACGCGAAGCGGGCGTGAGCGTGTTGATGGCTGCGGGCGACACATTCCGTGCCGCCGCCGCCGAGCAGCTCACCACCTGGGCCGAACGCAGCGGTGCAGAAATCGTGCGCGGCAACGAAGGCGGCGACCCCAGTGCGGTTATCTTTGACGCGATCGAGCGGGCTGGTGCACGCGGCATTCAGCTCGTGCTGGCTGACACCGCCGGCCGGCTGCACACCAAGACCAACCTGATGGACGAGCTGCGCAAGGTGCGCCGCGTTGCTGCCAAAGGCAAGGGTCGCGTTACTGAGGTGCTGCTGGTCATCGATGCCACCACCGGCCAAAATGGCCTCACGCAGGCACGCGAGTTTGGTGATGCAACCGACGTCACGGGCGTGGTGCTGACCAAGCTGGACGGCTCTGCGAAGGGTGGCATTGTGTTCGCAATCGAAACCGAGTTGGGTTTGCCGGTGAAGCTGGTGGGCCTCGGTGAGACCATCGGTGACCTGGTTCCCTTCGAACCCAGCGAGTTCGTGGAGGCGCTCGTCAGCCTCGACTGAAATTTTTGGAACCGGGCGATAGCTCGCATCGTCGAACGAAGTGAATGACGTGCACCGCACAGGTGCCGGCCCTCCATCCGCACCGAGAAGGAACCATCACCATGCTTCGCTCACGCCGCTTTGCCTTCGCCGCCGCTGCCCTCCTTGTTGGCCTCTCTGCGTGTGGCGATTCCAGCTCGCGGACCGTCGCGGGCAACTCGCCCGTGGTCATCCAGTTGGGCGAGTCGCCCTCGACCGGTGGAGGCGCCCAGGCTGCGACGGCCGACAAGATGATGGCGCCGATGCAGGACATCACGTTTGTGTTCGACGGTGACGCTTCGCAGCTTGGCGCAGCCGGCCCGGCGTGGACATTGCCCGGTGGCGGAACACCCGATGCCGCTCGCGTTGCCAAGCTGGCTGAGCTGCTTGGGGTGAAGGGCGAACTACGTGAGGTGCCCGCCGACCAGGGTGGTGGCTGGATGATCGGCGCTGCCGACTACAGCACGGCCACATTGACGGTGAGTACGGATGGCATGTTGAGCTGGTGGTTCAACCCCGCTCCGTCCACCGTGGCGAGTTCGATCGAGTGCGTGTATGTCGACCCCGCCGTCGATGTCGTGGTGCTCGACACTGACGCAGTCGCCACGACGGCTGTTGATCCCGCAGCGGCATCGACCGACGCGGCGACCACGGTTGGCGGCGACGCAGTTGTCGCGCCACCGGAGGGCGGCTGCGCTGCGCCCGTGCCACCCACCAACGTTCCCGACACGGCCACTGCCGAAGCGAAGGCCAAGCAGCTCTTCGCCGACATGGGCTACGACAACGCCAGCTACGACTTCGAGATCTATGCAGACGAATGGGGCGCCAACGTCACTGCGTACCTGCTGCTGGACGGCATGCGCAGCCCGATCTCGCTGTCCTTCGGCTACGGCGCCGAGGGAGTGGTGACCTGGGCTTCGGGTTCGCTGGCGATACCGTTGCCGGCGGGGGAGTACCCGCTGGTTGGAGCTGACGGCGGCGT
The DNA here is from genome assembly GCA_043740085.1 of Ilumatobacteraceae bacterium. Classification (GTDB taxonomy): domain Bacteria; phylum Actinomycetota; class Acidimicrobiia; order Acidimicrobiales; family Ilumatobacteraceae; genus UBA668. The sequence goes on from JAYUCY010000143.1 coordinate 56,842, forward strand.
GGCGCGCCTGAACGATGAGACCGGTCAGTGGGGCGGCTACTGGGGTGGGCCGATGGCCATGTCTCGCATGGAGGGCGGTGGCACCGCGGAGGTCTCGACCGCATCGGCTGGCTCGGCGGTCGCTCCTGTTGCTGTCTCCGACACGGCCGAGCCCATCTCCGTTTCGCTGACCGGCGTCAAGATGGGCCTGACAATGATCTGGGCTGCCGACAACACCATCTGGCTGCTGCCGGCCTATGAATTCAGCGCCGCTGACGGCGGCCAATACACCGTCATCGCTGTCGACGACAGCTTCATTCAGCTGCCGGCCCCGTACCCCACCGAAACCATGCCCGTCGACTCGATGCCCGTCCCAACCAGCCCCGACACTGTTGCGACCGTCGTGAACAGCCAGGCCGCTGCCGAAGCAGTCGGCAACACGATCGTCGGCCTGCCCCTTGCCGAGGCCATCGCGAGCGCCGAGGCTGCCGGGTTCACCGTGCGAGTCACCACGCTCGACGGGATCAATCAGGCAATCACCTTCGACCTGCGCACCGATCGGCTGAACGTGTCGGTGGAGAACGGCGTCGTGACGGGCATCGACAGCATCGGCTGACGCATCCGCCCGGATAGCGTTTCGCCTCGCATGTTTGATTCCCTGTCCTCCCGCCTCGAAGTCATCGTCAAGCGGTTGCGCGGCAAAGGCCGACTGACCGAGGCCGATGTCGACGAGATGCTGAAAGAGATCCGTACTGCGCTGCTGGAGGCCGACGTCAACGTCGGCGTCGTGCGCAACGTGGTCGCCCGCATCCGCGAACAGGCGGTGGGTAGCCGCGTCAGCGAAGCGCTGGATCCCAGCCAGCAGGTCATCAAGATCGTCAACGCCGAGCTCACTGCGATGCTCGGTGGTGAGACGCTGAAGATCGCGTACGCCTCGCGCCCGCCCACCGTCATCTTGATGGCGGGTCTGCAGGGCTCGGGTAAGACCACCAACTCGGCCAAATTGGCCCGCTGGTTCAAGAGCCAGGGCCGCCAGCCATTGCTCGTGGGCGCCGACCTTCAGCGTCCCGCCGCCGTCGAGCAGCTGCGCACACTCGGCCGCCAGATCGACGTGCCGGTGTTCAGCGAGCCCGGCGACCCGGTCTCCACCGCCCGGCGCGGTCTGGAGGAGGCGCGTCGCCTCGGGCGCGACGTGCTCATCGTCGACACTGCCGGACGCTTGTCCATCGACGCCGAGTTGATGGAAGAGATCCGCCAGATCTCGCAGGCCGTGCAGCCCGACTACACGTTCCTGGTCATCGATGCCATGACCGGCCAGGACGCAGTTGGCGTGGCCGAGGCGTTCCACGCCACGCTCGCCATCGACGGCGTGATCATGTCGAAAATGGACGGCGACGCTCGCGGTGGTGCAGCGCTCAGCGTCAAGGAAGTCATCGGCCGCCCGATCGCGTTCGCCAGTACCGGTGAGAAGCTCAGCGAGTTCGAGCAGTTCCACCCAGACCGTATGGCCGGGCGCATCTTGGGCATGGGCGACATGCTCACCCTCATCGAGCAGGCCGAGCAGGCCTTCGAGAAGGACCAGGCGGAGGCCGCGGCCACCAAGCTGATGGAAGGCGAGTTCACGCTCGACGACTTCCTCGACCAGATGCAGGCCCTCAAGAAGATGGGCCCGCTGGGCAACCTGATGGGCATGATGCCTGGCGTGCCCAAGGAGCTGAAGGGCGCCGAGATTGGTGACGACCAGCTCAAGCCGATCGAGGCAATCATTCGCAGTATGACGCCGCTGGAGCGCCGCAAGCCGGAGCTGATCAACGGCAGCCGACGCACGCGCATCGCAATGGGCAGCGGTACCAGCGTCGGCGACGTCAACCGCCTGGTGAAGCAGTTCGGCGAGATGCAAAAGATGATGAAGCGGATGGGTGCAATGAGCGGCGGCCGGCCCGGCAAGAAGGGCAAGAAGGGCAAGCCCGGCCGCGGTTTCCCCGGTATGCCTGGCGGCATGGGCGCAATGCCGGGCATGCCAGGTGGCGGAATGCCTGGGTTTCCCCCTGGAATGGGTGGGGCGCCGGGTGGCTTCCCCAACTTCAATTGATAGCCTTACGCAGTTCGTATTTCGACGTCGTCAACGTTTTTTCGTTAGGGAGCACTGAAGTCGCATGGCAGTAAAGCTGCGTCTCACTCGGGTCGGCAAGACCAAGCAACCGCAGTACCGCATCGTGGCGGCTGATAGCCGTTCGCCTCGCGACGGTCGGTTCATCCAGATCGTGGGCACCTACAACCCCCGCACCGACCCTTCGTCGCTCACTGTTGACAACGCCAAGGCCGTCAAGTGGCTGATGGACGGCGCACAGCCGACCGAGCGGGTCAAGAAGCTGCTCGAGATCTCGGGCGCATGGGCCGAGTTCGGCACCGCTCGCGCGGCGAAGTAACCCCACTCATGTCTGACGTTGTGACCGACTTGGTGACCGAGGATCAGCCTGTTCTGGCGCCCACCGCGACTGCGGTGCTCACGCATGTCGTTCGCTCCATCGTCGACGACCCATCGTTGGTCATCGTCGAGGGTGCGGAAGGCCGTGGCCGGGTTCGCCTCGAAGTTCGCGTTGGCCCGGGCGACCTTGGCCGCGTGATTGGCCGTCGTGGCCGTACTGCGCAGAGCATTCGCACTGTGGTGCGCGCTGCCGCCACCCGCGACGACGTCGAAGTCGACGTCGATTTCGCTGACTGAGCCACCGGCTCGGCTGGCAGCCATGCCGACGAACAATCCGCCTGCGAGCGAACTCGTAGAAGTTGGTCATATTGGCCGCGCCCATGGTGTGTGTGGTGACCTCTATGTCGACCTGTTGACCGACCGCACCGAGCGGCTGGCCGTCGGCGCCCGCGTGCAGGCCCGCGACAAGTGGCTCACCGTCGAGGCATCTCGGCCCGCTGGCACCCGCTGGCTGGTGCACTTCGTAGGCATGGCTGACCGCACCGCGGCCGAGGCATTCGTGAACTCCACACTGATGGCTGCGCCACTGCCCGCACTCAGCGACGATGGGCTGTACGTCAGCGACCTCATTGGCTGTGAGGTAGTGGGTGTCGATCAGCAGTCCTACGGACGTTGCGTTGCCGTGGTGGCCAACCCGGCCCACGACCTACTCGAGCTGGAATCAGGTGCGCTGGTCCCGATTGTGTTCATCGTGGCGACCGCTCCCGGTGTAGTGACCATCGAGCCGCCCGAGGGACTGTTCGAGCTGCTGGACTAGCGCAGGCGTTCAACCTTGACAACTGCGGCCACTGCAATCGGTCCGTACACGTGGGGGAAGGGTTCGGGGGCGTCGCCGAGTTGCTCGATCACCAGCGGAGCGTCAAGCAGCGACTCGTCAATGTGCAGCAACAGCAGGTCGTCGACGTCGGCGTAGAACCGTTCGACCGTGGCTGGCCACTGAGCGGCGGTGCTGCAATGAATAAAGCCTTCGTCGGCCAGTTCTACGCCGCGGCTGGAGCCGGTGTGTTGGCCGGCGGCGACTGATTGTGCCCAGCGGGTGGAGTCGGTGAGGTGAAAGATCATCGCCCGTACACTGCCAGGTCGATGCGCATCGACGTCTTCACCATCTTCCCCGGCCTCGTCGATGGCTTCTGCGCGGAGGGTCTGCTGGGCAAGTCGCGCGGGACCGGATTGTTGAATCTCCGCATGCACGACCCTCGCGACCACACCGCCGACGTGCATCGAACCGTTGACGACTCACCGTTCGGTGGTGGCGCCGGGATGGTGATGAAGGCGGCGCCGCTCTTTGACGCGGTGGAGGCATCGGACCCGCCTCGACCACTGCTGCTGTTGGGGCCTGGTGGTCGGTCGTTCGATCAATCGGTGGCGCACGAGCTGGCGGCCCTGCCGGGTTTCTCGCTGATCTGTGGCCGTTACGAAGGCATCGATCATCGCGTGCGCGAGCACCTGGTCGACGGTGAGCTGAGCATCGGCGATGTGGTCCTCAATGGCGGCGAGGTCGCCGCCTGCCTCGTGATTGAGGCTGTCGTTCGCCTGCTGCCCGGCGCAATGGGTAATTCCAGCAGCCCGGTCAATGAGAGTTTCGGGGCTTCGGGCCTGCTCGAGGAGCCGCAGTACACCAGGCCAGCGGAGTTCCGCGGGTGGGAAGTGCCCGACGTGTTGCGCGGTGGGGACCACGCCCGAATTGACCGTTGGCGCTCTGCGCAGGCCTTGCATCGCACCATTCGCGACCGGCCGGACCTGATCGAGGCTCGCGGAGGTCTCAGCGAAACCGACCTCCGCTTGTTGGAAGAGTTCCCATCTGTCACCTATCCTTGAGCGTTCCTTTGACGACCGCTGTAAGAGAGTTCGCGCCATGAAGTCCACAGATTTTGTAGACAGCCAGTCCCTCCGTTCCGACATCCCGCATTTCGGGCCCGGCGACGAAGTCAAGGTCCATGTCAAGGTGGTTGAGGGCAACAAGGAGCGCGTGCAGGTGTTCCAGGGCAACATCATTCGCCGTCAGGGCGGTGGCGTGCACGAGACCTATACGGTACGCAAGCTCAGCTATGGCGTAGGGGTCGAGCGCACCTTTCCGGTGCACACCCCCACCGTGGTCAAGCTGGAAGTACTGAAGCGCGGCGATGTTCGCCGGGCCAAGCTCTACTACGTGCGCGATCGCATTGGTAAGCGGGCCAAAATCAAGGAAAAGCGCGACGCCTGATCGGCGTTCGCCATTGGTGTGAGCAGCACCCACATTGAGTTCTGACGATCTCGAAAACTTCGAGGCCGAGCGAGAGCTCCAACTCGCTCAGGAATACCAAGACGTCGCGGCCATGTTCCGTTACGCCGTGGAGACCGAGCGCCGTTTCTACCTGGCTAACGAAGTCAACGTCACCGTTACCGGCGACCCTTCGCGTCCGGTGATCGAAGTGGAGTTGGCTGACGCATGGGTATGGGACATGTACCGCAAGACCCGGTTCATTCCGAAGGTGCGCGTGCTCACGTTCAAGGACGTGAACGTGGAGGAGCTTCCCCCGGTCGAGATCTGACCGGCGTGGCCTTGCCCGTGCGTCAACCGTCATTGGCGGCGAAGGCTCGCGGCCGGTTCGGTGAGAACGAGGCGGTGCGGTGGTACCTGCGCCGTGGCTACGAGGTGGTGGCCCGTAACTGGCGTTGCTCTGCCGGCGAGGTCGACTTGATCCTGCGCGGCCAAGCGGTCGTGGTGTTCTGCGAGGTGAAGGCGCGCGCCAGCCGCGAGTTCGGCGGCCCAGAGGGTGCGGTCAACTGGTCGAAACAACGTCGCCTGCGTCGGCTAGCAGCGATGTGGCTCGCCGAGGTTCGTCCGGCGGGTGCCATCACCGTTCGGTTCGATGTGGCGGCGGTAGTGGGCGCACACGTGGAAGTCATCGAAGGGGCGTTCTAAGCGGGCCGTTGCGCCGGCTTCGGCTTCAGCCAAGGAACGCCCAAGCAAGTAACGCCACGCAGACCAGCGCGGCCAATCCAACGAAGAGGTAATCGGACGTGCGGGGCACGTGCTTGCGGTGCGGGTTGAGACCCATGCCCTCAGTATCGTCGCCCCACATGGAAACAGTGCAAGTCTCCCGCGCCGATGGCATCGTCACGATCACGCTCGATCGGCCCGCGAAGAAGAACGCGATGAACGGGGTGATGTGGGACGAACTGCTCAGTACCTTCCGCGAGATCGCTGGTTCCTCCGATGATCGGGCAGTCGTCATCACCGGCGCGGCCGGCGAGTTCTGTAGTGGGGCCGACCTCACCGGTGGCGGCGCACAGCAGCATCAGTTGGCCGAAATGCGCCACGTGGGCGACGTTGCGTTCGCGCTGCACCGATTGCCGCAGCCCACCATCGCCAAGGTCCGTGGCGTCGCCGTGGGTGCTGGGTGCAACCTCGCGTTGGGTTGCGACCTGGTGGTGGCAGGGGAGACCGCTCGCTTCTCGGAGATCTTCGCCAAGCGCGGGCTCAGTGTCGACTTCGGCGGGTCGTGGGTGCTGCCGCGTCGCGTTGGACTTCACCGCGCCAAGGAGTTGGCCTTCTTCGCCGACATCATCGATGCTGCGGAGGCGGAGCGCATTGGCCTGGTCAATCGGGTGCTGCCGGATGGCGAACTGGATGCCTTCGTGCAGGAGTGGGCGACTCGCCTGGCCGGCGGTCCCCCTATCGCGTTGGCGCTGACAAAGCGGTTGTTGAACAATTCGATGCAGGTCACGATGGAAGAGGCGCTGGACGACGAAGGCATGGCCCAGACAGTCAACTTCGGCACAAAAGACACTCCCGAAGCGATCATGGCCTTCGTGGAGAAGCGCGCACCGCGCTTCCAGGGTCGCTGACACCCTCGCACGCCAACGGTTCACTAGCGTGGCGGGCACGATGCGACGTGCGCGGTGGGTGTGCCTAGGCCTGTTGGCGGTGATCATCTGGACCGGGCGCGTCTCGGCGACTCCGCCGACGGAGCCTGTGAATCCCGCCGCCCCTGTCGACACGGTGGCGCCGACCACCACGCTGGCGCCGACTACCACGCTGGCGCCCGGCGAGTTGCCGCCCGCACTGGGGCCGCTAATAGTGGTTCCCAGCGGTTGCGCAGTTCCCGCGCCGGCCACTGCGGTGTTTGTGGCGCAGTTGGCATACACCGATGTGCCGCCGACTACGGCTCGCTTTCGGCTGGAGCGAGTGCTCGCCGGCAGTCTGGAAGGCTTCGCGAGTGGCCGCCTGGTCGACGTGCACTACGGCGACGAGACGCGCTTCCTCACGATTGGCTCGCACTACGTCATTGGTGTCGCGGTCAGCGCGTCGACCGGCGCGTTGGTGAGCACTGTGCGCGAGGCGGCTCCGCTGTTCGGTGGCGATGCCGTCATTGGCGCCAACGACAGCGATATCGATTGCCCGCGAGTGGAAGACCCTGTGCGCACGCTGACGGCCAGCGGCGGGTCGGTGGATACCGGCGTGCTGACCCCGTTGAAGGGTCAGGGCGGCTCGTTGCTGTCAGCGGTGCTGCGGCCGTTTGCGGTGGCGTTTGCAATTCTGCTGCTGCTGGTGCTGGTGAAGCACACGGTCTTCGCCGTCGGGCGTTCACTCCGTGATGTCTCATTTGTTCAGCCGGCACCCAAGCGGATGCCGCCCCGGCAGCACCAGCCGGCCTCACCCGCCGTCGACCAGCCGAACCCGTAGCTCGTCGCGCAGCGCCGACCAGTCGGGGATGTCGACCTGCTCGGCGGCGCCTGACGGACGACACATCACCAGCATTCCTGCAGCGATGGGTTCGCCCAGTAGTTCCTCGAGCGCCAGTCCGTAGGCCGCCAGTTGAATGCCGTAGCGGGCGAGCCGTTGTGCGCGCTCTGGGCCGTCGGCTATCTGATCGGTCTTGTAGTCGACCACCACCAACCCCCGCTCGGGGTGGCGAACCAGGAGGTCGATGTAGCCCTCCACCACCGTGCCCGAGATCTGGGTGGCGACAAAGAGCTCTCGCCAATGCTGGCCTGCCTGACCCTGCGCCACGATGGGTGCCTGCAGCGCCGAGCGCGCCAATCGGTCGATGGTGCGCTCAAGGCCGATGACACCTTCGGCAGCGGCTTGGGCAGCGGCGAGGGCCGGGATGTTCGCGCCTGTCCGCAGGTCTGCAAACTGCAGCACCGCGTGCACGGCGCGGCCCACTGCGGTGCCATAGCGCCCGCGCTGCCAGGGTGGAAGATCGAGGTCGACCGGGTCCTTGAGCAACCCGGGGTCCTTGAGCAACCCGGGGTCGGCTGGCGGCGCGGAAAGGATGTTCGGCTGGGTGAGGCGGGCGGCGAGCGCGGTGGCACTGAGGGCCGCCGGGCGGCTCGCCGCGGCCAGGTCCGCCTGCCAGGTGGCGAACCACGTGCCTTCGTCGGCCCAGGGCAGCTCTCTGGCCGTCGCAGACCGTGCGGGCATCGTTGCGTCGGTGCGCACGAACGCCCGATGCGTTGCGCCATCACTGGCTCTCGCCAGATCGTTGGCAGCTGAGCCATTCGACTTCTCGCCGCGGTGCAGCGACACCACAAGGTGGTCCATGGCCCGCGTGCAGGCGACATACAGCAAGCGCTGCCGCTCGGCGACGCTCATCTGCTCGTCAACCGGTGCGAACTGTATGTACGTGGGGTCCTCCTTCTCGCTGAGCGTCCACGTGCCGGGAGGCCACACCACGCGGCGGCCCCGCGCGCCATTCGGTTTGGCGGTGAGGCCCGACACAATGGTGATGGGGAACTCCAAACCTTTCGCGGCGTGCACCGTCATGATGCGCACGACGTCGTGATCGGTTTCGGGCAGCACCGTCTCGGCGACGAAGCGACCTTCGTCGCCCTGCAACCGCGTCCACAACAGGTAGCGGCGCACGCCGTGGCCGCCGGCCTCGCTCCAGGCGCGTGCCTGATCGACGACGAACCGCACGCGGCGCCACACGTCTCGGCTATCGCGCTGGGCGAGCGCCAACTCCATCACGCACCGCTCCTCGACGAGCCACGACAGCAGCAGTGAAGGGGTGCTGTACTTGATGCGCGTCGACACCTCGCGCAGGCACACAAGGGCGCGGGCGACCGGGTGCGACTGCAGCTCGAAGGGCGCTTCGGTGATGAGGCGCCACGGCTGGTCGTGCGTGACCTTCCACTCGTACAGATGGCGGTCGCTGCAGCCGAACAGAGGCGTGCGCAGCGCAGACACGATGGCGAGCTCATCGGTGGGGTCGTCGGCGGCCCGCAGCGCCAACATCAGCGCCCGAATCTCCGGTGCTGCGTAGACCAGCGAGCTGTTCTCTGCTCGATAGGGCACTTCCCGAGCGGCTAATGCCACCTGCAGCGCGGGAAGCGACAACCGTGACGGCAGCAGGATGGTGATGTCGCCGGGCTCGCACGGCTGCAGCGCGCCGGCGCGCCACACCGGCCAGCCTTCGGCCAAGGCCTGCACGACGATGGCGGCTACATCGGCGGCTTCCTCTTCGCGGAGTAGCTCGGCGGCTGCTCTTGGAAGGTTGGTGTGCGCTTGCGCCCCCAGCACCGTGACGGTGCCGTGGTGGTGGCCGCCCTGGCGAGCAGCGATCAGCGGCTCGTATGCGGGCTGCACGTCGGGCTCGTACTGAATGAGGTGCCCCATTGTTTCATTGACCCACGAGATCACTGGGCCGGCACTACGGAAGTTTGCCGACAGCGCGGCCCGCACGGCACTGATTTGTTCCTTCGCCTGAAGGAACTGGGAGATGTCGGCGCGACGAAAGCGGTAGATGCTCTGCTTCGGGTCGCCCACCACCGTCAGACGGCCGGGCAGTGGTAGCAGCGCCTTCCAGTCATCGTCCTGGTCGGCCGGCGCGGCCGTTATGCGGACCGCCAGTTCCAGCTGGATGGGGTCAGTGTCTTGAAACTCGTCGAGCAGCAGGTGTGTATAGCGCTGGTGCAACTGCGCGCGCACGTCGACGTTGCTGGCGGCCAGCTGCCGGGCCAGTACCAGCAGGTCGTGAAACTCCAGCTCACCGTCGCGTTGGCGTAGCTGAACCGACTCGAGTGTGAAGTCGCGCAGCAGGGCGCCCAGCGTGAGGCGACGTTCCTCATTGCAGAGTTTGATCGCACCCGCGGCGGCTGCCGCGGCGGCGGCCACGGCCTCCCGGTAATCGGGCAGCACGGTGGCGGACGCGTGGTGCTTCTTCCACTTTGTGGCGTCGCCGCCTTTCGCTTTGATCTTGGCGACGTCGCCCAGCATGCGCAGGAGCTCGCTGAGTGGGAGCGGCGTGGACAACACCTGCGCCCTGTCGGCACACTCGGCACAAATGGCGACCTGCGAGTCGTCGGGCGGCGGATCGAAGGCGGCAACCGCTGCGCAGAGCCCAGCAATCTCTGTCTGCAGCGCTCGCTGGGGGACCTGCGCGGGTAATGTCGACGACACTCGCTCGGTCACGAGATCCCAGTTGGCCTGGAAGTCTTCCGCCATGATGCGGCCGCCTGTGTCGATTCCGAACCCGTCGTGCTGGCACAGGTCGACCAGTCGAACGGACTCGGGGTCGTCGAGCAGCGTCTCCAAAAAGTCCGTGAAACGCTCGTGGAAGGCGGTGGCGCTCTGTACTTCGTCGAGCACGCCGAATTGTGGTGGCAGTTGCGCCTCGACGGGAAACTCGCTGAGCAGGCGCCGCGCGAAGGCGTGCAGCGTGCCGATGGGCGCCTGATCGAGATCTTCAAGTGCCCGCTGCGCAATGGCGCCCTCGGCACCAGCGGCGGCCGCCTCCAACGAGCGGCGGATCTTGTGGCGTAGCTCGGCAGCGGCCTTCTCAGTGAACGTGATGGCGGCGATGTGACCGACGGGCACACCGCTCATGATCAGGTTGACGACTCGCTGCACGAGGGCTGTCGTCTTGCCACTGCCGGCTCCCGCCTCGACGAACAACGTGGTGGACAACGCGCCGGTGACGAGATCGCGATCGGCTTGGTCCGGTGCTGGCGGGAGCTTCGGCGCGGTAACCGCTTGCGTGGTGGTGGCCGCTGCGAACAGGTCGAGTTGCTCAGACATCGCCAACCTCGTCCGGCTCGTCGCCCTCGTCGGCAATACCCAACAGGGCAGCCACCCGCGGGTCGGCGAGCTGGCGCTCGAACTGCGTCCAGCGCTCGGCGGTACCCAGGTGGTCCGGGTCGCAGTACTCGCATGGTACGAAGCTGAGACGGAACTGTGACTTCTCTGGGCGGGCAACGAAGACACCCGACCGAATGCCATCAATGATGTGTTGCAGGGCGCCAGTTACCTGTGGCCAGGCGGCGTCGCCGATTGTTGCGGTGACGCGCGAGTACTTGCCTTTACCAAAGAACCCGTACTCCGCGATCACTGACGGCCGGTGGCCCGTCGTGCCGTGTGTGTCTGTATCCAGAGCCAGCGCGGCAGCGGCGTAGGCCGGCAGCTGCAACTTCGTGCCACCGGCAGTTGGGTCCACGCTGGTGATGTCGCGGTAGCTGTCCGGGCGGCCGGTCTTGTGGTCGGTGACCACCAGACTGCCGTCCGCGCAACGGTCGATACGATCGACCGAGCCGCGCAAACGAACCAGCGTCCCGTCGTTCAAGGTGAGCTCGGCGGGAGCAGTGTCGCCGAAGCCGAAGCGGTACTCGGAGGCCACGACCTGTGCGTTGCGGGCTGCCACCAGCTGGCTGTCGCGGCGCAGCCATGTGGCAAGTTCGAACCGCTGACGGCTCTGCTCGCTCTGCCAGAACGCAGTGCGGCCAGTGGCACCCTGTTGTTCCAGTTGGCCGGCCACGGCGTCGAAGGCGGACATCAGCGCTTCCAGATGCACGGGCCCCCATCCATCAGCGTCGGGCTGTGGCAGTTCGCCGGCAATGACGCGACGGTGAAAGCGGTCGAGTGCGTCGTGCACCAGGGTGCCTCGGTCGCGTGGAGTGATCTGCAGCTGCTCGTCGGGCTGCTCGACTGGCTGCAGACCCAGCACGTACTGCATGAACCAACCGTGAGGACAGCTGACCCACGCCTCCAGCCGAGTCGGCGAGACCGGGTTGGTGCCCAGCGGGTCGACGTGGAGACCGCTGAGGTCGCCGTCGTACTCGGTGAGCACGGGCAGTGCGCGGGCAGCGATCATCGCAGTGCCCAACCGAAGCGGCTCGAGTTGCTGCATCATCGGATGCAGTGCCAAGTCCTTGCCGGCGCGGTGGGCATGCGTGAGCGCGCGAATGCGGTGCTGCGACAGGGTTGCGGGAAATGCCGCGTCGGCCAGCCCTGCCGCGAACGACGGCACCGAGCGCGTGTGCGTGGGGGAGGTGAGTGCCAGCTCGGCGACCCAGCGCGATTGCTGGCGAAGGGCAGTGGCCCGCAGGTCGCCACGCGGACTCAGCAACACGGCTCGTTCTGTGCCGGCGAGTGCCGCCCACAGCTGACGTTGCTGCTCGGCGGCGAGGTCGGTATTGACCGGTAGCGCCCCGTCGGTGAGCGCACGATCGCCATCACCCAGCAGTGCCTCCGGTGGCGGGGGGGCAGGCAGCAAACCCTCACACGCACCAATAACCAACAGCAGCTCGAACGGCTGGCCGACCGCGAACGACAGTGGCCCCACGTGCACCCCGACACCGATGCGGCCAACGCGGCCAGGGGCGCTCTCCAGCTCGGATTCCAGAGTGTGGGCGAACACGGTACGGGTGACGGGCTGTGCCAACGTGTCGAGCCTGCCGAGCCGATCGAGCGAGGCCTGCACCGCGGTGAAGGCCTCGAACTCGTCGAGCGGTAACGCGCGAATACCTCGGTCGCCACCCAGCCAACGGTTCAGGAAGCGATGCCCAAGATCTGCCCAGTGCTGCCACGGCAGTTCCTGGTCGGGCGCTCCCAGCTGACCACGAAGGTCTGCAACAAACGCTTGCAAGTCCAGTGCCGCATCGGCATCGCCAATGTCGCGCTCGCTGCCGCGCACACGGGTACGAGCGCTATACGCGCTGAGTCGGTCGTTCCAATCGGCATCGCCTGCGAGACCAGCGTCGCGCGACACACGCTCCCACCGCTGGCGTGGAACGTGAGTGCCGTCGGCGAGGCGCGCTGGCACGTGGGCCAGCAACGCGAAGAGATCGGCGCGGCGAATTCCACGACGGTCGAGACGCAGCAGATCGAGCACCAGCCTTGCTGCCAAGCGCTCGTGCACTGCGATGCCAGGCCGACCGTTCCACGCAATACCGGCGGCGTGCAGGTGCTCGCCAACCAGGCGTGCGTACGGTTCGTTGCGCGGCCAGACAATGCCGATGCGATGCAGCGGGGCTCCCTCGTGAACCGCCGCCACCACGCAGCGCACCGCTTCGCGTGCTTCCTCGTCGGCATCAGACGCATCGACGATTTCCAATGGAACGCCGTCGGGACTGCGGTGTTCGCCCTCCAGCAGTACGACTTCGCCGTGCAGCGCGAGGGCATCGAACAGTGCCTGCTCGGTGGGGCGCAGGCGCTGTGGCAGGAACACGACTGTGCGGCCAGGGGCCACAGCAACAGCGGAACACGCAGCCTGCAGTAGGTCGGCCTCGTCGTACCACTGGCCGCTGAGTGCGCGGTGTATCTCGCCACAGAGCCGGGCGACCTCGCGGCCGCGCACTGAGCCGTGTTGGGCTAGCCGATGGCGTAGTGGCCCCGGCACGTGGCGCAGGTCCCTGTATGTGTTGCGGAGCGCCGTGATGGTGGCCTGATGGTGGGCGATGGGCTCGAAGATGCCGGCCGAGGCAGCGAGTACCTGGCGCACTGCAACATCGACCACCGGTGTGGAGACGGGGCGTTTGCCGCTCTCCGCCAGTGCCTGGCCGCCGAGCAGTTCGGCGAAGCGAAAGGCGGTGACGAACTGGGCGGCAGCGATACCACCGTTGGCGGCCAACCACCGGCGAGCGGCGACACCGACTGCGTTGGAGTGCACGACGACCGTGACGGCGGCCAGCGGATCGCCACCCTGCACTCGGTCGACCGCATCACGAAGGGCGCGAAAGGCCGCCGGGCCGTAGGGGGTGGTGAGCCGGTGCAACGCCATCTGTCTGCACTCTACGAAAAGGGTGCGCGACAGTTTCCATGTTGCCGAGAACGTGAGGGGATCAGAACCGGCCCGGTTCCGGCCACACTCAGAGTGTGTAGGCGGCTTCGGCCCGGGCTCGCAGGTCGCTGACGGCATGCGCCAGGCCCTCAGGGTCGCGGTACAGCGCACTGCCGGCGACGAGGATGTTGGCGCCCGCGTTGGCGGCGGCGGCCACGGTGTTGGGCCCAATGCCACCATCGACCTCGATGTCGACGGCGTCCGTGAGGCCCTCCGCAGCGATCAGTGCACGCAGCTCGCGGATCTTGGGTTCCATCGTGGCGATGTACTTCTGGCCGCCGAAGCCGGGGTTGACTGTCATGATCAGCACCATGTCGACCAGGTCGAGGACGTGTGCGACTGCGGACACCGGCGTTGCAGGGTTGAGCGCGACCGAGGCCTTCGCCCCCAGCGATGCAATGTTGCCGAGCGTGCGGTGCAGGTGGGTGCACGCCTCTGCGTGAACGATGAGCCGCTCGCAGCCGGCCTTGATGTACTCGGCTGCCATCACGTCTGGGGTCAGCACCATCAGGTGCGCCTCGAACGGCAGTGATGTGTGCTTGCGGGCGGCGGCGATGACATCTGGGCCGAAGGTGAGGTTGGGCACGAACTGGCCGTCCATGACGTCCCACTGAATGCGGTCCACGCCGGCCGCTTCGAGTGCAGCAACCTCCTCGCCCAGGCGGGCGAAGTCTGCGGGTAACACGCTGGGGGCAATCTCAATCCGGGGCACGGCTGCGACAGTAGTGCGCGACGTAGGCTCATCCACGATGTCTCAGCAGGCGCGACCGCACGACGAAGTGGTGCACGTCGAGAAGATGGCAGCCGGCGGCGATGCGATAGCCCGCCTCGCGGACGGCAGGGTTGTGTTTGTCGATGGCGCGCTGCCCGACGAGACAGTTCGCGTAGCCATCACCTCCAACAAGCGCGACTTCGCCAAAGGACTCGTGGTGGAAGTGATGCACCCATCACCTCACCGCGTTGCTCCACCGTGCCCCGAACTGGCGAAAGGGTGCGGGGGTTGTGGGTGGCAACACGCGGCACCCGAAGCTCAGTTGCAGTGGAAGGCGGATGTCGTTGCCGATGCGCTGCGGCGTACGGCAAAGCTTCCCGACGCAGACATTCGCATCGGTGGAAGTGTCAGCCCGTGGGGCTACCGAACCAGCATGCGCCTTGCCGTCACGCCAGATGGCCGAGTGGGTCTGCGTGCGGGGGCCAGCCACCGCGTCGTTGCGCTGGACAGTTGCATGGTCGCTCACCCCTTGCTCGCGGCGTTGCTGTCGTCGGTGCGCATTGCGGGCGGTGAGGAGTTGTCGATTCGAGTCAGCGTCGCCACTGGTGAGGCGACGGCATGGTCATCGTCGGGAGTCGTGCGGGTCGAGGGCTTGGCTCCTCACGTGGCAATCGGGCCCGAGTCGGTGTTGTTCGAGGACGTCGCGGGTGTTCGACTGAGGGTGACGGCAGCGTCGTTCTTTCAGTCCGGTCCGGCCGCCGCCGAGCTGTTGGTTGCAACGGTGAAGGACGTGGGTGGCGACGCCTTGCGCCACCTGCGCGGCCCGCTGCTGGACGCCTACGGCGGCGTCGGATTGTTCGCCGCCACGCTCGGGGCGGCAGAGGCGATTGTCGTGGAGAGCTCGCCGTCGTCGTGCGCCGACGCGGAAGCCAACCTTGGCGAACGGGCCACTGTCCACCGCGTGCCTTTCGAAGAGTGGACGCCACAGCCCGTGGAGCTGGCTGTGGTCGACCCTGCTCGCGCCGGCCTTGGCCGTGTTGCCACCGATGTGCTCGCCGCTACCGGCGCGCCCGTCGTGGTGTTGGTCAGCTGCGACCCGGTGTCACTGGCTCGCGACACCACGTTGCTCGCGGCGCACGGCTATCGCCATGCAGGCTCAAGCGTGCTCGACCTCTTTCCGCACACGCCGCACGTGGAAGTAGTGACGCGCTTCGAGCTGGCGTAGCGAATGGGCTCAGCGCAGGTTGCGCATCGCCTTGTCGACCCGGTCCAAATAAGCGGCGCGCTGTGCGTCGGACGTGGTGTCGATGCTGTAGCGAGCGATCCATTTCGTGCGCGCCTTCTTGCTGCACAACACGCGCAGTGAGCGGTTGACGATGCGCTTGCCGCCTTCACCTTGCAGCGAGTTGATCAACTTGCTGGAGCCGTGGGTGGTGATCACAACGAGTCGTCGAATGTTCTGCAGCAGCGGGCGAATTCGGTTGGCGCCTTCAGGCCGCTCGTACGCCACGCCGGCCACCCACACCCGGTCGATCCACCCCTTCAGCATCGCCGGCTGTCCGGTCCACCATGTGGGGTACACGAACACCAAGGCCTCGCACCAGCGCAGATTCTCGGCGTACGTCGCGATCTCTGGTTTGGTATCGGGCGGGGAGAGGTGGTTGGTGCGTTCCCACGCCGACAGCTCGGGTACGAACCCATCGGCGTACAGGTCGGTCACTCGCACGTCGTGGCCGCCGCTGTGCAGGCCAGCGAGCGCGCGGTCGCGGGCGGCCGCGGTGAACGAGGTCGCCGAAGGGTGGCAGTACACCACGTAGACCTTCACAGTGACCGCATCTTCTGTTCGACGCGGTCCAGGAACTGGCTGCGCTGAGTGGCTGTAGCGCTGTCGATTGCGAAGAGCCCCAGCCACGAGGTGCGCGTGCGCAGGCCGGTGCTGAGCCGCAGTGCCCGAGTGAGGGTGCGTCGGCCATTGTCGTTGATCAGCCGCACGTACGAGCGCGGCGAGCCATAGGTGCTGATGCCGACAATGCGCCGCACATTGGTGAGCTCGGGCCGGACCTTGCCGTTGTCGTTGAAGCCGAACGCAACGCCGGGCACCATCACGCGTTCCAGCCAGCCTTTGAGGATGGCCGGCAGCGAGCTCCACCACGTGGGGTAGACGAACACGAGGGCATCTGCGCGGAGGACCAGCGCGCCGTGATCGGCCACCATCGGATCGATTGCGGGATGGTCGCCGCGGTAGGCGACGTGGTCGTCCAGGCTCATGGACGCCCGGAACCCGAGCGCGTAGAGATCGAGTACCTGCACCTCATGGCCCGCGCCACGCAGAACAGCGCACGCCCGGTCGGCGATGGCGTGGCTGAAGCTGTCCGAATTGGGATGGGCGAGCACCACCACGACCTGCATGCAAGATCAACCATATCGGCCGCGTAGATTCGGAACACGATGCAGCCTGCACCTGATGACTCGATGTGGACGCGGTCGCGGTCGCGGACTACGCCGGTGCCGGCGTATCTGATCGGGTTCTTGCTCATCGGTATTGCGCTCAGCTTGGGTGGGCCGGCGCTGTCGCATCTTCGCGACCGCGTGCACACCACCGATGGTGGAATCGCGTGGGTGTTCGTCGGTCAGTCGGCCGGGTATATCGCCGGCTCGGTATTTGCCGGCCACGGGCTGGATAGTGGTCGCGGGCATCGTCGGTGGGTGGCGGCGATGGTGGTTTCCACCGCGTCGCTCACGCTCATCGCATTGGCGCCGTCGTTGCCCCTACTTGTGCTCGCCTTCGCCGTGCTCGGCTTGGCGTGTGGTCTCTGCGATGTCAGCGGTAACACGCTGGTGATGTGGAGTCGGCCGGAGGGTCCCGGTCCACTGCTCAACTCGCTGCATCTGTGCTTCGCGCTGGGTGCGATGGTGACGCCGATTCTCGTCAACCGTTCGCTGCACTTCTTCGACTCGTTGTGGGGCGTCGCGTTGCCGATGGCGGCTCTCACCGTCGTCTGCGCCTCGTTGATGCTGCCGCACCCGTCACCGGTGCGTACTCGCCTCGCAACCGTTGAGCGCAGCCATGCCGGTGGGGCGCGCACGATGCACGTCGCTGTGATCTGTGCGTTCTTCTTTGCCTACGTGGCGATGGAAACCGGGTTCGCCAACTGGATCCACACATACGTGGAGCAGATCGAATACGGCGATGCGAGAACGGCAACGGGGGTCACCTCAATGTTCGGCTTCGGGTTCGCATTGGGTCGCGCGGTGGCGATCTGGACGGCCCGCCACATCACACCGGGCTGGGCTGTTGCGATCGCTACCGGTTTGTCGGTGGGTGCCTCCGTGCTGTTCGTCATCTTCGACGGGCCGGGCCCGATGCTGTGGATCGTGACCCTGCTGTTTGGGTTGTCGGTCGCCCCGCAGTACGCGTCGATGTTCGCCTTCGCCGAGTCGCACCTTGCGCTCAGCGGTCGTAACACCTCGGCCATCGTTGCGGCGTCCGGGATCGGTGGTTTGCTGATGCCGTTTGTGGTCGGCCAACTGTTCGATCGCGTTGGCCCGCACTCGCTGCCTCCAACAGTGCTCGCGCTGGCACTGTTGACAGCGGCCGTCGCGGCCTATGGCGGCCGACTTCTGCTCAGTGCTCAGCGGCCGCCGGTGACGTCGATGAACGCGCCCGTCACGTAGCTGGCTTCGGCCGAGGCCAACCACACGACAGCGCCTGCCACTTCGGCGGCGCTGCCGCTGCGCTCCATCGGAATCATTGGTGCCATCCGCTCAATGCGGCCGGGGGGCGCATGTAAGTGGAAGTCGCTCTCGATCAAACCGGGGCGAACGCCATTGACGCGCACCCCAACATTGGCCAACTCCTTGGACAATCCCACGGTCATCGTGTCGAGCGCGCCCTTTGAGGCTGCGTAGTAGACCCACTCGTTGGGGCCGCCCAGCACGGCAGCCTTCGACGAGATGTTGATGATGCTGCCGCCGCGGCCACCCGCGTCGGTGCGCATACGCCATGCAGCCTCGCGAGCGCAGAGAAATGGACCGGTGATGTTGACGGCCCATAGGCGGGAGAGCATGTCGGCAGTGACGGTGTCCAGAGGGCCGTAACCGCCGGCGATTCCGGCGTTGTTGACGAGTACATCGAGGCGGCCGAAGCGTTCGTCGACGGTGGCGAACATACGCAGCACGTCGGCCTCGTCGCCGACGTCGGCTTGGACGGTGACGGCGCGGCAGCCCGCCTCGCGGATTTCGGCGGCCAGTTCCTCTGCTGCGTCGGCTGAGACGGAGTAGTTCAGGACCAGGTGGTAGCGCTGCGCGGCTGCAGCGCGAGCGACGGCGGCACCGATGCCACGGCCGGCGCCGGTGATGAGCATGATCGGGCGTTCGTCAGTCATCGAGGCGGGCCTTTAGGCGATCTCGAATGGCGGGCCACTCGGCGGGAAGGATGGAGTACGTGGCGGTGTCGCGCGCCTTACCAGGCTCGGTGAGGTGGCCGATATTGGGGCGGTGTTGACGCAGGATGCCTTCGAACTGTGCGCCCAGTCGCACGATGGCGTCGCGGCTGCGTTGGTTCAGCGCGTCGGTACAGAGGGCCACTCGAAAGACCTCCCACTGCTCGAACGCTTGAGTCAGCAGTAGCAGCTTGGCCTCGGTGTTGATCGGGCTGCGCTGCGCGCTGGCTGCTAGCCAGGTGCCGCCAATCTCCACCTCCGCCGGCGTGTCGCGGCCGGTGTACCAGGTGACGTTGAGGAAGCGGGTGCATCCAACGGCCGCTCCGTCGGCCAGGCGGCGCTGCGCGAACGGCACGACCAGGTCGCGCTCGGCATCGCCCAGCAGCCAGTCGAGATACCCGTGCATTGCCGTCTCGTCGGCGGGTACCGGGGTGTAGCCGAACGTACTGCGATCTTGATTGCCGGCTGTCAGCAGGTCTGCTGCATGACCGCGGGTGAGGGGTTCGAGTTGCACGTGAGTGCCGGTAAGGGTGAATGGTTCGAGCCGCATGAACTGACAGCTTCGCACTACGGTCGCTGGTTATGAGGGTCGTTTCGTGCAACAGCTTTGGACCGGTCGCCAACCTGACGGTGGAGGATCGGCCGTCACTGCCGATTGGCCCGGGCCAGCTGCGTATCGCGGTCACCGCCAGCGGTGTCAATTTCGTCGACGGGTTGTTCGTGCAGGGGCTCTATCAGATCAAGCCGCCGCTGCCGTTCGTGCCTGGCGGCGAGATCGCCGGCGTCGTCACCGAGGTGGGCGAGGGTGTCGAGACACATGCGGTCGGTGACCGCGTGTTCGCCAGCACCGGGCTCGGCGGGTTTGCCAGTGAGGTGCTCTGGCCCGCCAGGCGCGCGATGCACACGCCGGAGGGAATGTCTGACGGGCAGGCGGCAACGTTCGTGCAGAGTTATGGCACCGCCTGGTTCGCACTCCACAATCGGGCGAAGGCGCAGGCTGGCGAGTGGCTGCTGGTGTTGGGCGCCGGTGGTGGTGTCGGACTGGCGGCGGTCGATGTTGGCCACGCAATGGGAATGCACGTGATCGCTGCTGCGTCGAGTGAATCGAAGCGAGCGATGGCGGTTGCGCATGGAGCGCAGCAGGTGATCGACACGTCGACGCAGGATGTGAAGACGCTGGCCAAGGAACTCAGCGGCGGGGGAGTGCACGTCGTGTACGACCCGGTGGGTGGTGCGCTGGCCGAGGCAGGTTTGCGCAGCCTGCGTGACGACGGGCAACTGTTGATCGTCGGCTTTGCCGCCGGTCAGATTCCGCGACTGCCGGCCAACCAGATCCTGCTGCGCAACCGACGCGTCACCGGCGTCGATTGGGGCGGATGGGTGGGCAGCCATCAAGCGGAGAACGAGCAGTTGCTGGCCGACGTTGTTGCCGCGATTGGTCGTGGTGAGCTCCATCCAGTGGAGCCCACCGCATATGCAATGGATGATGTGGCCATTGCCTTGCACGATCAACTCGAGCGCAAGGTCACCGGCAAGAGTGTGCTCGTGCCGTGATGTCCTGATTCAGTAAGTGTCCTGATTCGCAAGAGTGTCCTGATTCCGTAGGTGTCCTGATTCCGTAGGTGTCCTGGTGTCCGGCCGCACAGGACCTGGGCGTCCTGCGTTCCGGAAGGCGGAACTGAGCTTGCCCAGAATGCTCCGTGGGACGGGATGCACCCAGAAACTGGTCGGCCCGCTACAACGAGCAGAGGGGCACCCACTGGGTACCCCTCTGCTTGCTTTCTGTGCGCCCCCTGGGTTTCGAACCCAGAACCTGCGGATTAAGAGTCCGTTGCTCTGCCGTTGAGCTAGAGGCGCAGTGGCAGGCAGTGTAGGGGGAGCGGAGTGCGCCCCCTACCTGCTTACCGTGGGGTGACCGACGGGGCTCGAACCCGCGACCCTCAGGATCACAACCTGATGCTCTACCAGCTGAGCTACGACCACCATGAAGCCATGAAGTGTGCCATACGCGCCGCGAAATTCCACCATGACGTTCGACCGCCTACCAGCTCAGGTCGTGTTCGCGCCGCCGTCCTCATCGATCTGGTCACAACGGATTCCGTGGTGAGCTAGGCTTGCGAGAACGAAATCCGGAGGACATCAGTCATGAGCGCAACGGAAAGCATTTCCACGCGTGAACTTGCCGAACGGGCCAAGGCCATTACGCAGCGAGAGCTGCAGGTCTACATCGCCCGCACCAAGGGGTCACAGGCCGCCACCGAGCGGGCCCGTGAGGTGTTACCCCTGGGCGTGCCCAGCAGCTTCCAGGCATACGACCCTCACCCGATCGTGGTGAGGCGGGCACAAGACGGATGGATGGAAGACGTCGACGGCAACCGCTACACCGACTTCGACATGGGCTACGGCGCACTCTTCTCGGGCCACTGCCATCCGGCCGTGCGCCGCGCGGTCGAGGCACAGCTTGATAACGGCACGTTGTTCGTCACCCCCTGCGAGATGAACACCGAGGTCGCCTGGCTGCTGCGCGACCGGTACAACCTGCCGATGTGGCGCTTTACCAACTCGGGCACCGAAGCCACCATGGATGCTATTCGCGTGGCCCGCGGTGTCACCGGGCGCGAGAAGATCGTCAAGGTCGAGGGCGGCTATCACGGTCATCACGATGAAGTGATGATTTCGATGAAGCCACCAATTGCGATTGCTGGACCAGCGCGCAAACCATTTTCGGTTCCGTCAAGTGCCGGTATCACTGCTGACACGCTTAAAACAACAATCATTGTGCCGTACAACGATCCGGAAGCGCTCGAAGATATTCTTCGCGCTGGCGATGTCGCGTGCTTCATTGTCGAACCAGTAATGCAAAATATTGGAATCTGTATGCCGCAACATGGCTACTTGCAAGCGGTGCGCGAAATTACGCAGCGTTACGGTACCTTGCTAATTTTCGACGAAGTAAAAACCGGAATCACATCGGGTTGGGGTGGGGCAACTGGTGCACTTGGAGTAACACCAGATCTTGTTGCGCTCGCAAAATCGATTGGTGGCGGATTGCCACTTGGCGCATTCGGCGGTAAGCGCGAATATATGGACACAATCACCGATGGCAAAGTTGTTCACCTTGGTACGTTCAACGGCAATCCATTATGTATGGCCGCGGCAAAAGCAGTGCTTCGAGAAGTTTGTACGCCAGAGGCAACTAAAGCGGCGATCGACCTGAACACAAGACTTGTGGATGCTTGCACATCTGTAATTGATCGTGCCGGAATTGCTGCGCATGTTGTGCAGTTTGGCGCCAAAGGTTGCGTAACGTGGGCGAGCGAGCCAATTAAAAATTATCGCGATTACAAAGCAACAGATTTTGATCTTGCATTTGCACAGTGGATGCACGGCATCAATCGCGGAGCATTATTGCCGCCAGGTCTCGATGACCAATGGTTAGTCTCTATTTTGCACGGTGAGTCAGAAACACTTAACTATGCAAATGTGTTTCAAGAATTTGTTGACGAACTTCTCGTCTAACTTCTTGTCTAGCTAAATATCACTTTGGCGACTTCAACGCCGTCTCGTTGGCGCATGATTGCACGCGGATTAATTCGTCGCTGTCCACATTGCGGAGAACACGGCGCATTCTTTGTGACGTGGTTTGGCAAACAAGATGAATGTCGCGGATGCAAACTCGTGTGGCAACGCAACACAGAAGGTTTTATGCTCGGAGCACTGGCGATGAATATTGCCATCACTGGTGCTGCACTTGTCACGACACTTGTTATTGGTGTGGTTCTTAGTTATCCAGACATTGCGATTGTTCCTGTACTGATATCGACCGTTGCAGTGACTTTGATTGTCGGAGTGTTTGGTTATCCAATTTCATATACGACTTGGCTCGCGGTTGACCTAGCAATGCGACCACTCGACGACAGAGATCTAGTGAACATTCAAAACCCATAACCCACAAGGGTTTAAAGATGCTTGACCGAACATCTGTTCGTGTGTAGGGTTGCCTCCAACATGTACTACGCAACACCCGATACGTAAGGTGCGATATCCCAAAGACAAACAAGATTTCCCCCAAATATCACGATTCTTCACAAACAACCGAAAGGCAATACCAAATGAACAGCGACAAAGATAAAGCCCTCGAAGTAGCCCTCGGGGCAATCGACAAGCAGTTCGGCAAAGGGTCGATCATGCGTATGGGTGACAAAAAA
>JAYUCY010000144.1:0-6263 GCA_043740085.1 Ilumatobacteraceae bacterium
GCCGACGTCTACATCGAGCACACGCTGCTGGATCTGATCCGCCTACGGACACTCAGCGCCACGCTCAAGGGTCAACAGCCGGGACCGGAGGCGAGCATCCGCAAGCTGCTCGCCGACGAGCACGGCCAGCACGTCATGGCGCTCGCCCGCGACTACATCGGCGCCGCCGGAATGCTGGCGGGTGGCGACGGTCAGGCCTTCGTGCCCGGCACCGACACCAAGAGCCTCGGCCCCGACAAGCCTGATGGCGGATTGATGCACGCCGGTTGGTACGACGGGTTCATGTTCAGCCAGGCACTCACCATCGGCGGCGGCACGTTCGCCGTGCAGCGCAACATCATCGCCGAGCGAGTGCTGGGCCTGCCGCACGATGTCGACGTTTCGAAGGGTCTCAGTTGGGCTCAGGCACAACGAGCGGTCCCGGCGTGATGACCGACTGGCTCGCTGCCGCAGATCGTGTGGCTGTGGTGGCAGCGGCCCACGCGGCGGAGGGTGAGCAGCTACGGCGATTGCCGACCGCAGTAGTTGACGCAATGCGTACCGAGGGTGTGCAGCGGATGTGTGTGCCCACGGTGTACGGCGGACCCGAGCTGGATGCGCCGACCATCCTGCAGGTCATCGAGCGGATCGCTGCAGCCGATGGTGCGGCGGGTTGGTGCACCATGATCGCCACCACCACATCGCTGTTCAGTCACTACGTGCAGCCCGATCGTGCACGCGAAATCTGGGGCGACGCGGCCAACTTCACCGGGGGTGTGTTCGCCCGCAACGCGAAAGCCGTAAAGGTTGCTGGCGGTTTTCGGGTGACAGGTGCGTGGATGTGGGGCAGTGGCACTCAGCACTGTCAGTGGATCACGGGCGGCGCCACCGGCGATGGCTTCAGCGGATCGATGTGGTTCACACCCGAGCAGGTGGCCTTCGACGACACGTGGCACACTTCCGGCCTTCGTGGCACGGGCAGCACTGACTTTCACGTCGTCGATGCGTTCGTGCCCGACGACCTCGCAACACAACCACAGGTGACCGGCCCGCAGGTTGATTCGCCGTTCGGCGCCTTTCCCGACCTGACCTTTCTTGCAGTCGGTGTGGCTGCCGCTGGGCTGGGTATTGGCCGCCACGCGCTGGACGCCATCGTCGAGCTCGGCACCGAGAAGCGGCCACAGTTCAGCACGCGAACCATCAGCCAATCCGGCGTCGCACAAGCCGAGTTGGCACGTGCGGAGGCGGCATTGCGGAGCGCCCGGGCATTTCTTCTCGACGAGGTCTCGCAGGCGTGGGCGACCGCGGTCGCAGGTGGCGTGATTGATGTCGCGGCACGCGGCCGCATGCGCTTGGCCGGCGCACACGCGGCGGAGGCTTCGGTGTTGGCCGCAAACACGGCGTACACACTTGGTGGTGGCACGTCCATCTTCGAGAAGAGTCCGCTGCAGCGCTGCCTGCGCGATGCGCACGTCGTGACGCAGCACATCATGGTCGCGCCGCGGCTGTACGAGACTCTCGGCAAACTCCACTTCGGCATCGACATCGATGCCGCAATGATCTGACCACGCCTCACATTTGGCGAACCTGTCGCGGGACTCACCACCATTCCTGGAGGTCGCGGACGCGACAGGTTCAAGGCCGGGCCTTGGGTCGGGTCGAACCTGTCGCGGGTCTCACCACCATTCCTGGAGGTCATACCCGCGACAGGAACGAGAAGTGGACGGCGTGTGCGGCGCTACGGTCGTGTCGTGAAGGCGATTCATCTCGAACGGCACGGCCACGTACTCACCGTCACCCTGCGCCATCCTGCATCGCCGGTCAATGCGGTGGATGCGCTGCTGCATCACGAGTTCGGGGAGCTGTTCCGAGCGTTGAAGCGCGAGCGCGAGGCTCGGGCAATCGTGTTGGTGGGCGAGGGGAAGGCATTCAGCGCGGGCGGCGACTTCGGCTGGTTCCCGGAGCTGCGCAACATGGCGGCGCTCGACGAACTCCGCCGCGACGCGAAGCAGATGATCTGGGACCTTCTGGACGTCGAGGTGCCGATCGTGTGCGGGCTGAACGGGTCGGCAGCGGGTCTCGGCGCGTCGATCGCTCTGCTGTGCGATCTGATCGTGATGAGCGAGCGCGCGGTGATCATCGACCCCCACGTCAACGTCGGATTGGTAGCCGGCGACGGTGGCGCCGTTGTGTGGCCGTTGCTGCTTGGCCCGCTCGCGGCGAAACGTCACCTGCTGCTTGGCGAGCCACTCACGGCCGTCGACGCGTTGCGACTCGGCGTTGCCAGCGAAGTCTGCGCGCCGGCGGAGGTTCGCGTGCGAGCGACCGCATGGGCGCAACGGATTGCTGCGCAGCCGCCGCTGGCGGTGAAGGGAACCAAGCAGGCCATCAATGCACAGCTGAAGCAGGCACTGCTGACCAGCTTCGATCTTTCGACAGCGCTGGAGATCCCGTGCTTCCTGTCGCACGATCACAAGGAAGCCATCGATGCGCTGCAAGAGAAGCGCCCGCCGATCTACGAGGGACGATGACTTCCATGAACGACGGCATCGCCAACTCCACGACTATCGAAGCGATCATGACCACACGGGCGATACGCCGTTTCAGCGATCGGCCGGTGGCGGACGCCGATATCGAGACCTGTTTGAAGGCCGCGCAGCAGGGCCCCAGCGGCGGGAATGTGCAGCCGCAGCAGTACGTGGTGGTGACGGATGCAGTCGTGCGCGACCAGGTCGGCTTGATGTACCAGCGTGCGTACCACCGCTACGAAAAGTCGCTGCCGGAGCCGACGGCATTTCCCGACGAGACCCAGGCCGCGGCGTGGCGCCGCACCCGCGACGCCAGCCATCACCTGGCCGACCATCTCGGTGAAGTGCCCGCACTCGTGTTGTTTCTGCAGCCGATCATTCCTTGGGGTTCACGCGATGAGGACGGGCCGATGGACATTGGCCGGCTGGACGCCAGCGTGTATCCGGCGGTGCAGAACTTCTGTCTCGCAGCGCGTTCGCTGGGGCTCGGGACGGCCCTGACGACGGTCATCCGCATCCATTCGGCCGAGGTGCTGACACTGCTCGGCGTTCCCACCCGCGATGACGGAAGCCCACGTTTCGAGATCGCCGCGTTAGTGCCCGTGGGCTATCCGCTGGGCAAGTTCGGCGTGGCGTCACGGAAACCCGCCGCAGCGGTCACGCACTGGAACCGCTGGGGCGACAAGCGTCGCTGAACCGACAGCTGCTACGCCGACGCGCCGTCGTAGGACTTTCGGCCGATGCAGAAGCGACCCGGCGATCTCCATCCTCATTCGTTCGCCCAGCGAGAGATTGCGCACTGGCTTGCGCACCAAATCTCCCAGGTCGAGCAGCTCCATCAGCTCATCGCGCAGGTGCTCGAAATCGTTTCGTGGGATGCGGTAGATAGCGCGGTTCAGCTCGAACGAGTCCATAGCCGGGAGGACCCATTGCAGTTCATCATGCCCGATGCCAGCGCGCCGACGTTGGTGTGTTATTCCACCCTCGTGACCACGACCGACGGACGGCCCTCAGTTGGCCGACTCACCTTCGACCTGTTGGACCCGACCCTTTATCAGGACAGCGATCGTATGCACGCGGCGTTCACCTGGATGCGTGCCAACGAGCCGGTGTACCGCGACCAGCGCAACGGACTGTGGGGCATCACTCGCCACGCCGACCTGCAAGAGGTCGAGCGGCGGAGCTCGATCTTCCTCAGCGGCCAGGGCTACCGGGCGGTGTGGTCCCCTGACGAGATCAACATGATCGCCCAGGACGACCCACGCCACCGCCAGCAGCGGATGCTGGTGCAAGGCGACCTCACCGGCGCTGCGACCGCGGCCCGGAAGCCGGCAATCGATGCGATGACCACCGCGCTCATCGACGAAGCGCTGGCAGCAACGGAGATGGAAGTCGTGAACGCGATCTCCGGCCAACTTCCGGCTCGCCTCACCTGCCAGCTGCTGGGCTTTCCCGAGACGATGTGGCGAGAGATGAAGAGTTGGAGCGAGCGCTTGATGCGCATCGACATGCGTGAGCGCGACGGCGACACCTTCACCGAGTTCATCGACGCGAACATGGAATTCGTGGGTGCACTGGTACCCCTCGCGCAAGAACGGGCCGGCTGCCCGGCGCACGACCTGATCAGCACCTGGGTACACGCCAAGATCGACGACGAGCCGCTGCCGCCGGCCGCCATCGTGCACGAGGTGGGACTCTTCATCAGTGGCGGCGCGGAGACCACCCGCACCGCAATCAGCCATGGGCTGCGTGACTTCGTCGACCACCCCGATCAGTGGGAGGCAATGGCCGCCGATCCGTCGCTCGTGGCGGGCGCGGTCGAGGAGATACTTCGCTGGGTCACTCCGCTCAACAACATGTTCCGACGGGCCGGGGCCGATGCAGAGGTTGGCGGTCAGGCAATCCGTCGTGGCGACCGGATCATCATGCTGTACCCCTCGGCGAACCGAGACGAGGCTGTCTTCGTCGATCCGTTCACGTTCGACATTCGCCGCAGCCCGAACCCGCAGATCGCATTCGGTTTCGGCACTCACCTGTGCATCGGTACGCACCTCGCGCGGACGACGCTGCAGGCAGTGTTCGGGCAACTTTCGCAACGCATCACCGACCTGCGCGTGGTCAGCGAACCAGACGTGGAGCCGAACATCTTCGCGCGCGCCGTACGCAGTTTTGGGTTGGGTTACGCGGTTCGTTAGGTCGGCGGCGGGGCGCTACTCTGCGCCGCCATGGGGAACATCACAACAGTCTCGGACATCATTCGAGTGCATGGAAGTGAACGTGCGGACCTTACGTCGCTGGTGCAGGGGGACCGTCGCGTCACCTGGGCAGAGTTGTATGGCCGGGCGCGACAAATGGCGAATCTGCTGGCGGCCCACGGCGTCGGCCCGCAGGACCGGGTTGCGTTCCTCGACAAGAACGGCATCGAGCACTTCGAGGTCTTCTACGGCGCGGCGCTGCTGAACGCCGTATGCGTCGACGTGAACTGGCGGCTTGCGCCTCCTGAGGTGGAATACATCGTCAACGACGCCGAGGCGAAGGTCTTCGTGGTCGGTCGCGAGTTCGTGTCCATCCTCAATGCGATCGCGCCCAACTTGACGAGCGTGACCAAGATCCTCGTCATCGATGGCGACGGCACGTTCGCCGACTACGGGACCGAACTTGCTGTGCAGCCCGACATCGACCCCGGCCACACCAGCGCCGCGGGCGATGTTGCATTCCAGCTGTACTCCAGCGGCACGACCGGCCGGCCCAAGGGCGTGATGCTGACCAACACCAACTTCTTCGGCCTGCTGCCGCTGGCCAAGGAGATCTGGGAGCTGACACCCGAGTCGGTGAACCTGGTCGCGATGCCGCTGTTCCACATCGGTGGTGGCGGCTGGGCGGTGGCCGGCCAATACGAGGGTGCCACCAGCATCATCCTGCGCGAGCTCGACCCGGCCGGTCTCATCCGGCTCATCGGCGAAGAACGAATCACCCACGGCTTTGTGGTGCCGGCGGTGCTGCAATTTGTGTTGATGGTGCCCGGGGCGGCGGAGGCCGACTACTCCAGCCTGCAGGTGTTGGTCTACGGCGCCTCGCCGATCAGCGAGGAGGTGCTAGCCAACAGCGTGCGCGTGTTCAAGTGCAAGTTCTGGCAGGCCTACGGGCTCACCGAAACCACCGGTGCGGTGGTCAATCTGCCGCCGCACGACCACGACCCCGAGGGTGTCAACAAGCATCGTCTGCGCAGTTGTGGTCTGCCCGGGCCTGGCGTAGAGATTCGCATTGTCGACACCGACAGCGCCGACGGCGAGCCGCGCGACTGTGAGGTCGGCGAGGTTGGCGAGATCTGGATTCGGTCGCAGCAGGTGATGATCGGTTACTGGAAGATGCCCGAAGAAACCGAGAAGGCCATCACGCCCGACGGGTGGTTCAAGAGTGGCGACGTCGGCTACCTCGACGCCGATGGCTACGTGTACATCCACGACCGGGTGAAGGACATGATCGTCTCCGGCGGCGAGAATGTGTACCCGGCCGAGGTGGAAAACGTGCTCATGGGCCACCCCGCGATTGCGGATGTAGCAGTGATCGGCGTGCCGCACGAGAAGTGGGGCGAAACAGCCAAGGCCGTCGTGGTGAAGAAGGCCGGCGTCGAGGTGACCGAGCAAGAGATCATCGACTACGCCCGCGAACGCCTCGCCCGTTTCAAGTGCCCCACCAGTGTCGACTGGCAAGAAGCGCTCCCGCGCAACCCCAGCGGCAAGATCCTGAAGAAGG
>JAYUCY010000145.1:0-14177 GCA_043740085.1 Ilumatobacteraceae bacterium
CGGCACATTGAGCATCTGACGCAGCGACGGCCAGACCTGCGCCACGCGTCGCTCATGGCGCGCAATCGAATGCGGTCGGTCGCGACTCTCACCGGTGCCAGCCGCTTGCCGCTGGTGTCGCTTCAGCTGGTGCTGGTCACGATGGCAGAAGCGATCATTGGCGTGTTGACTGGTCGCTTTCGCAAGGTCGGGGCATCGTTGACCGCGTTGCTGGGCATGGTGCCGCGTTCGCCGGGCTACTTTGCACGGCGTCGTTCATTGGTCAAGTTGCGTGAGGTGCCCGACTCGGAAGTTGCAGGCCTGCAGGTTCGCGGCAGCGCTCGGCTGGCCAGCTACATGCGTTCGCGCGACAGCCGTCAGGTCGACCCCGACTCAACCACCGAGCGTCGCTGGCGGCAAACCGCTGGCTCGGCACCGGCCTTGGCGTGGCTGGCCGTCAGCCTGCTGGCGTTGTTTGGCAGCCGGCAACTGATTGCCAACGGAGTCCCCCGATTTGGCGAGTTCCTCGCCTTCCCGGCCAGCCCGCGAGCAATGCTGTCGGGTTATCTCTCTGGCTGGTCAGGGCACGGGTTGGGCAGCACTACCGCCAGCCCCACGGGTATCGCACTGCTGGCGGTGGCCAGTGTAGGAACGCTGTTTCACATGTCACTGCTGCACACGGTGTGCGTTGTTGGTCTGCTCTTCGCCGGCTACCTCGGGATGTGGCGGCTGGCGTCGCTCTTCCCAACGGCCAGAGCGCGTATCGCCGCACTCGTTGTCTACGCGGCGGTGCCGCTGCCCTCGCAACTGCTGGCCAACGGCCGTTGGGCGGCATTGGTGTGTTACGCCGCGGCACCGTGGGCGCTGCATCACCTACGCCGCATCGCCGGCATCGACACCACCGGGAGTCGCCACGACGAGGCCGTCGAACGTTCGGTGGTCGTTGTCGGTCGCAAGCAATTGCGATGGGCAGCCCAGCTGACGCTCCTGACGGCAGTGGTCGTTGCATTCGCTCCGTCGTTTGCATTGCTGCTCGTCGTGATTGGTGTCTTGATGGCCTGTGCGACTCTGCTGTGTGGCGGATCCCCGCGGGCAGCGGCGAAACTCGCTGGGGCCGCCCTCGGCGCGACAATCGTTGCGTTGATTGCCAATCTGCCGTGGGCCACATCGTTGAGCGGCAGTGATGGGTGGACGTCCATCGTCGGCGTACCCGTGTCGTCGGCAAGGTCGCTGGGTGTTGGCCAGCTCGGGCGGTTCCTCGCTGACGAAGGCGGTTTTGGCGTCGTTGCGGTGTTGCTGTTCCTGCCCGTGCTGGCGGCGCCTCTCGTTGCCCGTGCGTGGCGATTCACTTGGGCGATCCGAGCTGCGGCATTGGTGTTCGGCTTCGGTGCGTTGGCGATCCTCGACGATCGTGCGGCGCTGCCGGTACGGATGCCCGAGCCGGGCGTGTTGCTGGTGCCGGTGGCCATCGGCGTTGCCTTGGCTGCTGCCTGTCTGGCGGCGGCATTCCAGGATGATGTGTTGGGTGGCTCGTTCGGCTGGCGCCAACCCCTTGGTTTGTTGGCCGGCATCGGTGTGGTCGCCGGCATCGTGCCGGGTGCCTTTGCCGTGACCGATGGTGGATGGGGCACTCCGGACCGCACGCTCGTTTCGGTAATGACTCAGCTCCCCGTCGACCCTCCCGAGGGCAACTACCGCGTGCTGTGGATCGGCGACCCGCTCGCCATTCCAGTTGCCTCGTACACCTACCAGCCCGGTGTTGGCTACGCACTTACCGACGATGGTGAACTGACGATCGAAGACTTCTGGACCGGCCGCCCGACACCGGTGGAAGCAGAGGTCGCCACCGCGCTGCGTCAGATGGCCGCCGGTGTGACGCTGCGCGGCGGCCGGCTGCTGGCGCAGTACGGCATTCGCTATGTCATCGTGCCGCTTGCCGATGGCGCGCATGGCACCGTCGGCGCGCCGCTGGCGACACCCAACGGCTTGGTTGATGTGCTCGAAGACCAACTCGATCTCGCCGCGCCTCTGACGCGGCCGCCGAACTACCTGATCTACGAGAACTCTGCCTACACGCCAACACGCTCCATGCTGTCCGAGGCAGGCGCTGCCGCCAGCCAGGAGGCCGGTGGCGAGGCCATGGCTAGCGCCGACGTTCGCGGCTCGGTTCCGTTCGGTGTCGGTGGCCCCGACATTGGCGAGTTCACGAGCGATGTCACCGCGGGCACGTTGCACATCGCCGTGCCGTACGACAGCAACTGGTCGCTGTCTGTTGACGGCACAAAGGTGCCTGCCAGGCGCGCTTTTGGCTCGACGCTCGCGTTCGATGTGCCGACGGCCGGCCGGGCGACCCTGTCGTACAACACCCCGCTGTCGCGGTCGCTGTGGCTGGTGCTACAGCTGCTGATCTGGTTGGCGCTTGGCTTGATCGCAAGTCGGTTCAGCCTGGCCCGCTTGCGTCAGCGCCGCCGGCCGATTGCCCGCGTCGTTGACACCACGCCGTTCGCGGACCTCACTGCGCCATTGGTTGCCACTGACGGCGACGATCTGACATGGGTGGCCAGCGAAGAGGAGCTGTCATGAGCAGGCGCCTCGTGGCCATCCTGACAGTGATCGTGCTGCCGATCCTGCTGCTGATCGGCGTCACCCGCAGCGATCCGCCGCCGGCGACGCTGCCCACATTCGCAGCGCTCGGTGCACCGTCGATGCCCTTCGTTCCCCATCAGGGTTTCATCAACTCCACCTGGTTCTGCCCCGGTGTGCCCACTGGCGGAACCGGGCTTGGTGGCTCGGTGACGGTCGCCAACCCCTCTGACGCGCCGTTGTCGGGCCAACTCACCGTGTTCAACGACGTTGCTGGCACCGAGCCGGCGGAGCAGCGCTTCGAAGTGCCGGCGCGCGATACGGTCGTCGTCGATCTGGCCACGGTGCTGTCGGCTGGCACCTATCTGTCGGCGATGGTGGAGATCACGGGCGGTGGCGGCTTCGTCGAGCAGCAGGCCGATCACCCCGATGGCAGTGCTGTCAGTCCATGTTCCAACAGCACCTCGGCCAATTGGTACTTCGCCGACAACTACACGCTGGGGGACAGCAAGGAAGACATCGTCATCACCAACCCGTTCCCCGACCAGGCGATCGTCGACTTCGCCTTTGGGAGCGAGGGTGGCACGTCAACCTCGCAGAAGCTGTTGGGCGTGCCCGTGTCGGGGCACTCGGTGCTGATCGTCAATCAGTCGTTCTTCAAGCTCGACGAAACGGTGTTGGGCATGTCGATCGTGGCCTCGCGGGGCCGAGTGGTCGTCGGGCGGGCGCAGCAGTATCTCGGCGAACGCCAGGGCTACTCCATGTCGCTGGGGTCCCCGGCCGGTTCAACCGACTGGTGGTTCGCGGACGGAGAGAACAGTGGTAACTACGAGCGCTACAGCATTTACAACCCGGGTACCGAGGAGGCGACTGTGCAGCCGATCTTCTTGGGTGTCAATAGCGACACGTTCGGCAACGACGTCGAGCCGATCACGATTGCACCTGGGCGTGTGGCATCGTTGAGCATCAAGGACGTCCCCACGCTGCCAGCCGGCCGCCACGGCGCCCAGTTCTCATCGCTGACCGGCACGCCGGTGGTGATCGAGCGTGCCATCACTCGTCAGGCGGGGGAGGGTTTCGCCACCACCGTCGTTCGTGGTGTCGAGCAGTACTTTGCCGAGCCCGGGTATTTCCGCTGGAGTATGGCCATTGGCACCGATCTCGCTGTCGACAACGTGCTGGTGGTGCTCAACGTCTCGTACACCGATGCAACGGTTGCAGTCAAGGCGCTGGGCCCCGGTGGCGAAGTCGATCTCCCCGGCTTGGAAGCGGTGCCCGTGCCGGCCAATGGTGTGATCACCATTGCGATCCCCGACCAGGCCGCGGCCCTTGGTCATCCGCTGATCGTTGTGGGCACACAACCGATCGTCGTCGAACGCCTGCTGCCTCGCGGTGGCGACCTTCGTGGTCGCTCCGGGTCGCTGGCGCTGCCGGGCTGAGAGGGCCTGCACCATGCAACAGATTCTGACCGCGTTGGCTGTTGTCGCGGCGGCGGTCGTGGCGGGTCTGGTGCTACGCCGCCGGCAGGTGGTGCAAGCGCCGACGCAGCCAAGTGTGGCGGTGCCCGCGCAGCTGGATCGGGCCGACTTTGCGGCGCCGACCCCGTGGCTGGTGGCGGTGTTTTCGTCGGCAACGTGCACGACGTGCGCCGATGTGGTGCGTAAGGCACGGGTGCTCTCGTCGCCAGAGGTGACGGTGCTCGACATCGAATTCGGTAGCGCCAAAGATCTGCATAGGAAGTACAACATCGAGGCGGTGCCGGTCGTTGCCATCGCCGATGCCGACGGCGTGGTGCGAGCAGGTTTCGCTGGCCCGGTCACCGCGACCGATCTGTGGGCAGCGGTTGCCGAAGCCCGTCAGCCAGGCACCAGCACGCCGTGTGACTAGTCGACGTGAGCGGCAGTGTCGTCGGTGACGGCAGTGTCGTCGGTGACGGCAGTGCCCGGCGCATCGTCGAGGCTGGCTTGCACCAGCGCCGCGACTTCCGCACCGTCGATGGTTTCCTTCTCCAAGAGCGCCTGTGCCACCAGCTCAAGCGCTGGGCGGTACTTGAGCAGCAGCTCGGTGGCCCGAGCTTCCTGCTCGTGCAGTATGCGTGAGATTTCGCCATCCACAAGTCGGGCAGTGTCGTCGCTGTACTCGCGGCCCTGCGTCATCAGGTCTTCGCCGAGGAAGACCTGCTGTGAGCCGCTCCAGGCCATTGGCCCAACGGCCTCGCTCATGCCCCACTCGCGCACCATGCGGCGAGCAATGCCGGTGGCCTGTTCGAGGTCGTTGGCGGCGCCGGAGTTGAGGTGCCCAAAGACAATCTTCTCCGCCACGCGGCCGCCCATGGCCTTGCAGATCAGGTCGTCGAAGAAATCCTTCGAGTAGGTGTGGCGCTCTTCTGGCAGGCTCCAGGTGACGCCCAGGGCCATACCTCGCGGGAGGATGGTGACCTTGTGCAGCGGGTCGGTGTTGGAGAGTACGACAGTGAGAATGGCGTGGCCACCCTCATGGATTGCAGTGGCGCGCTTCTCTTCGGCGCTGAGCACCAGGCTCTCGCGACGAGCGCCCATGACCACGCGGTCACGAGCGTTCTCGAAGTCGATGCGCTCGATCTGCTTGCTGCCACGGCGCACGGCGAACAGTGCAGACTCGTTGACCAGGTTGGCTAGGTCGGCGCCGGACATACCGGGCGTGGCCTTTGCCATGACGTCCAGATCGACGTCGGGGCCCATCCGCTTGTCGCGGCTATGCACCTTCAGAATCGCCAGGCGCTCTGAGTTTTCGGGAAGCGGCACGACGATTTGACGATCGAAGCGGCCAGGACGCAGCAACGCCGGGTCGAGAATGTCGGGGCGGTTGGTGGCCGCGAGAATCACGATGCCTTCGCTGGTTTCGAAGCCGTCCATCTCGGCGAGCATCTGGTTCAGCGTTTGCTCGCGCTCGTCGTGCCCGCCGCCAAGACCGGCACCGCGCTTGCGACCAATCGAGTCGATCTCGTCGATGAAGATGATGGCACGGCCCAGCTTGCGAGCTTGCGCAAACAGGTCGCGAACGCGGCTGGCGCCAACACCAACGAACATCTCCATGAAGTCGGAGCCGGTGACCGAGAGGAAGCCGACGCCTGCCTCGCCGGCGACGGCGCGGGCGAACAGCGTCTTGCCGGTGCCGGGAGGGCCAACCAGCAGCATGCCCTTGGGCACGCGGGCGCCAATCTCGCGGAAGCGCTCTGGCATCTTCAAGAAATCGACGACTTCGGTGATCTCCTGCTTGACGCCTTCGTAACCGGCGATGTCGGCGAACGTGGTGGAGGGCTTGTCGGCCTGGTACGCCTTGGCGCGGCTGCGGCCAATGGACATGACATTGCCCATTTGCCCCTGTGCCCGCTTGTTCATCCACACGAGGAAACCAATGATGAGCACGAACGGCAGTAGTAGGCCGATCGAGCTGAGCAGCCAGTTGCTGTCGGGCTCCTTGGTCGTCCAGTCCACTTTGTGTTCGGTGAGCAGCGCCAGCTCGCCGTCGCTGGGGAAACCGTCGCGGACGGTAGTGGTGAACTTCGACCCGTCCTTCAGCTCGCCCGAGATGCTGTTCGAGCCGTTGGTCAGCGAGAACTTGACGACTTCGTCCTTCTCGACAGCGGTGACGAACTGGGTATAGCTCAGCTTCTCGCCACTGTCTGACGGCCACACTTGGTTGAGCAGCAACGTGCCGACCAGAACGGCGAGAAGAACTGGAATAGTCCAGCGGGGCCAACCGGCACCTAGCTGGCGGCCCTTGCCGCCAGCGGGCGGCTGTGGGCCCGACTTTTGGCCGCGCCCGGGGGGCGGCGGTGGCGGCGGCGGGGGGAGATTGCTCATGGCCTAATGCTAAGGGGGTTTTGCGGCGGCGGCTCGTCGAACGGCCACTCGCGACACTGTTCACACGGTCGCGCGCACGTTCGGGGAGGTCCACCACTTCCAACCCTTTACGATTTATCGTGAGGTGAATGAGCAGGCAGTGTTCGCGCAGCGGTTGTGCAGAGGCGGCAGTGGTGACGCTTTCGTATCAGTACGCCCGTTCCATGGTGTGGCTTGACGAGCTCAGTGCCGAGCGCGACCCCCACAGTTACGACCTATGTCAGCGGCACACGGCCCGCCTCTCGGTGCCCAACGGGTGGCGTTTGGACGACCGTCGCTCTCGTCGCGAGCTTGCGTACGCCGCGGCGCCTCGCCTCGCCGGCTGACGGCCGGTCGCGCCCGCGCGCCTCTCCAAGCAGAACGGTCAGCGGTAGGCTCGCCCGTCGTGTCGCCCCCCAGCCTTGCTCCCTTTCGCTCGACGGGCGACCGTGCAGACATCTCCATTCGCGACGCAACGCTCACCTGGTGTGGCGCCTACGTTGTCGGAGCCATTCTTTCCAGCGCTGTCTTTGCCCTCAGCGGCGCACAGCGCACCGCTGATCTCGGCCCCGGCTGGTTGACCGCAGCATCGTTCGCTCAGTGGATCCCGATGGTGGGGGCAATTTGGTACCTCGGCACCCGACTCGGGGTCGGCAACCTCTCCGCCGACTTTGGGCTGTCGTTTCGGCCAGTCGATCTGATCGGTGTGCCACTTGGCGTCATCACGCAGCTCGTGCTGGTGCGGTTGGTCTACGTGCCGCTCGAGTCGCTGTGGCCGCGCACGTTTGCCCTCGACAAAATCGAGGAGCGTGCACGCACAACCTATGAGAGTGCTCATGGCAGCGGTCTGGTGTTGCTGGTACTGGTCGTGGTTGTTGGAGCGCCACTGGTGGAGGAGCTGACCTATCGCGGCTTGCTGCAGGGCGCCTTTACCCGACGGGTCAACGATTGGATCGGCGTCGTCGTGGTCGCGGCCTTGTTTGCAGTCGTCCACTTTCAGCCGATCGAGATCCCCGGGCTCTTCGTCGTTGGGCTAGTGCTCGGTATCGGTGCGGTACGCACGGGTCGGCTCGGTCTTGGCGTGGTGACGCATCTCGCCTTCAATGCGACAGGGCTGATACTGGTGGCGTCGACGTGAAAGCTGGCTGTGGTGTCGTGACGCTGAAATCGGCAGGCTTTCTGAAAGGATGCCCGCCGTCATGATCGACGAGACGCTTACGGACAATGGCTCCGCAGATGACCACCTCAGCGACACGCTGATCGCCGATACCGTGCCCGCCGACTCGGCCTTCGGGGAACCGACGGGCACGCAAGGGTCGGGGGACCGTTGGGGCCGAGTGTGGAACCGGATCATTCGGCGCCCCTCGAACTGGATCAACGCTCCGTGGCCGATGCAGAGAATCGTTCAGTACCTCACCGCACTGGCCGTCGTTGGTGGCTGCACGGTGGCGATGCTGCAGGTGGTTCACCTGGAGCTGGTGTTTCAGAACAACACGCCCACCGGCGGCGACATGGGCGCTCACGTGATGGCGCCGGCGTACCTACGCGATCACCTGCTACCCAATGGGCAGATCACCGGATGGAGCAACTACTGGTACAACGGGTTCCCGCTGTACCGCTTCTACATGGTCGTGCCGGCGCTGATGATCGTCGCCCTCAACCTCATCTTCGCGTACGGCGTGGCGTTCAAGATCGTCGTCTGCCTCGGCATTGTCTCCCTGCCGTTCTGCTGCTGGGCCTTCGGCCGATTGGCTCGTTTCCGCTATCCCATTCCGGAGCTGATGGCGATGGCCGGGCTGGTGTTCCTCTTCGACGAGAGCTTCACCATCTACGGCGGCAACGTCACCAGCACCATGGCTGGCGAGTTCTCGTTCTCCATTGCGCTGTCGTTTGGCATCCTCGGTCTTGGACTTTTCGCGCGCGGGCTGGAAACGGGCAAGTACCGCAACTGGACAGCCATCCTGCTCGCGCTCGCCATGCTGTCCCACGGCATCGTGCTGATCTTCGTTGCGCTGGGCGCGTTGCTCATGTGGCTGATCTGGATGGACAAGACCCGCTTCATCTACGGCCTCACCATGGGCATCACGGCCCTCGCGCTGACTGCCTTCTGGGTGGTCCCATTCCTGCAGAACCACGCGTACATGACCGACATGAAATACGGTTTTCGCCCCAATGGTGGTGGCGACAGCTTCTGGGAAATGTTCTTTGACCTCAGCACGTTCTGGAACATCGTGGTCAGTGGCTTTGCGCTGATCGGGTTCATCAGCAGCGTCGTGAAACGCAACCTCACCGGCGCGTGGTTGGGCATCATGTGCTTTGCCCTCATGGCGGCCGTGTACCTCACTCGCGACAGCCTTCCGGTCATCGGGCTGCTGTGGAACCCGCGCCTCCTGCCGTTCTTCTACCTGCTGCGTTTCATGCTGATGATGGTCGGCATTGTCGACACCGTGCACTTCGCGGTGAAGGGCATTCGGATGCGTGCACCCACCACGCGAGAACGCACCGTCGTCGGTGCCGCTACCGCGGTTGTGGTGGTGTTGGTCGCCAGCGTGGTCGAGCTGTTCTTCTTTCATCAGATGCCGGGCGCTCGCTACACGACGAAGGACGGCAAGGCCACTTACTCGTGGGGCATTGGTGGATGGGACCCGATCAACGTTGCGGTCGCGGGCAAGACCGACGCCTACAGCGACGGCTGGACGCGCTACAACTTCGCCGGCTACGAGGGCAGGCCTGCGTACGGCGAGTACAGGGGCCTCGTCGACACGATGGCGGGCCTTGGTGAGGCCGCCGACCCGAACCTTGGCTGCGGTCGCGCGCTGTGGGAGAACAACAGCGCCAACGGCGCCTACGGCACCACCATGGCACTGATGTTGTTGCCGCACTGGACCGACGGCTGTATTGCCAGCCAGGAGGGTTTGTTCTTCGAGGCGTCGGGCACGACGCCGTATCACTTCCTCACGGTGGCGGCGATGAGCCAGAGCAGCTCGAACCCGGTTCGCGAGCTTCGTTACACGGATAACAACGCGGCGGTCGGCGTGCCGATGATGCAGAAGATGGGCATCAAATATTTGATGGTGTTCACCGAGGCGGCCAAAGCACAGGCCGGCACCCGCAGCGATCTTGAGCTCGTGGCTGAGAGCGGGCCCTGGAACATCTATCGCGTTGCGGAGACTGATGTCGTCGTACCGTTGACGGTGCAGCCGGTGGTGGTGAACGGCCGCAGTGGTGACCAGCGTGAGCGCAACCTGGAGCTGGGTACCAGCTGGTTCCAAAACTCCGATGAGTGGGCCGCAATCCCGGCCGACGACGGGCCGGCCGAATGGCAGCGAATCGACGTCCAGGTCGACATGGATCGTCGCATTGGGACAGCGCCGATGGCACCTGGGCGTCGGGTCGACATTGTGGTGCCGGTTGACACGATCACGCCGGTTGCGCTCGACCCCATCACCGTGACCAATTTCGAGATGGGCGACCAGACGCTCGGCTTCGATGTGTCGCAGATTGGCGTGCCGGTGCTGGTGAAGGTGAGTTACTTCCCCAATTGGCAGGTCGACGGCGCTGATGGCCCGTATCGCATCGCTCCCAACTTCATGGTGGTTGTGCCGACATCCACTCACGTGTCGTTTCATTACGAGGCATCACGACAGGACCGCATCGCATATCTGCTCACCCTCTTCGGCTTTGTATTGCTCGTGTTCTGGCGTTGGCGCGGCGACGCCAAGCACCGCAGCCCACATCCGTTCGTGGTGACGTCCGGCGGCGTCGACGACTGGACGCTGGCAGACCCGTGGGATGCGCAGGGCAGCAGGGGCTACGGCTGGTCGCTCGCCGACGACACGTTGCTGGCTGACGACACGTTGCTGGCCGATGACACGTTGCTGGCCGACGACACGTTGGTGGAGATCGTGACGCCCGACGATGCGCGGATCGACTCGTTGCTGGAGATCGTGCCGCCCGACGACGCGCGGATCGACTCGTTGCTGCCTGACGACACACTGGGCGACGACGTGGCACCCGATAGCGTCTAGCCCCGCATGTCTTCTACCGACCCCAGAGTGCTCGACGAGATCGTTAAGGCGTACGACGTACGCGGCACCGTCCCCGACCAGATCAACACCGATGTCGCCCATGCGCTCGGTGTTGGTTTCGCCCGCTTCTGCAACACCCCGCGAGTGCTCGTTGCCCGCGATATGCGGCCATCCGGCCCAGAGCTGGTGGAAGCCTTTTCGCGTGGTGTGATGGAGCAGGGCGCGGACGTTGTCGACCTCGGCCTGGCCAGCACCGACCTGATGTACTACGCCGCCGGCACGCTGGATTCACCCGGCGCGATGTTTACTGCCTCGCACAACCCGGCGGGATACAACGGCGTCAAGTTCTGCCTCAGTGGTGCCCGTCCGGTGGGCATCGACACCGGGCTCGACGAGGTGAAGCGGGTAGCTGTCGACGTGCTCAGCGGTCGCGCCCCATTGCACGCTGCGACTGCCGGTTCGCTCACCCATCGCAATCTGCTCGAAGCATTCGCCGACCACGTGGTGTCGTTCGTCGACGTGGCAGCGCTGCGCCCGCTTCGCGTGGTGGCCGACACGGCCAACGGCATGGGTGGTTTGGTTGTTCCTGCTGTGTTTGAGCGTTTGCCGCAGATCACCCTCGAGGTGATGTACGGCGAACTGGATGGCACATTCCCGAACCATCCGGCCGACCCGTTGCAGCCTGCCAACCAGCGCGATCTCCAAGCGCGGGTGGTTGCTGGCGGTTTCGACATTGGTCTGGCCTTTGATGGCGACGCCGACCGAGTATTCGTCGTCGACGAGGCGGGCCGTGGGCTCAGCGGTAGCACCACCACGGCGCTGCTGGCCGCCGCCGTGCTGCGCTCGAGCCCGGGTGCCACCATCCTGCACAACCTGATCTGTTCGCGGGCGGTGCCGGAAGTGATTCGCGAAAATGGTGGTGTCCCCGTGCGTACCAAGGTGGGGCATAGCTTCATCAAGCAGCGCATGGCCGAGACGAACGCCGTCTTTGGCGGTGAGCATTCCGCCCACTACTACTTCCTGAAGAACTTCCGCGCCGACAGCGGCCTGATTGCCAGCATGCTCGTGCTCACTGAGGTCAGTCGTGCCCATACCGATCTGTCGGTGATCCGTAAGCCGTTCGAGCGCTACTCGTCCAGCGGCGAGATCAACACGCAGGTCGATGACACTGCAGCGGTCATCGAGAAGGTGTCAGCGCAGTTCGCCGGCTTCGAGCAGGACGATCTCGACGGTCTCACCGTCGACTGTGGTCCGTGGTGGTTCAACCTGCGTCCGTCGAATACCGAGCCGCTGTTACGGTTGAATTTAGAAGCCCCCGATCGCGATTCGTGCGACCAGCACGTCGCCGAGCTCCTCGCGCTCATCACCAGTCTGTAGAAAGGTCGCTGTCATGGCACTCGATCCTCGCCTTGTTGCCGTCCTGGCCTGCCCCGTCGATAAGGGCCCGTTGTACTACCTCGGCGACGAAGGTGGTCTCTACAACCCGCGTCTGCGTCGTCGCTATGGAGTCCGCGAGGGCATCCCGGTCATGTTGCCTGATGAGGCCGAATCAGTGGCCGACGCCGAAGCTGAGGCGCTCGATGCTCGAATTGCGAGCGGCGAGCTCACTGCCACGTTTGTGGCGTGACCGGCACCGTCACTGCGCCACTGGTAACTTGTTGCAGGGCGTGAGAGTCAGTCGCTCGCCGATATTTGTTGTGTCGGTGTGCGTCGAGAAGATTGGTGTTGACATGCAGCGTTCCAAACCGTTTCGTCGAGCAGTGGCCTTGGCGTCGTTGTGCGCAATGGTCACCGTGGCCGTTGTTGTTGGCGCGGTCGCCGTGTCCTCGCTGTCAGTCGCGCCCGTGTTCGCAGCCGGCGAGTGCCTGTGTGCTGGTGGCGAGTATCACGCCCTGACGCCGGAGCGCATATTCGACTCACGTCCCACCTCTTCGATCAACGACGTCGACCCACTCGGAGCCAAGCCCATGGGCCCGGCCGAGCCGTCGTTCAATCTGCAACTCCTCGGCAAGGGCGGTGTCCCGGCGTCGTCATCCGACGTGCTGGCCGTTGCCATCAGTATCACCATTGCGAATCCGGGCAGCGGCGGCTACCTCACTGCGTTCCCGGCTGGCACTGGTGGCACCTCGTCGCTGTTGAACTTTGGCGCTGGCCAGACCATTCCCAACCTCGCCATTGTGCGCGGCGGCGCCGATGGCAAGCTGACAGTGAAGATCTATGGATCGTCGAATGCCTCCGCCAATGTGTTGGTCGACGTGCTGGGCTGGTTCTCCTCCAGCAGCTACACCGCCGGCACGCCCGGCGACCCCACCGACGAGCGCGGTGCACGCCTGGTAGTGGTCAACCCCGCCCGCATCCTCGATACTCGCGGCTCGGCTCCGCTCGGGCCGGGTGTGCAACAGACGCTGCAGTTCCGTGGCGCGAGTGCTGCTGGCACCTCGGTGCCGGACGACCTCTCCATCGTTGGTGCGTTGGTCAACGTCACCGCTGTGTTGCCCACCGCCAGTACGTTCGTGTCGGTCGTGCCCACCGAGCCGGTGGGCGTGCCCACCACGTCCAATCTCAATGTTCCTGCCGGGCGAGTGCAGGCGAACCTCGTGATGGTTCCTGTCGGCCCCGACGGCGCCATCCATCTCTATAACTCCGCTGGCACTACCAACCTGCTGGTCGATGTGATGGGCTACCTGCAGACCGGCGCCGCCGAGAGTTCCCGTGCCGGTCGGGTCATCCCGCTCACCGCTCCGTACCGCGCGCTCGACACTCGTCAAACGACATTCGGTGGGGTACCGCTCGGGCCGGGGCAGGCCGAAGACTGGAGCTTCGCTGCTTTTTCGAGCAGTGTGAACATTTCCGGTATTGCCGTTGGCAACCAGGCTGCATTGCTGGGCAACCTCACCAACGCCTCGCTGGGTCGCCTGTATCCGAATGTGAGCGTTGAACCTGGCTACCTGACGGTCTACCCGGCCGATACACCGACGCTTCCCGAGATCTCCAACCTCAACAACTACGAGTCGTCACCGGTACCGAACATGGCGCTGATCAAGTACGGCGCCAACCAAACGGTTCGGGTCTACAACGCTTCTGGTTACGCGCACTACATCCTTGACGTCAGTGCCGTTGTCCTCGCTGACTGAGGCACTTGGGGGCATCCGTGGGGTTGTGGCTCGCGTCGCCTAAGCTGAACAGCGCTTCGGGCTGATTCGAGACTGCCAGTTGGCACCGGCCCGGTTTCAACCACGTTGCGGCACCTCTGCCGCTCCTTCCTGGGAGTAACCACCATGTCATCACTCGCTGAGCGCCGCGATTTCCGCGTCGCCGATCTCTCGCTTGCCCCGTTCGGTCGCAAGGAGATTCACCTTGCAGAGCACGAAATGCCTGGCCTGCGTGCACTGCGCAAGGAGTTCGGGCCGCTGAAGCCGCTGAAGGGTGCCCGCATCTCGGGCAGCCTGCACATGACCATCCAGACTGCCGTGCTCATCGAGACGCTGGTCGAGCTGGGCGCCGAAGTGCGCTGGGCCAGCTGCAACATCTTCTCCACGCAGGATCACGCCGCGGCTGCCGTCGCCGTCGGCCCGGAGGGCACGCCAGAGGAGCCCAAGGGAGTGCCGGTCTTCGCCTGGAAGGGTGAGACGCTGGAGGAGTACTGGTGGTGCACCGACATGGCCCTGATGTGGCCCGACGGCTCCGGGCCCACCCTGCTCCTCGATGACGGCGGCGACGCGAC
>JAYUCY010000146.1:0-2600 GCA_043740085.1 Ilumatobacteraceae bacterium
GCCGCGTGTCGCGCAGGTGAGGTTGACCTCCGACGGCATACCGACGGTGCCGCCCGGAAGGTACTGGTAGCTGAAGCGGTCAAGCAGCAGATTGAGCCCGCCGCTGGTGCCAACGTCGACGAGTGCGAGCGGTCCGCATTCGTCGGCAACCAAGCCGAGCGCCGGCAGCAAGCTGGCGCAGCGGCCGACCTCGTTGGTTTGGGTGCTGCGCCGCGAGATCAGGTCGCGAAGCGCGTGCTCGTGATCGAACACGAAGCCACGAAATGTGGGGTACGGGTCGGTGGCGAGGGGAGTGACCGCCAGGTTCGGGTAGTACGCCGCCAGCTCGGGGCCTTCGCCGGCCAGCAGTAGCGAGTGAACTGCGGCGAAGAACAGCACGGGTATCTGCTGCGGCTCGGGCGCCGAGGTGAGTAGGGCGACGACGTCGGGGTCGTCAGCAATGGCACGAGACAGCCGCGAGTACAGCGGTGCGCGTGGGCCCGTCGTCTGGCCGAAGTGGTGGAAGCGCAACTGCAGTTCTGACAGGTCCGGCACGTGCTGCACGCTACTGAGGCGGCGCTGCGCCGTCGGAGCTGGCAACATGGTTGCCATATGGATCTGCTCGACGACCTACATGTGCGTGGCCTTGTCCATGACACCACCGATCTGGCAGCGCTGCGGGGTCGGCTGGCGCAAGGGCCGATCGGGCTCTACATCGGCTTCGATCCCACGGCAGATTCACTGCATGTCGGTCACCTGGTGGGTCAGCTGTTCATGCGTCGCTTCCAGCTGGCGGGTCACCGCCCGTTTCCGCTGGCCGGCGGCGCCACCGGCATGATCGGCGACCCCGGTGGTCGCAGCGAGGAACGCAATCTGCTGGACGAGGACACGTTGCGCCACAACGTGGACCGCATCAAGGAGCAACTCAGCAAACTGCTCGACTTCGAGCCGGGGCCGTTCCAGGCCACGTTGGTCAACAACGCCGATTGGACCGCCTCGATCTCGATGCTCGAGTTTCTTCGCGACGTGGGCAAGCACTTCACGGTCAACCAGATGACCGCCAAGGACTCGGTACGGAGTCGGATCGAGAGCGAACACGGCATCTCGTACACGGAGTTCAGCTACATGCTGTTGCAGGCCAACGACTTCCGGCACCTGTACGAGATGCACCAGGTTGAGTTGCAGGCG
This sequence comes from Ilumatobacteraceae bacterium, assembly GCA_043740085.1. Lineage (GTDB taxonomy): Bacteria > Actinomycetota > Acidimicrobiia > Acidimicrobiales > Ilumatobacteraceae > UBA668. The sequence continues at coordinate 1,168 of JAYUCY010000146.1, forward strand.
GGCGCCAGCGACCAATGGGGCAACATCGTTGCTGGGGTTGAGCTGATTCGTCGTCGTCTCAGCGAGCAGGCGTTCGCGATCACACATCCCTTGATGCTGAAGTCCGACGGCAGCAAGTTCGGTAAGTCAGCCAGTGGTTCGGTGTGGTTGGCCCCTGAGCGCACGTCGCCGTACCAGTTTCGCCAGTTCTGGATCCAAACCGACGACCGCATGATCGCGACGTACCTGCGCATGCTCTCACTGCAACCAACCGATGCCATCGAGGCACTGCTCGCGCAGCAGTTGGAGGCACCAGAGCGGCGCGCCGCACAGCGCACGCTTGCCGATGAACTCACCGCGATGGTGCATGGTTCGCGGGCGGCCGCCGCCGCGGCAGAAGCGGCGACCGTGCTCTTTGGGAGCGATCCGACCACCGCTTCTGCCGACGCGCTCGACGTCGTCGCAGCAGAAGTGCCCTCGGTCGCACTACCCGCCGACATCGATGGCGTCCGAGTGCACGAATTTCTCATCGACGCAGGCGTCGCCAAGTCCGGCGGCGAGGTGAACCGTCTGCTCGGTCAGGGCGCAGTCCGCGCAGGAAATCGTGTGCTGGACCAAGACGGCCTGTTGCGCGCATCTGACCTGCTCAGGGGCAAGTTTTTGCTCCTGCGCAAAGGGAAGCGCGACTTCGTCGCCGGAAAACTTTCCCCAAGAGGTTGATGCAAGTCGATTGCCACGCTAGCTTCGTATCTCGCTCCGGACGGGCAGTAAAGCCTCCGAAGCACCGGCACCAACAGCGGCTTCGGCCGCCGAGTGCCGCAGAGCACGCTCAGAAGTGAGCGTTGGCTCCTTGAAAACAGAAGAGAAGACTGAACGCCAATGCGGGCAGTGATGGGGAAGGCCCTCGGGCTGTACCTAGACACTGTCTTGTCAATTCACAAGTCCACGGGCTCCCAAGCTCGTGGCAAATTTAATAGTCAGATCTGAGTGCTACACACCATGGGTATTCCCCCGTGAGGCACTCAGCTCTTTCACCAATCGGTCTGGGCTCAATCCTTCGGGGGCGAGTCTTGACAGGTTTTTGTTGGAGAGTTTGATCCTGGCTCAGGACGAACGCTGGCGGCGTGCTTAACACATGCAAGTCGAACGAGGTCCACCGCGTAGCAATACAAGGGAAGACCTAGTGGCGAACGGGTGCGTAACACGTGAGGAACTTGTCCCGGTCTCTGGGATAACAGTTGGAAACGACTGCTAATACCGGATGACGTCGGAATCTCGCATGGGATACTGACGAAAGGGTTACTGGATCGGGAGAGCCTCGCGGCCTATCAGCTTGTTGGTGAGGTAACGGCTCACCAAGGCATCGACGGGTAGCTGGTCTGAGAGGATGATCAGCCACACTGGGACTGAGACACGGCCCAGACTCCTACGGGAGGCAGCAGTGGGGAATCTTG
>JAYUCY010000147.1:0-6133 GCA_043740085.1 Ilumatobacteraceae bacterium
TGCGTGGCGGGGGGCAGGCGTACCGGCAAGTGAATCACGTGCTTGCTCCGCCGATCGACGCTGAGAGGCTGATCCTGTACGAGGTCTACGTCCCGCGAGGAACGTGGTCCGGCTGGGCACCGCACTGTCATGACGGCCGAGATGGTTCGCCATATTTGGAGGAGGTGTACTACTTCAAACTGGATCCCGGTAACGGCTTCGTGATGCAGCGCAACTGGCGTGATGACGAGGATTTCGACGAGTTGTTCGCCGCTCGCGATGGCGAGGCCGTGCTCGTGACGAAGGGGTATCACTCGTCGGTCGCCTGCCCTACGTCGCACATGATGTTCCTCAACTTCTTGGCCGGGGAGCTGTATGACACCGAGCGCACAACTCCGCCCTGTTTCGACGAGGCGTTCACCTGGATTCACGACGACTGGGATCACAACGCCTGGGATCTCCCGATAATGAGACCGCCCGCATGATTGCGGACCTTGCCGATCGACACGGAAGGTTCTCGATCCTGGCGGTCGACCATCGCGATTCGCTTCGCCAGTTCATGCGACCCGATGCCCCCGACTCGCTCACCGCAGTGGAGATCAGTGCGTTGAAGATCGAGCTGGTTGCAGGTGTCGCCGATCTGGCCACCGGTGTGATGCTCGAACCGGAATACTCCATTCCGCAGGTGATCGACGCGGGAGTGTTGCCTGAAGGCGTCGGGTTTCTCGCAGCGCTGGAGTCGCAGGGGTATCTGGACGAACCAGAAAGGTCGCCGACTGCGATTCTTGATGGCTGGTCGATCGAGCAGGCGAAAGCCTCAGGTGCCGCAGCCGCCAAATTGCTACTGGCGTACCGTCCCGACGGTCGCCTTGCCGGCCAACAGGAACAGGTCGCTCGCGAGATTGTGGCGGGCTGCCATGCCATCGGCTTTGCGATTGCGGTGGAGCCGCTGTTCTACGGCGTCGGCCCCAACGACGACCGCGCCGCCATGGTCGTCGAGACTGCCAGCCGATTTTCCGCCATGGACCCCGACCTTTTGAAGCTGCCCTACCCGGGCACGCGCCCAGCCTGCGAGGAGATCACTGAGATCTGCACGATGCCCTGGGCGATGCTGTCGGGCGGCGGCTCGTTCGACGACTTCGTCGATCAGTTTGCCGTCGCCGCCGACGCGGGCTGCTCGGGCTTCATGGTCGGACGCGCGCTGTGGGGCGAGGTCGTCAAGGCGCTGCCGGCCGATCGCGCCGCGCTCATCAGTAACGTCGTTCGCCCCCGCTTTGAACAATTGCTCGCAATCAACGACCGCTGATGTCAGGCCTAGTGCGCGGCCAGGCGTGTTGCCAGCTCTTCGGCGGGCCAGCGCTCGCGAAGAGCGCGAAGCGTGATGTCGGTCGGGGACTGGTCCGAGCTCTCACCTTCGGGCCGGTGACGGTCGAGGTCGCCGGGAAACGGGTAACCCTCGGCACTGGCGGCGAGCACCCGGCTGACGGCGTCCAGCTTCATGTCGCTGTCAAGAAGCACTGGGTAGAGGGCGAGGACAACTGCGGTGCGGTCGACGGCCTCCATCGCACGACCGAGCGCGGAGGAGATCTGCAACAGGTTGGCCATCCGTCGGACGTGGCCCGTTCGGTTCGTTCCGGCGCCGTGGAACAGCGCCGGGTTGAAGAACACCGCGTCGCCGGTCGACAGTTCGAGCTGCACGTGGTTGTTGGCGAAGTACTGCTTGAACTCGGGTCGGCGCCACGCAACGTACCCCGGCGCGTACTTCTGCGAATGCGGCAGGTACATCGTCGGTCCGGTCTCGACCGGCATGTCACAGTGAGCCACCGCACCCTGCAGCGTGAGCAGTGGCGACATGACATGGACATGCGCAGGATATGCAGCAGCTTGATCGTCGGTCATGAAGCCCAGGTGGTAATCGCGGTGAGGCTGCTGCTGGGGGCCGCCGGGGTTGACAACGTTCGTTTGCGAGGTGACCTGGTAGCCCGGGCCGAGCCACGCATGGCAAACCAGGGCGAGCATGTCGTTGTCGTAGTACCGAACGAAGTGCGCAGGTTCACGGATTGCCAGCTTCTCCAGAGCGTTCCAGACCCGATCGTTGTCGCCGGGTTTGGCGAAGTGGTCGCCTCCGCCGATGCCACGCTCTCGCTCCTCGCGGATGATCTGGTCGAAGACGTCCGAGACGGGCTCCACGACCTCGCGGTCGAAAGCATCCCGAAAAACTACGATGCCCGGTCCCGCGAGCAATGCGTCGGCGAGCTCGGCCATCACAGACAGGCGGCCATCAGGAGCCGCAATCGCGTCGCGCAGCGTGCCGCTGTCGTAGACCACCGTGTTCTGCTCGATCGCACGTGCGTGCGGGTAGTCGGCGATCAGCGTTGGCTGCTTACAGAGGGTGATCAGGTCATTGAGGTCGCACTTCCCAGAATCGAACCAATGGTCGCTCACTTGGAAGACTTTAGCCGTGCTTGGAACTAGGAGGTAGATGTGAGTATCACGATTATCAACGGTGGAACGCAGGGGCTGGGGGAAGCCGTTGCCCGCCGGCTCGTGCACCAGGGTGCCACCGGGCTCGTCATCGGCGGGCGATCAGTCGAACGAGGTCAAACCCTTGCGGCTGAGCTCACCGCGCTCGGCACCGCCACGCTCTTCGTGCCATCGGACATGACCGATCCCGGCGCTCCCCAGCGCCTCGTCGACGCGTGCGTCGATCACTTCGGGGCGCCGACCGGTGTTGTCAACGTGGCGGCGACGACAAGTCGCGCCAACCTTTTCACCGACTCACCGGAGCACTTCGATCGGCACTTCACGGTCAACGTGAAGGCGCCTTACTTCCTCATTCAGGCTGCTGCCAGGTCGATGCTTCGTGCCGGTGTTCCGGGTTCCATTGTCAACGTCGGGTCGACCTCAGGGCATGGCGGGGCGACGAAGTTGACGTCCTATTCGATGTCGAAGGGTGCGCTCGCGGTCATGACCAAGAATTTGGCATTCGGTTTGATGCAGCACGGCATCCGTGTCAATCAGGTCAACCCCGGCTGGATGGACACCGAGGCGGAACACCACGTGCAAGTCGAGCACGATGGTGCTCCGGAGAACTGGTTGGAGATCGCGGAGGAAAGCAGCCCGCAGGGTCGAATCGTCAAACCGTGGGAGGTCGCCAACGTCATCGCGTTCTGCCTCTCGGAGGAGTCAGGGATGATGACAGGCAATTGCATCGACATCGATCGTGCGGTCCTCGGCGCAGGTGACGTCACCGTGCCCACCGCCGCCGACGCGATCTGGCCTGAACCTTCGGACACTCCGTAGACGGAGGCGATCTGATTTTCTCCGCCCGCTTCACGCCACACTGACTCCCGACCATGATCCTCATTGACGCCGCCGGCCTGAAGGCCTCCCGCCCCAACCGACCCCTCTTCGACGATGTCTCGCTCACGCTCAGCGACGGCGATCGCGTCGGCGTGGTGGGTATCAACGGGTGCGGTAAGAGCACCCTGCTGCGATTTCTGGGGCGTGAAGCCAACCCGGAGGCCGGCGAGGTCCGTTGGGGTCGCGGTGCCCGCGTGGGTTTTCTCACCCAGCAGCCCGTCTTGCCAGAAGGCACGGTTGCCGAGGCTGTGGGCGCCGGCTGGGAGGGTGAGGCAATGCTCGACCGCCTGGGCATGGCCGCATTGGTGGACAGTCGCACCGATGAACTGTCCGGCGGCCAGGCCAAGCGGGTGGCGCTGGCCCGCCTGCTGTGCGGCGAGTACGAGGCGCTGATTCTCGACGAACCCACCAACCACCTCGACCTCGATGCGATCAAGTTTCTGGAGGAGTGGCTGGCGGCCTATCGCGGCGGTTTGGTGCTGGTCACTCACGACCGCCACGTGCTCGACCGGGTCACCACCAAGGTGCTCGAAATCGACCGTGGCACTGCCTACTTGCATATGCCAGTCGGCAGGCACGCTGGATCCGGCTATGCCGCCTACCTTGCTGGTCGTGCGGAGCGCGAGGAGCGTGCCGAAGCGGCCGAGCAGGTGCGTAAGAACCTCGCCGTCAAGGAACTGGCGTGGCTGCGCCGCGGCGCCCCCGCACGCACGGCGAAGCCAAAGGCCCGCATTGCCACCGCCACAGCGCTGGTACAGGGCAAGGCGCAGGCGGCCGCACGCGAAGGCAGCCTGGCGCTGTCAATGGGCTCGCAGCGGCTGGGCTCGAAGGGCATCGAGGCTCGCGACATTACGTTCAGCTGGCCCGACGGCACGCCTGTGTTGAGGGGCGTCAACGTGACCTTCGAGCCGGGCGATCGCGTGGGTGTCGTGGGCCCCAACGGCGCTGGTAAATCGACGCTGCTCGACCTCATCGCGGGCCGCCTCAGGCCAACTGGCGGCGAGGTGGAGAGTGGTGTCACCGTCAAGATCGGCTATTACGACCAGTTGAGCCGCGGTCTCGACCTCACGCAGCGGGTGCGGGAGGCCGTCGCCGGCAACAAGGGCGAGCCGTCGTTGGCGGACGTGATCCTGATGAAGCGCTTCTGGTTCGACGGCGACGCCCAGTTCGCCCCCATCGGCACCCTCAGCGGCGGCGAGCGCCGCCGGCTGCAACTGTTGCTCACGCTGACCGAGCAGCCCAACGTGTTGCTGCTTGACGAACCGACCAACGACCTCGACCTCGACACACTGCGTGCGCTGGAAGATTTCCTTGACGACTGGCCGGGCATTGTGGTCGCCGTCAGCCACGACCGGTCGTTCCTCGACCGCGTCACCGACGAACTGTTGGCCCTCGACGGCCGCGGCGGCGCCGAATGGATCCGTGGGGGAGTAGCAACCTGGTTGGCGGCTCATCAAGCCACGTCCAACTTGCCCCAGCAGTCCGGCAAGTCGGCCGGCCAATCAAAGGCACCATCTGCAGCACCGGTGATCTCCCATACTCCGGCAGCCAAGCCTGTCTCGAATCGCAGCCCGTCCACTGTTCGCCGCATGCTGGGCCAGGCGGAGCGCGATTTGGCGGCCGCCGGCGTCAAGCGCGACGCAGTGCTGTTGGAACTGCAGAGCGCGCTGGACCATCGCGAGCTTTCGGCCCTCGGCGATCGCATGACGAGGGCCCAGGAGTCCGTCGACAAGCTGGAGGAAGCCTGGCTGGCCTTGGCCGCCGAAGCCGAAGCCCTGGGTCTCGAGCTCTAGGCCTGGTTACAGCAGACGTTGCATGATGGCGACGTCGTGCCAACGGCCGAATTTTCGGCCGACCTCGCGCTCGATGCCCACCAGCTCGTAGCCGCACCGCCGATGCAGAACGATGGAGGCCTCGCTGGTGGCGTTGATGCGGGCGAACACCGCGTGAAAGCCAGACAGCTCGGCCGTGGAAAGCAGCTCGTCCACCAGCAGCCGGCCGATGCCTTGGCCGTGACGGCCGCGGCGCACGTAGACCGAGTTCTCGACACTGGTTCGGTAGGCGGCGCGCTCCTTGTACGGTGACAGCGCGCCAAAACCGACAACTTCGCTACTCTCGGCGTCGACGGCAACAATCGTGGCGAAGGCCCCCGACCTGGCAGCGAGCCAGTCTTGCTGCTCGGGCAGGCTGCGTGGCACCAGATCGAAGGTGGCCGCAGTGTGGATCACTTCGTGGTTGTAGATCTCGCGGATCGGCTCGGCATCGGCCGACGTGGCGAGGCGCAGCGTGATGGTGGGCGCAACATCTGACACGACAGGCGAGGGTAGCCGCCCGGACCGACAGGATCGGGCAAGTTGTTGGGCGATTACCAGAATCCCGTGGCCGCGCGTGGGATGCCGCCGCTATCATCACCAGTCGGTTTCGCGGTCTTGCCGCGCGCCAAGGCCCTCTTAGCTCAGTAGGTAGAGCAACGCCATGGTAAGGCGTAGGTCGTCGGTTCGACTCCGACAGAGGGCTCGACCAAAACGGTCGGGGGCATACCCCGTCCGTCCAGCAAGGCCCTGGCGGCGTAGCTCAGTTGGTCAGAGCATCCGGCTCATAATCGGAAGGTCACCGGTTCGAGACCGGTCGCCGCTACAAGAAGCAATCCCAGAAATCGACCATACCAACCACGTCACAGGAGAAGGTCTCCAATGAGCAAGGCGAAATTCGAGCGCACGAAGCCACACGTCAATATTGGCACTATGGGTCATATTGACCATGGGAAGACTACTTTGACGGCGGCGATCTC
>JAYUCY010000148.1:0-6097 GCA_043740085.1 Ilumatobacteraceae bacterium
TGCTCTGCGTCAGGCCATCGCCGTATGCATCGGCCTGCGCCTGCAGCATCAGCTCGTTGAGCTCGCTGATACCCAGCGTGCGACGCTGGCGGCGAGCGAACACCTCGGTCTCAAACAGGAAGCGGCTGCGGATATCTACCACCACCTGGGTGGACCCCTGCAGGTCGACATCCAACAGCGCCAAGCGGTCGCGGCCCTGCAGGCGCTGGAGGCCTTCCTCCACCACCAACGTCTCGCAGAAGATGCTGGCCGTCTCGGCCAGGGCCATCGGCAGCGCACGCTGCAATGGCGTGCGCTGCGCCAGTTGCGTGTTGTGGTAGGCGTGGCCCAGTTCGTGGGCGGTGGTCTGCGCCGAGTCAACGCTGCCGCTCCAGTTCAGGAATACCAGCGAACGGTCGTCGACGAATGGCATACAGAATGCGCCGCCGCGCTTGCCCGGGCGCGGTCCAGCGTCAATCCACTGTTCCACCAGCGCCCGATCGAGGAGACGGGCCAAGCTGCCGCCGTACGAGCCGAAGGCGTTGCGAACGATCGCCGAGCCCTCAGTCCACGAGATCTGCGCGGGCGCGAACGGCAGCGGCGCCATCATGTCGTGCCACGGCAGCGAACCGTCGTGGCCATGCAGCGACGCCTTGATGCGCATCCAGCGACGGAAGTCGGGCAGTGAGTCGGTAATGGCCTGCTGCATCGCATCGAATGTGGCGCGGCTGACGTTGTTGGCGACGAGCGATGCGTCGAGCGGCGACGGCCATCCGCGACGACGGTTGACCACATTGGCTTCGCCCTTGACGCTGTTCATTGCCGCCGCGCACACCGGTGCGACGGTGGGCCAGGCTGCCAGCTCGGCGTGATAGGCCGCCTGGCGTACGGCGCCATCCGCATGTGATGCGAGGCCGCGAATTGCGGCCATCGGCAGTTCTGAGACGGTGCCGTCGGGCATGGCGACCGGGGCGGTCATCTGCGAGGTCACAGTGCTGTGCAGCTGCGACCAGGCCGACGAGCCGGTGTTGACCAGCTCGCCGTAGAGGCCTTCCTCCGCTTCACTCATCTGTCGCTCGGCGCGGGCGGCAAGCTTGGTCAGGGGGCCGACATGGTGCGCGACTTCCTCGCTGACCTCGGCCAGCTCGTCGACTCCGAGCGAGTGGAACCACTCGGCCAAGCGGGCCATCAGCGGACGCTGGCGTGAGCCGACCATCTGATATTCGCCCATGAGGCCCTGGGCCTTCTCGTCGTAGCTGTCGGTGCTGGTGGTGGCAATGATGTATGCACCGGTCACGTTGGAGTGTTGTTCCAGCGCATTGATGGCGGTAATGACCGCGTCGGCTGCGTGGCCGTCGGCTTTCGTGACTGGGCGCGGAGCAGTGGCGCGAATGCTGTGCTCATCGAAGAGTGCCTCTAGGCGCGCAGCGTCGGCGCCGCAGCGGTCCATCGCGTCGAGGAAGCTGCGCGCTGCGAACGACTCATGGACGTCGGTAACGCTCCAACGAGGGAGCGGCTCGGCGGCCGATTCGGTGGTGGTCATGAAGAAGCCTCCTGTGCTGGGCGTTGTGCTGGGCGGTGGTACGACTGGTCGATGTGTTGGATCTGGAAGCCGAGTGCGCGGTACAGCCCAACAGCGGTTTCGTTGGCAGCGTCGACATAGAGCATTGCAGCCGTGGCGCCCACGCAGTAGAGGTGTTGCAGGCCAGCCACAGTGAGTGCCTTGCCCAGGCCGTGGCCGTGAAAGTCGGGGTGCACGGCGATCACGTAGATCTCTCCAGTGAGCACGGCGCCAGGGTGCAGTTTCGTCCAGCAGAACGCCGCCAAACGACCGTCTCGCTCGTGGAGCAGAAAGCCATCGGCATCGAACCAGGGCTCGCGCTCGCGCTGCCGCAGGGTTGCCAAGTCCCAGCCACCCTGCTCACCATGCGCGGCGAAGGCCGCATTGTTGACGGCAAGCCATGCCTGCTCGTCGGCGCCGACCCGAAACGGCCGCAACTCAACATCGGTGGTGTTGGAAACTGGCAACGCTCGGCCCATGCGAAACAGGCGGCGCTCGGGCACCAGGCCCAACTCGGTAGCGACCGCGTGCGTAGTTTCCGTGCTCCACCACGTCACCGCCGTGGCGGTGGGAATCATGCGCAGCAGTTCGCGCAGCAGCGGCCCAAGCTCGGTTGTGGGGGCGGCCACGGCTCCCACCACGACGCCGTCGTTTGCGGCTGAAGCCTGCGCATAGCCGACGATGTCGTCACCAACGGAAGCGATTGCGACACGAAAACCGTCCCGCTCGCCGTGTGTCAGGTCGCTGGTGAGGTGGTCGTTGAGGCGCGGGCTACCGGCTGCATACGTGGCCTCGAGGAACGCCGCGACCTGAGCGTGCTCCGCTGGCGAAAGACTGCGTTGCGCTCGCACCTGCACCATCGGTCCGAGGCTACTGGCGTCGCTAGCCTCGTCGCATGGGCACACCGCGTACTCTGAAGGGTCGGATCAAGGCCATTTCGGCACAACTGGCGCTCGACTACCCCGAAGCGCTGTGCGAGCTGCACCACCGAAATGCGTTCGAATTGCTCGCTGCCACCATCCTTTCGGCACAGACCACCGACGCTCGGGTCAACATGGTGACGCCAGCGCTGTTCGCCAGGTACCCGAATGCAGCGGCCCTGGCGGGTGCGGTTCCCGGCGAGCTGGAAGACATCATTCGCCCGACGGGCTTTTACCACAGCAAGGCGCGCAACCTGGCGGCGATGGCACAGCGCCTGCTTGAGCAGTTCGGTGGCGAGGTACCGCCGGCGCTCGCAGATCTGGTCACGCTCGCCGGTGTCGGCCGCAAGACCGCCAACGTCGTGCGCAGCGTGGCATTCGGCCTGCCCGGCCTACCGGTGGATACACACGTGGGCCGATTGACCCGCAAATGGGCCCTCACCACCCAGGAAGACCCAGTGAAGGTGGAGGCCGAGCTGTGTGCGTTGCTGCCGCCAGCAGAGTGGGGAGACTTCAGTCTGCGGACCATTTTGCACGGCCGCCGCGTGTGTGACGCCAAGAAACCGCGCTGCGCAAATTGCCACATCGAGGCCCTCTGTCCTGCAAGTTTGCTGCCCCGTGGCCATGCCCAGCGGGTGGCTGAAACCGCATAGCGTGACGATTTGTGCCCGGAAAATTCGGGTGTATAGTGACGCAACTAACCAGGTTCCCGCCACCTGGTTTGCGAGCGATGCTGGGATCCGCCGCCTGGCGTCGCTGAGCGACGGCCCCGTAAAGGGGCCGTCGCCACGTTTTCCCAACAGTTCGTGGCGCACGCGCTCAGTGAGCGTGGGCGGCCAGCTTGGCGGCCCTGCGCAGCAGCCGTGCTGCGCTGCGCAGTGAGCGTTCGGCCTCCACCAGGGCGCCCGCTACGTCGTCGTGTGCGGTGAGCTGGAAGCCCGGCACGAAGTCGCCGACTTCCTGCTGGTAGCGGTCGACATGATCGGCCATCACGGACAGCGAGACGGAGGGGTTGCCAGACATAGGGCATAGTCTGCCGCGCCGGGCCGCCCGCGTGGCAGCGAGGAAGACTGAATCCACTCTCTGCCCAGCGTCCTGCCTCGGTAACGTGACTCGGTGACCCGTGTGCCCGTCCGAGACGATCTCAGCGCCCTTGAGGGCTATCACTCCCCGCAGGTGCAAGTAGATGTGCGGCTGAACACCAACGAGTCGCCGTTCGGTCCGCCAGAGGCCTGGCGCGATGCGTTCGCCGCCGAACTGTCGCGAGTGGAGTGGAACCGCTACCCGGATCGTGCCGCCTCGGCGCTGCGGGCGGGTATCGCTGCCATCCACGACGTGCACCCAGAACAGGTATTCGTCGCCAACGGCAGCAACGAAGTGTTGCAAACGCTGTTGCTCACGTATGCCGGCCCAGGGCGGACGGTGGCGACGTTTGAGCCGACGTATCAGCTCCACGGCCACATCGCCCGTCTGACCGGCGCCACTGTTGCGCAAGGTGAACGCACAGCCGACTTCTCACTCGACATGGCGCAGGTTCGCCAGGTGCTGGTCGCTTCATCGCCGGTCATCACGTTCCTTTGCTCACCGAACAACCCCACCGGCTTGGTGGAGCCGGAGGCGAGCGTTCGCGAGGTACTGGCTCTAGCCCCTGGCCTGCTGGTGGTTGACGAGGCCTATGGCCAGTTCGCCGACTGGTCGGCAGTTGGGCTCATCGACGAGGACACGCCACTGGTCGTGACTCGCACGTTCTCCAAGACATGGTCGATGGCTGGGTCGCGCTTGGGCTACCTGATTGGTCCGTCGTGGCTGGTTGCCGAGCTCGACAAAGTCGTGCTGCCGTACCACCTCGATGCGGCCAAGCAGATCGCTGGGCGGCTGGCCCTCACCTTCGTCGATGAGATGGAAGAGCGAGTGCGGTTCATCGTTGGCGAGCGCGATCGGCTGTCCGCGGCCATGGCAGCTCTGCCGGTAGATGTGTTCCCCAGTGGTGCCAACTTCATCCTTTTCCGACCGCGCGATGTGTCGGGAAAGGCGGTCTGGCAGATACTGCTCGACCACAGTGTGCTCGTCCGCGATTGTTCGGGCTGGCCGCGCCTCAACGACTGTTTGCGGGTCACTATTGGCACCGCCCACGAAAACGACCTGTTCCTTTCCGCCCTTGCGGCGGCCCTGCCTTCGAAGGTTGCACCATGAGCCGTTCCGCCAGCCGACGGCGCACTACCAAGGAAACCTCCATCGATCTGTCGATCGAACTCGATGGCACCGGGGTGGTGGAGATCAGTACCGGCATCCCGTTCTACGACCACATGCTTGAGCAGCTGGGTCAGCACGGCGGTTTCGACCTGCGGATCGCTGCCACCGGCGACCTGCACATCGACACGCACCACACGGTGGAAGACGTCGGCATCGCGCTGGGCGAGGCATTCCGTGAAGCGCTGGGCGACAAGGCCGGTGTGCGACGTTTCGCGAGTGGTCTGTATCCGTTGGACGAAGCACTGGTGGAGGTGGCGCTCGATCTGTCGGGCCGCCCGTTCGTGGTGTGGAACGTGCCGATGCCGGAGGTGTTGCCGCTGGGCAACCCGGCTTTCGACCCCCAGCTGACAGAGCATGTATTCCACTCGTTCGCAACCGCGGCGGGCATCACGCTGCACGTTCGGCTGTGCCACGGCACCAACGTGCACCACATCATCGAGGCCGCGTTCAAAGGTTTGGCGCGAACGCTGCGCGACGCTGTGCGCGTGGAAGGCACCAGTGTGCCCAGTACCAAGGGTGTGCTGTGACGTCAGGTGCCGGTGAGCCGTTGGTGGCCGTGCTCGACTATGGCATTGGCAACTTGCGGTCGGCGCAGAAGGCGCTGCAGCACTGCGGCGCACACGCCCGACTGACCGCTGACCCCGGCCTAGTGGCCGACGCCGCTGCCGTGGTGCTGCCCGGCGTCGGGGCCTTTGGCGCATGCATGAATGCGTTGCGTGCTGCCGGGCTTGAATCGGTGGTTCACGACGCGGTGGCGTCCGGTCGGCCGTTCATGGGCATCTGTGTTGGAATGCAAATGCTGTTCGAGCGCAGTGATGAGGACGATACCGCAGTCGGACTTGGTGTGATCGACGGTTCCATTCAGTGGATCTCGGATCAGCTGCCGCGCCCACAGATGCAATGGAACCAACTCGATCTGCCCACTGCCGACCCGATGTTCGACGGGCTGGGCGAGCACCCGTGGGTTTACTTCGTGCACTCCCTGCACGCGGTGCCCACCGATGCTTCCATTGTCGCTGCGACCTGCGACTACGGCGGCACCGTCAACGCCGCCTTTCGCCAGGGCAACGTGTTCGCGACACAGTTCCACCCCGAGAAATCGGGCCCGGCAGGCCTGGCCATGCTGCGCAACTTCGTCGATCTGCTGCAACCCGCCAGCCAGGTGCCGGCATGATCGATCTCTATCCGGCCATCGATCTTCGCGATGGCAAGGTGGTGCGGCTGCGCCAGGGCGACTACGACGACCAGATGACGTACGGCGACGACCCGGTCGCAGTTGCGTTGTCGTTCGCTTCAGCCGGCGCGACGTGGATTCACGTGGTCGATCTCGACGCCGCCCGCAGCGGCTCGCCCCTCAACCGGCCGGTGGTCGCTGCCATCGCCA
>JAYUCY010000149.1:0-31409 GCA_043740085.1 Ilumatobacteraceae bacterium
GCGGTCGACGGCCTCGAGCAGCTTCTCGGCGATCGACTTGAGCGCCCACGGGTTGGACCGCTCGAAGAACTTGCGCACCTGCGGGTCCGCGACGTACGCGGCCGTGACCTTGTCGTACATCCAGTCGTCGACCACCTTCGCGGTCGCGTCGTAGCCGAACAGGTAGTCCACTGTGGCCGCCATCTCGAACGCGCCCTTGTAGCCGTGACGTTGCATCGCCTCAATCCAGCGCGGGTTGATCACTCGCGTGCGCACGACTCGCGCTGCCTCTTCGGCGAGCGAACGCACCAATGGGCGCGCCGGGTCTGCCGAGTCACCGAACCACGCTTTCGGGTCGGCGCCCGTCAGCGACCGGATGGTGGCGATCATGCCGCCGTGGTCCTGCAGGTAGTCGTCGCTGTCGAAGATGTCGTGCTCGCGGTTGTCCTGGTTCTTCACCGCGACATCGATGGCGGCAAACCGACGGCGCATTGCATCCTCGTTCGCCACGCCGTACCCGTTGCGGCCGTACGACCAACCGGACCAGGCGATGTAGATCGCGGCCAGGTCGTCGTCGGAGCGCCACGACCGTTGTTCGAGTGCGGTGAGAATGCCAACTCCGTACGCGCCGGGTGTCGGCCCGTAGACACGAGGGTCGTCGGCGCCGTGGGCACGCACGTAGTTCTGATCGGCGGGTTCATCGAGCGAGGCCGCCAACGCGACCGCGTCGTCGACAAGGTGCACCAGGTTGGGGAATGCGTCGCGGAAGAAGCCACTGATGCGCAGTGTGATGTCGATGCGGGGGCGACCCAACTCGGCAAGCGGAATCGCCTCCAGCCCGGTGAGCCGTCGCGACTCGGCCTCCCACACCGGGCGAATGCCCAGCAACGAAAGCGCCTCGGCCACGTCGTCGCCCTGCGTACGCATCAGCGCCGTGCCCCACAGGACCAGACCAACCGTCTGCGGATAGGTGCCTTCCTCGGCGAGGTGACGTTCGATGATGGCGTCGGCCAGCTTGCAGCCGACATCCCAGCTCAGCTCAGTGGGCAGCGCCTTGGGGTCGAGTGAGTAGAAGTTGCGGCCGGTGGGCAGCACGTGCGCGCCGCCGCGCGTCAGCGTGCCGCTGGGGCCGGCGGGCACGTAGCGGCCGCGCAGACCGGCCAAGAGGTTGGTGATCTCGTCGGTCGAGCGTCGCAGATTGGGAACCAGCCAGGTACAGATCCACTGCACCGTCGGCAGGTCGCCGTCGTCACGCGTCCACTCACGCGCTGCTGCGGCCTGCACCAGTTGGCGGCAGCGCTGCTCCACGGCGTCGAGTGACGTTGGGTCCTGCAGGTCGAGGCTGAGTACCGCAGCCACCGATGAACGCAGTGAGGCCACGCGACCGTGGCCGAGGCGAGTGATGGCCAACACCAGATCGACGAGGCCCTCCCCCGCCGGTGGGTCGCCAAGCGTGTGTAAACCTCCGCGAATCTGGGCGTCCTTCAGGCCGCACAGATACCCGTCGACGTTCACGATCACTTCGTCGAAGTCGTCGCCCTGCGGCGCTTCGTCCAACCCCAGGTCGCGGTCGATGGAGGCGTCGGTGAGTGTCGCCCAAATCTTCTGCCGCAGCGCAGGCAGCTTCGACGGGTCGAGGCTTTGGATCTGGCTGTACTCGTCGAACAGTTGCTCCAGCTTGGCGGTTTCGTCGTAGCTGTCGGCACGGGTCATTGGCGGCAGCAGATGATCAATCACGACGGCGTGGGCGCGACGCTTTGCCTGCGAACCCTCACCCGGGTCGTTGACCACGAACGGGTAGAAGAACGGCACATCGCCGATCGCGGCATCGGGCCAGCAACTGGCCGAGAGCGCGAGTGCTTTGCCCGGCAACCACTCAAGCGTGCCGTGCTTGCCGAGGTGCACAATCGCGTCAGCGCCCCACACCTCGTCCAGCCAGCGATAGAAGGCGAGGTAGTGGTGGGCCGGCGGCAGGTTCGGCGAGTGGTACACGGCCACCGGGTCGTCGCCGTAACCGCGGGGCGGCTGGATGGCGATGATCACGTTGCCCAGGTCGACACCGCTGAAGACGAGCTGATCGTGGTGGATGCGCTGAGCGCCGGGCGCGGCGCCCCACGAGCGCTCCACTTCGCAGCGCGCGTCGGCGGGAAGGGTCGCAAACCAACTGCTGTAGACGCCGGTGTCCATGCCGCCCACGGCAGCGGCCAATTGCTGTTCGGTCAGCGATTCGGCGTCGTAGGTCAGGCCGTCAGCCAGCTCAGCCATCAGCGCATCTCCGTCAACGGGCCGACGATTGACCGAGTAGCCCTCGGCGCTCATCGCATCCAGCAGACGCATCGCCGAGGCCGGTGTATCCAGACCCACCGCGTTGCCAAGGCGACTGCGCTTGGTCGGGTAGGCGCTGAGCACGATGGCCACTTTGCGCCGTTCGACCGGCACTCGCCGCAGCCGCGAGTACCGCAGCGCAAGGCCGGCAAGGCGCGCAACTCGATCGGGAACGGTGCGATACGCGCGCACCGAGTTGCCCAGATCGTTCCCGTCGTCCACCACCTCGTTGAACGCGAACACCGGCCCGATGATGCGACCATCGAACTCGGGAATGGCGATGCCTGCAGTCGCGTCGTACGGGCCGAGGCCGCCCTGATTGTCCTGCCAGTCGGCGATGGACTGTCCCGAAGATGGGGCCTGGATGATCGGCACGTCCAACGCGGCCAGTGCAGTGGCGTCCCAGTCGTCGCCATCAAGTCCGCCCGCACCACCGGCAATGCCGGCGCCCGCGGCCGAGCCACCAGTGGCCAGCACTGTGGTGATCAACACGTCCAACCGGTGCTCGGCCAGGATGTCCAGCACCGGCTGCGCAGCGTCGCCGCGCAGCGAGTAGCACCACATCGCCAGCACGTCGGCGCCACGAGCCGCGATGGCATCGCACAGGTCGGTGACGAACTGCGTGTTCCCCGCCACCAGGTGAGCGCGGTAGAAGACGACCCCGACCAGCGGGCGAGCCGTGTCACGCCGGGGGCTGATGCGCCAGATGCCATAGTTGGGAATCGCGACGGGCCCGTCGAACCCGTAGCCCTCCAGCAGCACGGTGTCGGCAACGAACCGCAGCAGGTGCTGGAAGTTCTCCGGGCCGCCGTTGACCAGGTAGACGAACGCATCGGTGAGAATGGCGCTGGGCACGCTGGACAGCGCGGTCAGCTCCGCGTCGGGAATCGCTTCGCCGGCGAAGGCAAGCAGTGGGATGCCGCGCTCCAGGCAGGTCGCCTGCAGCTGATCAAACCCGTCCTCCCACGCTCGCCGACCGCGCAGCAGACGGACGATGACACATGTGGCTCCGGGCAGGTCGCGCTCCAGGTCGAACGACCACGGCTGTGCGGCACGTACCGTCGCAAAGCCCTCGGGCATCGAGTCGACAGCGACCCGTAGTGCGAGAATCTCGGTATCGACGTTGGTGATGTACCAGATCATGAGGGGGTGCTCCCGGTGAGCTCGACGAGTCGCTTGGCGTGTTGTGCGACGGCGTCGTTGAGGCTGCAGTCGTCGCAGTAGAAGGCGCTGGTCGTTTGGTACCAGAGGCAGCAGCTGGTGCGGGTCCAGTACCAACCGACGGCGTCTGGCGTCTCGATGGTTGAGAACTCGCCCAGCCCGTCCAGCCACGGTGCAGCCGCTGCCTGAAACTCGTCGGCCCTCGCACGCACGGAGGGGTCGCCGAGCGGCGCGATGTCGACGGCGCGAAAGATGGTGGCCAACGAGGCGGCCACGTTGCCCCACAGCAATCGCTGGCCGATGCGGGTGGCATCGCGTGCGGTCTCGACGAACGGCACCAGGTGCCCTTCGAACAACTCAGCGGCGAGATCGGCAGCGCCGAGCTGACGACACATCGGATCCAGGATCGCGAGCTCTGCCGGCCGGTGACGACCAATTCGAATCGCAGTCGCTGCGGGTGCGGTGGTGGGTACCGGCAGGCCAAGCGCGAACGCGGCGACGGCAATGCTGGGCATACGGAATGCGTATGCCTGGGTGAACAGCGAGGCGGCCACCTGTGCATCGTCGGTACCGCGACCGTCGGCCGTTGCATCGATTTCGGCGCGCATACGAATCGGGTCGCCAATCAGCTGGCTACTGCCGATCCAGCCATCCTCGGCGGATGCAACCGAGCTGCAGCGCAGATACGCCACGCGGGCCTGAATTTGCGCAACAACGTCGGTGAGGTCAGTGGTCATCGGGTGGCTCCGGTTCCGGCTTCGGTGATCAGGCGTTCAATGGCCGCCATATCGAGGTGTTCCTCCAGCGCATCAGCAAGCCGGTCGAGTGCATCAATTCGGGTCTGCTCAAACGCACGCCGCGCGCTGATGAAGCGCTTGCCGCGGCGTGCGGCGACGGCGGCCAGGAAAGCCCAGCGGAACTCGTCGGCGTCAAGCACGCCGTGCAGTGTGGTGCCGTAGCGGGCACCCACACTCACGCCATCGAGCGTGTGTGGGTTGTCCAACGCGACGAAGGGTTCGCCGCCGTTCGTGTGCACGCGACCATGATGAATTTGATAGCCCGACACAGGCGTCTGCCCGACGAGACCCGTGCGCAGTCGGGTGATCTTGTCGGCGTGGAAGTGCGTGCTCACCGGCAGCAGCCCGAGTGCACTCACCACACCGCTACGACACTCGACTGGGTCGTCAATCGTTGTGCCCATCATCTGATACCCGCCACAAATGCCCAGCACGGTCGCATCAGTTCGGCCCAGCTCGGCGGCGATGCCACTGCGGCGCAACCACTCCAAATCGGCAACGGTCGCCTTCGAACCCGGTAGCACGATCAGGTCGGGTGCGCCAAGGCCGGCGCGGTCGTGTACGTAGCGAACACGTACGCCGGCCTCGGCCGCGAGCGGGTCGATGTCGGTGAAGTTGGAGATACGTGGGAACCTGACAACAGCAACATCCAGCTCATCGGCGAGCGCCTCGCCAGCCATTGCGCGTGGCGCGTCGAGTGCCATCGAATCCTCGGCGTCGAGACCGGTGGCATCCAGCCACGGGATGACACCCAGCACCGGCACGCCGGTGCGTTCGGTCAGCTGTGCGCACCCGTCGAGCAGCAGCGCCGGGTCGCCGCGCAGCTTGTTGATCACCATCCCGCGCACGCACGCGCGGAGATGATCGGGCAGCAACGCAACGGTGCCGTACAGCGCAGCGAACACGCCGCCCGGGTTGATATCGCCGACCACAATCGCGGGCACACCGGCATCGTGGGCAACCCGTAGATTGACGATGTCGCGGTCCAGCAGGTTGATCTCAGTCGGGCTGCCAGCGCCCTCGCACAACACGACGTCGAACCGGCTGCGCAGGTCGGTGAGCGCGTCCAGCACCGTCGGCAGCAGCTCCAGCTTGATGGCGTGGTACTCGGCGGCGTTGAGCACCTTCCAGGGCGCACCGTTCAGCACCACCTGGCTGGTCCGGTCGCTGGTCGGCTTCAGCAAAATCGGGTTCATCGCCACCTCGGCGGGTACACCGGCCGCGAACGCCTGGAAGCCCTGCGCGCGGCCGATCTCGTGGCCCGATGGCGTGACCACCGAATTGAGCGACATGTTCTGCGCCTTGAACGGCGCGACGCTCACACCCCGTCGTACGAACAGCCGACACAACCCGGCAACGACGGTGCTCTTGCCCGCGTCGGACGTGGTGCCGCACACCATCAGTGCACCGCGCAGCGCGTTCACCGCTGCAGCCAGTCGAGCGCCTCGCGCGCGGTCGCCACGGTTTCACCGTCTGTCGCTGCTGGCCGAGCCACCATCACGATTGGAATGCCCAGCTCGCGCGCCGCGTCGACCTTCGCTCGCGTTGCCGAGCCGCCGGAGTTCTTCGCGACAATCAGGTCGATCTCTCGCCTACGGAGCAACTCCAGCTCGTCATCAATGGTGAACGGGCCACGGGCGAGTAAAATCTCGGCGGCGGGCAGCACGTCGACTTCCGGCGGGTCGATGCAACGGGCCAGCAGCCGCTGTGGGCACTGCCCGAACGGAGCCAACTCTTGGCGACCGATCGTCAGCAATACGCGCGTTGCCGACGAGTACCGAACGGCATCGGCGGCTGCGCGCATATCGGACGCATGCAGCCAGTGATCGCCAGCCTGCGAGGCCCACGGAGGGCGCACAACTCTCAGCAATGGCACCCTCACCGCGGCACATGCTGCGTGCGCGTGAAACGGCATCTGCCGCGCGAACGGATGCGTCGCATCGATCACGGCGTCGATGCGTTGTGCAATGAGGTACGAACTGAGGCCAGTAACTCCGCCGAATCCGCCGACGCGTTCGGTCACCGACGCCGGCAAGGCCGCCCTCGTTGACGTTCGACCGGCGAAGGAGACGGCGATCATCATGTCCGGCTGCTCGGCAGCCAGCAGGCGCGCCACTGCCGAGGCCTCAGTGGACCCCGCCAGCAGTAACACCCGACGGCCCTTCATCGTGCGTCGTTCATTCCGTGCCGGCGATCGTGACCGTCGTCGATCGTGGCAACCGTGGGCGCGGAATCGGCCAGTCGAACCGGGCTGCCGCCAGCGCGGCTGGCTCTGGCTCGGTGACCGGGCCAGCAGCAAACCACGATTGCAACGCGGCTACATGGTCATCGTCGACTGCCGCGTAGTAGCGAGCCGTCCAGCGCGACGCTGTCCGCGTACGCACCACCACGACGTTTTTGCGATCGCATGGGCCGATGCAACCAGTCACTTTCAGCCGGCCGCCGGCATGGTCGACGGCAGTACCGATCTGCGCGAGATGCGCGGCGTGGTCCGGCCCCTCTTGCTGGCCGCAACAGCACCCGCGGCACACGAGCACCGATAGGGCCACATCGCGAATGCTCACACGGACACGGTCGCTTCGACCTGTGCCGGTGGTCGGTCCGCACGACGCACGTAGTCGCCAAGGAAACCGAAGACAGTGCCCATCACCAGCCATAGCAACGCATTGCCGGCCAACGAGTCGATACGGAAGTGCCACATCAGATGTGCCGGCACATCCAGCGAATCAGGGTTGGCTGGAAAGATGACGTAAAAGAGCGCAATACCAACGAGATAGCCGCCGACCACGATCGCAAAGCGTGTGGCACCGTCGTCGCCCCGCTCGCTGAGAATCTGCCACAGCGACCACGCCATATACGCAAGAATCAACGATGCCGCCATCAACCCCAAGTAGGAAGCCGTCCGCTGGCCGACCGTGTCCGGGTCGCCAACCGCTGGCGGATTGGCTGGGTACTTCAGCGCCGGTACCAGAACCCAGGCAACGAATGCCACGGTGGCAAGGCGGATGGAGCGAGCAAACGCCGTGCGGCCGGGAAGCCGGCGCCACAGGACCGCGCACGCAAAGCCGAAGATCAGGCCGAGAAGGAGGCCATACAGACCGGCGGCCACCATGCCGCCGATGACTTGCGTGGTGCGTGTGAACATTTCGTCGCCGTGGCCCGACGAATTCGCGGCTTCGAGTTCGAGTGCAACACGGATTTGATCCTCAGTGACAATCCACTGGAAGAGGGCCGCGGCAATACCACCGGCGATGCCGGCAAGCGCGCCGCGGCCAAGAAAGGCCTTCATGCTGTTCATGGTGAAGGTCGGTCAGTGGCAGGGAAAGCCGAGAGCGTGCCGACCGTCGTGAAACAGCTCGTGCATCGTTTCCCACTGAGAGAGCAGAACGCCGTTTTCCTGCAGCATCAGGTACGAACCAAGGGCCGCGCCAGCGACAACCACCCAACTCCACCAGGGAACTGAGATGACCGGGGCATCGGGTGAAAGCTGAGCTGTGGCAGACATAAGAAAGGCTCTTTCCATTTTCTCGTGGATTGTGCGCAACCGGTCTCCTGGCTCAGGGATCAACGCTTCACTCCCCTTCCCAGGCGTGAACCCAGTGGTATTTCGAGTGTTGCTCACCCTTCACAGTGGCGAGTACCGCGCCGGACTTGCACCGGCTTCCCGACATTGCGAGGCCGATGGTAGCAGGCTCGCGAGCGCCGCCCTCCAGTGCCGTGTCAGCGGGTGCGGGCCGTCGTGCGGGTTGTCGTGCGGGCTGTCGTGCGGGCTGTCGTGCGCCGAATCTCCAGGCCGTCCAAGAGCAGCCGAGTTGCCAACACCGCACCAACGCCTTCGCCGGCACGCAGGCGCAGATCGAGCAACGGCTCCAGGCCGAGGAATTGCAGCACGTCAGAGTGGGCCCGCTCGTTGCTGCGCTGCCCAGCCACAAGGTGTGCACTCGCGGCCGGCTCGAGAGAGCACGCCAGCGCCGCGGCAACGGCTGTCGCAAAGCCGTCAAGCACCACCACACCACCCGCTGCCGCCGCACCGAGTACAACGCCACACAGCACCGCCAGCTCGGGCCCACCGAGTACGGCCAGCAGCTCGGTCGCATCAAGCACGCCACCCGTACGGTCACTCCAGCGTCGAACCGCCGCCGCCACCACCTCACTCTTGCGTTCCACCATTTTGCTGTCCGCTCCGGAGCCAAGACCGGCAACTGCTGAGGCGGGTAGGCCCAACAGCGCGGCAGCGAGCGCGGCGGCCACGGTCGTGTTGCCAATGCCGACTTCGCCGAGCAGCACCAGTCCGTCTTCGGCCAGTCGCGCTCCCAGTCGTCTGCCGGCCTCGATCAGTTCTGCTGTGCGCGGCACGGTCATCGCGTCGGAGGTGACCAGGTCTCCAGTCGACGAGCCGGCGTCGACAACCGTCCACGCCAACCCTGCGGCGAGTGCGGCGCGGACGCCGATCGACTGCCCGGCCGTAGCGGCCACCAACACCTCCGCCGTCACCGAGCGGGCATAGGCGCTGACGCCAAGATCGGCGACTGGGTGGTCGCCACCCGCAAGCACCAACGTGGCTGAACGCGTGGCCAGGCCACTACACGCGATGACGCGGTCCAGCGCCTTGTCCAGTACACCCAGCGAACCCGGCGGGGTGAGCAGCGCATCGGCGTAGTCGCGCACGTCGACGACAGTCTGTTGCCGCGGCGCCTGCACGCGCGACCGCGGCGGCATCGGAGCGCTGTCGTTCTCCCAGCGATCGGTCATCAACAGGTCGGCCAATGGCTGGCGCTTCGACCAGCCGAAGCGTTCGAGGCCGGGGCCGGTCTGGCGCTCGTCGGGGTAGCCGATGCACAGCCAGCCGAGCGTCTCCACACCATCAGGAATTCCCAGCAGTTCGGTGAGGTCGTCGGGGCGGAACAGCGTGACCCAGCCGACCCCCAAGCCGGCCGCTCGCGCTGCGAGCCACAGGTTCTGAATGGCGCAGGCACACGACCACATGTCGGAGTCGGCAAAGGTTGCCCGGCCAAGCACACCCGCTGCCTCGGCGCGGCGGTCGCAACACACCACAAGGCCCAGCGGCGCCTCGCGGATACCTTCCAGCTGCAGCGTCAGTAACTGGCGGGCGGAGTCCTCATCCAGCCCAGCCGCCTGCGCAAGCCGCTCCCGGTCAGCCAACCATGCTGCCTTGGCGCGGGTGTCTGCGTCGCGCACCACGATGAATCGCCACGGTTGGCTGTGGCCGACTGACGGGGCGCTGTGCGCGGCCTCGAGCAGCCGCTGCAGTGTTCCCTCGCCGATCTCATCAGGGCGAAAGCGGCGCACGTCGCGACGAGCGGCGATGATCTCGCGCAGCAGGTCCTGTTGGTCGGTGGTAAACGCCCAACCGTCCACATCAGTCGCTCGTTCGTGAGCACTCGTGGCATCGCCGATCAGCGGCACAGGGCGTTGGTAGAGCGTCACGTGACCACCGTTGTATAGCTGCGCGGTGTGTATACCGAACATCCCAGCGGGCGATCCAGCACGCGGGTAGTCGACGAACCGACAATCACGATCGTGCTCATGTCGACTGTCTCGGGGTCGAGCGTGGCCAGGTCGGTGACGGTCACTGCTTCCTCAGCGCGGCCGATGTGGCGCCCGACGATGACTGGGGTGGTGGGCGCACGATGACGAGCGACCAAGGCCATTGCCTCGGCGAACTGGTGTGGGCGGTGATGGCTGCGCGGGTTGTAGAGAGCGATGACGAAGTCTGCGCCGACTGCTGCGAGAAGACGTTGCTCGATGACCTCCCACGGCTTCAGCACATCGGACAGTGAGATCACGCAGAAGTCATGGCCAATCGGTGCTCCGACGCGACTGGCCAGTGCGTGCGCGGCCGTGATGCCCGGCAGCACCGATACGTCAACGGTCAGCCAGTTCTGCGGATGCTCGGCCAACTGCTCCATGACCGCGCTGGCCATTGCGAACACACCGGGGTCGCCCGATGAGACGACCACTACGTTGCCGCCGGCCTCGGCGAGGTCGAGCGCGTGGCGGGCACGATCGGCCTCGACCCTGTTGTCCGACGCGTGGCGGTTCGCCGAGGTGCTGCCGGTGTCCACCATCGCCAGGTACGGCTCGTACCCGACCAGGTCGGTGGCAGCCGCAATGCACTCAGCGACCGCTGGCGTACACCAATCCGTACGGCCAGGGCCGATACCAACCACGGTGACGCGACCGCTCACTCTGGCACCTGACGACGCGCGGCCAGGCCGGTGCCCGGGATCAGGACGAGCGAGAAGTACGGGGCCTCGACTTCACCGGTCTCGGCCAGCGGCACCACTCGCTCCGAGGTGCAGCTGGCACGCTCCACGTAGATGGCCTGCTCGGCCAGGCCCACCGCTTCGGCAGCGGCGCGAACGTCTGCCAGGTGCCGGCCGACCTTCATCACCACAGCCGCATCAACATTGGCCAACGCCGCCTTCAACTGCTCCGGCGGCAGCACACCAGGCAATACCGTCAACGACTCGTTCATCGACACCAGCGGCACACCAGCCGCGGCCGAGGCGGCCGAGAACGAGGTCACCCCCGGGATCACCGTCGTGGCATAACGGTCTGCCAAACGCTGATGGATGTACATGTAGCTGCCGTAGAAAAACGGGTCGCCCTCGCACACGACCGCGACGTCGCGGCCAGCATCGAGCTGTTCCGCGATTCGAGACGCCGAGTGGTCGTAGAACGAAGCAATCGCCGACTCGTAGTCCGCGGGTGCTACAGCCTCCGTCGTCACCGGGTACTCCAGGCGCAGCACTGTCTGTTCGGCCGTGACGAATGAGGCGATGATCGTCCACGCATTGCCCGGGCGCAATCGGGCCGCGAAGTGGGCGACCACTGCACTGGCCGTCAGCACTCGCTGCGCTTTGACGGTCATCAGCTCCGGGTCGCCAGGGCCGACGCCGACGCCATACAGATGGCCGGTCATACCAGAGCTCATTCGGTCGTACTCGCCAGTGCGTTGAGCGCGCCGGCCGCCATCGCGCTGCCGCCGCGACGGCCGTGCACCGTGAGATACGGGATGCCGTGAGGCAGCGTGGCCAGCGCCAACTTCGACTCGGCGGCACCGATGAAGCCGACGGGAATACCAATGATTGCCGCGGGCTTCGCCACGCCGTCCATCACCAGTTCGAGCAAGCGGAACAGTGCCGTCGGGGCGTTGCCGATGACGGCGACTGCGCCATCGAGGTCGGCCAACCAGCGGTCAACGGCGACGGCCGAGCGAGTGTTGCCGGCGGCCAGTGCGTCCTGCGCAATGCCCTCGTCGTGCAGGCTGCAGCGCACCGGGTTGTCGCCTGGCAGGCGGGCGCGCGTGATGCCGTACGCCACCATGTTGGCGTCACACCAGATCGGCCGACCCGCAGCCAACGCGGCCCGCGCAGCGGGCACGAGGTCGGGCGAGGCCTCAACGAGCCGAACGATGTCGACGTCGCCGCAGGCATGGATCATCCGTACCACCACTGACTCCAGGTCGGGCGTGACCGACGCAAGGTCCGCCTCGCGGCGGATCGTTGCGAACGACGCGGCGTAGATCGCGGCGCCGTCGCGCACATAGTCGAGCGAGGTCATCGAAAGCTTCCGTTCGTGTCGGCCACCAGTTGGGTCACACCGGCAGGCGCACCGCAGCGCTTGGCACATGCAGAAAGGTGCATGCGGAGTGGGGACGGTGTTGCGTGTGCCATCTGCTCAGCCACTGCCCAGGTGTCGGCGTGGGCAGCACTGCATCCACGCGAGCCGACGCACGCCGACAGCACGGCTCGAGGGTCGGTAGCGCTGACGGCGAAGTTGAGCTCGGCAAGGCGCGCGAGCACATCGGCCGCATCGGCGCGCACGACGCCACAGATGGCGACCGAGTGATCGGTCGTGAACCGGAGGTCGGCACCGTGCACGTCGGCAAGGTCGGCCAGCGCGGCCATTTTCGCCACATCCACTCGGCCAAGGAAGGGCGCGGCCAACACATTGCAGCGATCGGCGTCGGGGTGGACAATGACACCCAGTAGCCGGCCGACCCGGGCTGTGTACATTTCTGCTGGTGGACGCCGTTCCGAGCCAATCATCGCCAGCAGCGCAGCGGTACCGAACTCGGCAGCGATCACGTCCATTCGCTGTCCGCGGGCACCACACAACGTCGTTCCGCTGACCAGCACATCGACCGGGTTCATCGTCCAGCCGACCAGATCGGCGGTGCCACGCAGCCCGACAGCCCAGCCATCGGCAACGGCAAGAACTCGAATGTCGGCATCAATACCCGACAGGTTCCATTGACCACCATCGTCGACCACGACCCCGAACTTGGAGGGCACCGCATCGGCGTACGTTTCACTGAGCAACTCTGCGACCACCGGCGACGAATCGCGCACCGCAGTCGCGTCGTGCCCCGCCAATGGACTCGCAACAATCGCTCGTCGCGCATCGGCAGCAGCGTCCGGCAGTGCCAGGCCGGCTTCCACAAGCGCGTCGCCGGCGCGCTCGATGTGGTCGGCCGCAACGCCACGAATCTGCAGGTTGCCGCGCGACGTGATGTCGATCAGGCCCGACCCGAACTCGTCCGCCACGGCAGCGACCACACGGATCTGCTGCTCGGCGATCGCACCACCAGGCAGCCGCATGCGCAGCAGCCAGCCATCGCCAGTTTCCATGGGGTCAAGCACACCGGGGCACCAGCCGCGTGTGGCCGCACGACCCGTAAATGGCTGGCTGCTCGTCACGGTTCGCGAACCTATCAGCAACATAGGGCACACTGCCCTACGTTGCCGAAGGTGCGGCTACGCTCACCGAATGGCCCAACCATCGCGCTTCCTGATCAACACCGGTACTGGCAAGGGCAAGACCAGCGCCTCGATGGGTGTGATGGGCCGCAGCTGGGCTCGGGGGTGGTCGGTCTGCGTCGTGCAGTTCATGAAGAGCGAGAAATGGAAGGTGGGCGAGCGCAAGCTGGCCGAGCACCTCGGCATCGAGTGGTTCACGCTCGGCGACGGCTTTACCTGGGAGTCCACCGACATCGACGAGACGGCCGCGAAGGGCCGCCACGCCTGGGAGGTCGCGGCCGAGCGGATCTCCAGCGGCAATTACGACATGGTGATTCTGGACGAGGCCACCTACATCGTGAAGTACGGCTGGATGCCGGTCGACGACCTGGTGTCGGTGATCGCGAACCGACCGAAGCGCACCAACGTGGTGATGACCGGCCGCTACGCCGCTCAGGAACTGATCGACATCGCCGACACGGTCACCGAGATGACCAAGATCAAGCACGCAATGGACCAGGGCATCGGCGCTCGCAAGGGCATCGAGTACTGATGCCAGCGGTGCTGCCCCCGCGAGTGGTCATTGCGGGTACCCACTCCGGCGTCGGTAAGACCACCGTCGCGACCGGGCTGATGGCTGCGCTGCGTCGCGCCGGACATCGGGTGGGCGCGGCCAAGGTTGGCCCGGACTTCATTGATCCCGGCTACCACTCGCTGGCGGTCGGGCGGCCGTCGCGCAACCTCGATATCTGGATGTGCGGCGCAGCGGCCATCGCGCCGCTCGCTGCGAGGGCGGGCGACGGCAGCGACGTATTGGTCATCGAAGGCGTGATGGGTTTGTTCGACGGCGCCGCCGATGGCACCCCATCGTCCACCGCCGACGTCGCCGTACTGCTGGAAGCGCCGGTGATTCTGGTCGTCGATGCTGCATCAATGAGCCAGTCAGTCGCCGCCTTGGTACACGGATTCGCCACTCTCGACCCACGGGTTCGGTTGGCCGGCGTGATTCTCAACAGAGTCGGCAGCGCCGGCCACGAGTCAGTGCTGCGCGACGCACTCGGCACATTGGGTGTTCCCGTGCTCGGCGTGCTGAGGCGCGACGATCGGTTGGTGTGGCGCGACCGCCACCTTGGCCTGGTGCCCGTGGCCGAGCGGGGTGCAGAGGTCAGCGCGTCCATCGACCTCCTCGCAGAGCTGATCACGCAACGGTGCGACCTCGCCGGCATCGCTGCACTTGCAGCGACTGCCCCGCGTGCGCCCACCACCGGGCCGCCACTTCCGTCGGCGACGAGCGCGACACCGGTTCGGATTGCGTTGGCAGCCGGCCCCGCGTTCAGCTTCACCTATCAGGACAACCTCGACTCACTGCGCGCTGCCGGCGCTGAGTTGGTGCCGTTCGACCCGTGTATCGATGAAGCGCTGCCGGCAGGCGTGCAGGGGCTCGTCGCAGGTGGTGGCTTTCCCGAGGTCTACGCCGCGCAGCTCAGCGCCAACACGCCGCTGCTCACCGATGTCCGCCAGCGAATCGCCGACGGTCTCGTCACGTGGGCGGAGTGCGGCGGCCTGCTGTGGCTCTGCAACGAACTCGACGGTAAGCCGATGGCGGGGGTCTTCGACGCGCACGCGGCGATGACATCGCGACTGACGCTCGGCTATCGCACCGCCACCTCCATGGCGCCGACACCGCTCGGCCCGGTCGGCACGGTGCTGCGTGGGCACGAATTCCACTATTCCACCACCAACCCGACTGGTGCACTGTTTGAGTTGAAGGGCCGCCAGGGCGCCAGTACCGGCGGCTTCGGTGGGCCACGAATGGTCGCGTCGTACATGCACACGCACCTCGGCGCACGGCCCGAACTGGCGACATCGTTCGTTGGCAACTGCCGTGCCCTATGTCTGCCCTACACCAGCGAGCTAAGGTCCGCCAGGTGAACAAGTCGTCGATTTACCTCCCCGACGAGTTGAAGCGCGCGCTCGGCGAACTCGCTGCGCGTACAGGCCGGTCTGAGGCCGACCTCATCCGCCACGCAATCGAGCGACTGGTCGCCGTGTCCGTTCCCGCGGCGCCTGCAGCGGCACCCATGGTTGCGATTGTGAAGCCTGCGTTGGTCGGCGTGGGCGTCGGCCCTGGCGACCCTGGGCTGATCACCGACCGCGCTCGCGCAACACTGCTCGCCGCCGATCGCGTCGTCGTGCTCACTACCGACGTTCGTTCCGTCGGTCGCGCCGAGATGGTGGTGCGAGCAGTCGCTCCAACGGCGCACGTGCAGCGGGTTCCCTTCGCAATTAGTGGCGATGCCGGTCAACGGCACGCATCGCTGATGGACGTCGCCGCGGAAGTGCTTGCCGCAGTCGATGGCGGCGAGCTGGTCGCGGTCGCGGTCATCGGCGACCCATCACAGTGGACGGTGTTTCCTGAGCTGGCGGCCCTGGTCGGCACACAGCGCCCGTCGGTGCCAGTCAGCGCCGAACCGGGCATCACCTCCTACCAGGCTGCAGCAGCTGCCAAGGGTGTAGCGCTCGGTACCGCCGGTGGCGCGATGGTCGTACTCGACGATGCCGGCGGTCTGCGCCCGCGGCTCAAGGAAGCGTGCGACTCGGTAGTGCTCTACAAGGCATCGACCGATGCCAAAACTGTCAAGGCGGCTGCGGTCAGGGCCGCCCGGCCGACGGCGTTCGTCGCAGAACTCAGTGGCCTTCCGGGCCAGCGCCTGGTGCCCCTCGACGATGCCGGCGACGGCCCCATCTCGTATCTCGCAACGGTCGTGTTTCCCGCAACGAGCGACGCACTGAACGGAGCGTCAAAATGATTGCCTTCGTCGGTGCTGGGCCAGGCGCAGCAGACCTCATCACGCTGCGCGGTGCGCAACGCCTCGCCGTCGCCGAGGTAGTGATCTGGGCGGCCTCACTCGTGCCCGAGGCATTGCTCGACCACTGCAAGCCCGGCGTCGATCTGCACGACTCGAAGACCATGACGCTGGACGATGTCTGCGCCGTGTTCGCCGCACATCCCGATGCGGCAATCGTGCGACTGCACTCCGGCGATCCGACGGTATACAGCGCAATCGGCGAGCAAATCGCCTGGTGTCGCGCGAACGATCGCGAGTTCGAGGTCGTGCCGGGCGTGTCGTCGATGAACGCCACCGCTGCCCTCGCGGGGTGCGAGCTGACGATTCCTGGTGTCGCTCAATCGGTAGTCATCACACGGATCGCATCAGGCACTCGAGCATCGATGCCGGACCGCGAGACCATCGAGGCCTTCGCCGCCACCGGTGCGACGCTGGCCATCTTCCTTTCCGTCACGTTCGTCGAGCAGTTGGCACATCGTCTGCTCGCTGAAGGCACTGCCTACACAGCCGATACGCCAGTCGTGGTCGGCCGCCGGGTCACCTGGCCCGACGAGGAACTGCTCCGCACCACCATCGGCACGATGGCCGCCGACGTGCGCGCTGCGGACTTCGATGCCACCACGCTGTTCCTGATCGGCCCTGCGCTCGCGGGTGCCACCGACCAGCGCAGT
Source organism: Ilumatobacteraceae bacterium (assembly GCA_043740085.1). Lineage (GTDB taxonomy): Bacteria > Actinomycetota > Acidimicrobiia > Acidimicrobiales > Ilumatobacteraceae > UBA668. Next base: position 16,548 of record JAYUCY010000149.1, read on the forward strand.
CACGTCTACGCACCTGACTACACCACGCGCTTTCGCACCGCGGGGGTCGCGAGTGTCTGAGGCAGTGACGCCCGTATCCGTGGTTGGTGTGGTCGGCGGCGAGGTGTTCGGCGCTGTCGCCCTCAGTGCTGCCAACGGTGCCGACGTGCTCGTCGGCTCGCCTCGCCACCTTGCTCGCTTCACACCGCCGACCGGGGCACAAGAACGCATCGAGCTCGTCGGCGCGCTCCCGCCGTTGATCGACGCCATTGAGCAGCGCCGCTCGGTGGGCCTACGGGTGTGCGTGCTCTCCTCCGGCGATCCCGGCTTCTTCGGCATCACTCGCCTCCTCGCCGAACGGTTCACACCGGCTGGGCTACAGGTCCACCCCGCTCCATCGTCTGTGTCGCTCGCCTGGGCTGCCGCCGGCATGACCTGGGACGACGCCGACGTCGTCTCCGCTCACGGCCGTCCACTCGCCGACGCGGTAGGTGCCGCAGCCCGGTCTGCGAAAGTTGCCGTGCTCACCGCACCCTCCAACCCGCCGCAATCGCTGGGCAAGGAGCTGCTGGCACACGGGTGTGGCCCACGAACCGTGATAGTCGCCAGCCGACTCGGTGAGCCTGACGAACAGATCGTGCACACCGATCTCGCCGGTTTGGCGCAGGGTCAGTTCGACCCAATGTCGGTCGTGCTGCTCATTGCCCCGACCGCTACCGCCGACACTCCGTCGGTGTCGTGGGGTGGTGCTGAGTCCGGCTTCGCACATCGCGCGGGCATGATCACCAAGTCCGAGGTGCGGTCCATCGTGCTCGGCAAGCTGCAGTTGCCGCGGCTGGGTGTGCTGTGGGACGTCGGCGCCGGCAGCGGCTCAGTGGGTATCGAGGCCGCCACCATCTCCCCTGCTCTACGCGTATTTGCCGTCGAGAGGTGCAGCGACGACACGCCCAACATCGCCACCAACGCACTTGCTGCCGGTGTGGCCGCCAACGTTGAGGTAGTGACCGGGTCGGCCCCCATGGCGCTCAACGATCTGCCGCTGCCGGACCGCGTGTTTGTCGGCGGTGGTGGCCTTGATGTACTACGCGCCTGCTGGGACCGACTGGCGCCTGGCGGCACGTTGGTCGCGACGTTCGTCGTGCTCGACCGCGCCGTCGCAGCGATGGAGCTACTGGGCTCGATGGTGAACGTGCACGTCGATCGAGCAGTGCAGATCGGCGGCGTCGGCATGCGACTGGAACCGACGAACCCAACATTCGTCTGCTGGGGCCAGAAGTGAGCGTCGTCCTCGGTATCGGTATGTCGTCGAAGGCAACCGCCGCCGAGGTGCGCACGCTGATCGACAACGCATTGCGCTCTCGCGACCTGCAGTTCGACGACGTCGACGTCGTGGCAACCCGCGAGCGGTTCGTGCTCGACGGCCGGCTCGCCCTGGGTCTGCCCGTCATCGGCATTGACGACGGGCAACTGGAAGCCTCGTCAGCAGCGTGCGTGCGCACCGTCGGCATCAAGGCGCGCGTGGCAGAAACCGCAGCGCTGCTCGCGGCCTCCGCCGCCGCCCACCTGCTCGGCCCAGTCGAACGCTCCGCACACGTCACAGTTGCCGTCGTCGTATGACCGTCTATCTCGTCGGCGCCGGGCCGGGTGACCCCGAGCTGCTCACCGTTCGTACTGCGCGAATCCTTGCCAGCGCCGATGTGATCGTGCACGACCGGTTGACCACGCCCGCGATCCTCGACCTTGCTCCAGCCGACGCGCTGCGCATCGATGTCGGCAAGTCGGCGGGCCACGCGTTGATGCCCCAGGAAGCCATCAACGCGCTGCTCGTGCAGCACGGCCTGACAGGCGTCAACGTGGTGCGGGTGAAAGGCGGCGACCCGTACGTGTTCGGTCGCGGTGGCGAGGAAGCCGAGGCGTTGCTCGCTGCCGAGCTTGCGTTCGAAGTCGTCCCGGGCATCACCTCCGCGATCGCAGTTCCGATGGCCGCGGGCGTGCCCGTGACGATGCGCAATCGTGCCCTCGCGTTCACCGTCGTCACCGGTCACGAAGACCCCATTGGGGCCTCCACGGTCAACTGGGAGGCTCACGCCGCAACCGGCGCCACGCTGGTGATTCTCATGGGCGTCGGTCGCATCGCCACCATCGCCAAACGATTGATGGTTGGTGGGCTCAGCCCCGACACTCCGGTCGCTGCAATTCGTTGGGGCTGCACCGATCAGCAACACGTCACGCGAACGACGCTGGCCGAGGTTGGTCACGCCGAACTCTCCGCGCCGACCACCATCGTCATCGGCGACGTCGCCGCGCTGGACCTGCGCAGCCTGCCGCGCTAACCCTTTGGGTCAGTGCGGCAGCCGCCGCAGAAGATACGTGTCGAACATCCATCCTTTGCGCAGGCGAGCCTCGGCTCGCACCCGAACGATCTCGTCGGCCACCTCATCGAGCGGCCCCGCGATCAACACTTCGTCGGCACTGCCTAAGAACGCGCCCCAGAAGATCTCGTAACCGCGACCCAGCATCGTGGTGAAGCTGGTCTCGCTGTCGAGCATCACCACCACGTCGTCCACTCCGTCAGGAAGACCGTCGCGCAGCAGCCTGCCGGTGGTGATGTGGACGGAGTGCCCAATCCGGTTGAGGGCAATACGATGCCGCGCCGTCAGCAACTGCACACTGCTCACACCGGGGTAGACCGCGTGCTCCACGGCTACTGCTGCGCCCGCGTTCAGTTGGTCGACAATGCGCAGCGTGCTGTCGTACAGCGACGGGTCGCCCCACACCAGCAGACCCACCGTTTCCTGATCGCCAACGTCGTCGAGCAGCACTCGCTCGATGAGCGCCAGCCGCGCCCGGTGCCACAGCGCAACCGCGTCGGCGTAACCAAGAGAGGGGTCGCGCACCGGATCTGAAATCTCGATGGTTCGGTGCGGGCGCTGTGTCGCGAATTGCGTCAGTACCTGGCGGCGAACGGCCACAAGATCGTCTTTTTCCTCGCCCTTGTCGATCACCACGAACACGTCGACCTCGTTGAGCGCGGCAACGGCCTGCATGGTGAGCAGGCTCGGATCGCCTGCCCCGATGCCAATGACCAAGACCCGCCGGCGCACGGTCGCTGCTGGCTGGTTGTCCACACAACGACGCTACCCAACAGCAGCTCACACTCGGGTCCTCCACGACAGGCGCCTACTTCGGTTGCGACCGACGCTCGGCAAGGCGGGCGGCATAGACCGCAGCCTGCGTGCGATGGTGCATGCCCAACTTGGCGAGAAGGTTGGAGACGTAGTTCTTCACTGTCTTCTCCGCCAGGAACATCTGCTCAGCGATCTGTCGATTCGTCAGCCCATCGGCGAGATGCCCGAGAATGGCGCTCTCCTGCGGCGACAGCGTTGCGGTCAGTGCATCCTTCGGCGGATTACGCAGACGGTCGATCACCCGCGCAGTGGCCATCGGGTCGAGCAGCGAATTGCCGGTTGCCGCCCGGCGCACACTCTCGATCAAGTCGGAACCGCGCACTTCCTTCAACACGTAGCCGGCGGCGCCCGCCATGACCGCATCGAAGAGCGCTTCGTCGTCGTTGAACGACGTCAGCATCAGACATTTGAGATCGGGCATCGAGGAGCGCAGCTCGCGGCAGACCTCAATGCCCGACCCGTCGGGTAACCGCACGTCCAGGATCGCCACGTCGGGTGAGGTGGCCGGCGCGCGCTGCAGCGCCTCGGCAGCAGTGCCAGCTTCGCCAACGACTTCAAGGTCGTCTGCACTCTCCAACAGCTCCCGAACGCCGCGGCGAACAATTTCATGATCGTCGAGAAGGAACACCCTGATCACGGCCACTGTCATAACCTAGCCGTGCCAGGCCGTAGTCTCTGCCGGGTGCCCAATCGTTTCGAGTTTGCCGGTGCGAAGCAACTGCTTCGTTTGCTCGATGCAGTGATGGCCATCGGGTCCGAGCAGACCCTGGCCGACGCGCTGCGACGCATCACCGAAGTTGCTGCCGAACTGGTCGATGCGCAGTACGCCGCCTTGGGGGTCTTGGATGAGTCTCGCTCGCGTCTCGCCGAATTCGTCACTGTCGGCCTCGATGAGAACCAGCGAGAAGTGATTGGGGTGCCACCAGAAGGGCACGGCATTCTCGGATTGCTCATCCTCGAGCCCCGGGCGCTGCGGCTGCCTGATCTCAAGGCGCATCCAGAATCGTTTGGGTTTCCCCCAGGGCATCCGTCGATGACGTCATTTCTCGGCGTGCCCATCCGCTTACGCGGCGTCGTCTACGGCAACCTCTACCTCACCGACAAGGCCAATGGTGAAGTGTTCACCGACGTCGACCAGGAATTGGTGGTCGGCCTTGCGGCCGCCGCCGGCGTGGCAATTGAGAACGCTCGGCTGCACGAGCAATCCCGGACGGCGGGGCTGCTGGACGAGCGCGAGCGAATTGCTCGCGACCTGCACGACGATGTGATCCAGCGACTGTTCGCCACCGGTCTTTCGTTGCAGGCTGTGGCGCAGATGGTGAAGGAGCCGGTGGCGGTGGAGCGAATCATGCGCGCCGTCGACGATCTGGACGCGTCGATTCGCCAGGTGCGCTCCACCATCTTTGAACTGCATCAACGCTGGGCAACCACGCAAAGTTTGCGCAGCGAGATCGTGGCCATCTGCGACGAGTCCGCCAAGGCACTCGGATACAAGCCCTCATGCGACATCGTTGGCCCGATCGACACCACGATCACCGAGCCCATGCGCGGCCACCTGCTGCTGTGCCTGCGTGAGGCGCTGTCCAATGTCGCTCGCCACGCACGCGCATCCGCTGTGGAGGTGGATGTAGCCGTGCAGAACGGCCGCGTGACACTGCAGGTTGTCGACAACGGAGTCGGCTATGCGCCCGCGCCGGGCCACCCGTCGAGCGGGCTGGACAACATGTTGGTGCGCGCCGAATCCCTCGGCGGGCGCTTTTCGATCGCGGCTGGTGACCACAATGGAACGGTCGTCATCTGGGATGTTCTGATCCCTGCAGAATCGACGGACACCGTGCGAAATGGGTCCCAAGGCCCTAGCTGAGGCACCGGCCGGTCCGCCACCCTGATCAGTGTGCAATTCAATGCGCCCTCACTCGACCGGTTGGTCGTCGGTCTCGACGACACCCCCGCCGACGTCGGTGTCCTTGCGTGGGCGACGCGAGAGGCGGCCGCCAGACAGTGCTTGCTGAGCGTGCTCGCCAGCAGAGGCGGGAGCCCGGACGACTTCCTCGACGAGGCAGCCGACGCAACACTGTTGATTGTGGGCACAGAACCCATTGCCGGCGGCGACCGAAGGGGTTCATGCCCAGTGGTGGTGGTGCGTGGTACAGCGCGCGACCGATTGCGGCGCATCGTGGTCGGCGTCGATAGCTCGAACGCGTCGGCAGCCGCACTGGACTGGGCGATGGCCGAGGCGGCCCGCCATGAGGCAGCGGTGAGGATCGTCCATGCGTGGCAGCAGCCGACCGATGGCGAGCGTTCGCTGCGCGGCAACGAACTTCGCCAAGCCGACGCGCAGTGCATCGCCGACCTGGCCGCCGACCTGTACGAGGCTGGGCCCGAGCCGCGGATTGAACGTCGCGCTGTGCACGGCTCGGCAGCCGAGGTGCTGATCGAGGAGAGCACCAGTGCCGACCTACTGGTGGTGGGCTCACGCGGCCGCAGCGGATATCGAACGCTGCAGTTTGGGTCGGTCGCACTTGCAGTGGTGAACGGAGCCGACTGCCCGGTGGTGGTCGTACATCCGCGTTTGAGTACATCTGGGACTGGGGACTCTAGTGATGCAACCCGAGCCCGGAGAGTATGAACGCATGAGCGAGACAGTGAACGTCGGTTACAGCGGTAGCAATACCTCGGCGGAAGCCGTGACGTGGGCCGCAACGGAAGCCGCAGTGCGCGGCGCCGCACTGCGGATTGTCACGTGTGCGGAGATGCCAGTGGTGTCGGGCGAAGCGGCGCTCGGCTGGAACTCGGGTGCCGCCTACGAGGCCATCCGTGAAGCGTCGGTGTCAACGTCCGAGGAGATGGCCGCAAAGGTCACGGCAACGCATCCGACATTGGCGGTTACCGCCGAGGTCATCCCTGGCCCTGCGGCCAGCGCGCTACTCACCGGTGCCGCGGCGACCGACCTCATCGTCGTTGGCGCAAGTAGCCACGAAGGTGCGGCGGCATTCTGGCTGGGCACCACGCCGCGTCAACTCGTGCACAACAGCCCGTGTCCGGTCGCAGTCATTCGTGGTGCCGCCACTCGTGGGGCTCCCGACCGAATCGTCGTTGGTGTCGACGGCTCGGAAAGCTCCGACGCCGCCGTCGTGTGGGCCGCCGACGAAGCCGATCGGCACAAGGTCAACTTGCACCTGGTGCACGGCTGGTCGTATGCGTACGCCCCGGTCGATGCCAATGCCACCCAAGCCCGCGACCTCACCGAGGTCGATGCCGACTGCACGTTGAACCGCTCCATCGAACTCGCCCGCGAGCGCTGCGGTGCGACCGTCACCGGCCAGTTGGTGGAAACCAGCGCGGTGACCGCACTGCTCGAGTCGGTGCAAGACGGCGACCTGTTGGTGTTGGGCTCCCACGGTCGCGGCGGTCTGCGCGCTCGCCTGCTGGGTTCCACGGTGAACAGCATTCTCGACGCCGCTGCCGTCCCCGTCGTAGTAGTCCGCCCCATCCCATCCGCCTGATCGCCAGGCTGCGGCGCCCATCTACCTCGGCGACCCTGGGTATCGGTCGGGCGCTGGCTCAGGACGAGGACGCCGTCGCCGGCGAGTTGTGGGCGAACCACCACCCGAACCCGATCCCCACACCCGCGGCAACGACATGTTGGATGTCGAAAAGTCGGCGGTTGGTCAACCAGATCGTGATCAGTGACTGCATCACGATGGTCGGGGCGAGCCACGCGTTCGATCCGCGACGCGATGCGCAGAACGCTGCCAGTGTGCCGTAGATCGCCGATGACGTGCCGACGTCGAGGCGCGCCAGCTCGGTGGCGGACCATTCGCTGTGTGCCGAGGCGATCCGCAGAACGATCAGAACCGGAACCGTGCTGAGCCAATCGGTCAGGAAGAAGACCAGGCCAGTGCGACGCCAGCCGAGGTGCCACTCGGCCACCCCGACCCACAGCAACGGCACCATGATCGACCAGCGCATGCCGGGCTGGTCTTCGACGAGGACGGCGGTGGCCAGCCGCCACACCTGGCCGTGCAGCAGCAGCTTCCACGTGGTGCCGAACCAGCCGACCAGCCGGTGGTTCAACGAGCGATCGTGCGCCATCAGCTGCGTGGTCACCAACACGGCGGCGACGACGAGCGTGAACCTCAGTCGGCCGAGCACACGGATCATGCGGCTGCCACCCTGGCTCGCCGATCGCGCCTGGCGAACAGGTACAGCACCGCCAACGCCGCAGCGGCGGCGGCGGCGTGCTGCACGTCGAACAGGCGACGGTGGATCACCAACGTCGCGATGAGGAAGGCGCACACCATGGCGAGCGCGCCAATTCGCACTCGGCGGTTGGGGATCGTCGACAACGCCAGCACCGCCAGTGCCCACGCACCCGATGAGGATCCGGCGTCGCGGATCGAGGGGTGCTCCGCCGGCGTGCCACCCACGATCTGCCTGCCGACCAGCACGGTGATCGTGGACACCCAGTCGCAGAGGAAGAACATGATGACGGCCTTGACCGCACCCGCTCGCCACTCGGCGATCGGTGCGGCTACGAAGCACAGACCGACGATGCCGAGAACGAAGCCGGGGCTAGTCTGGAACAATTGCGACGTCGGCAGCCGCCAAACCTGCAGGCGGATCAGGTCGTGCCAGCTCAACCCGATGGCACGGAGCAGGGTCGGGTGGCTGTCGGCGTCGATCGCGGTGACGAGCATCAGCCACGTCATTACACCGATCAGCGCACAGCTGAACGGCAGCCTGCGAGCGATCCGGCGAAGCCGGGTGGTCAGAGATCGGGGGTCGGGAAGTTCGCCGCCGCGAGCGACGGCGGCGGCGATGCGGGGCAGGTCGACATCGCTCTGGTAGACGAGATACCGGGGCTCCCATTCGGGCTGCCACTTGTTCTTGAACCGGAACAGCCCCTGCGAGTTGAAGGCCCGCTCGCCGCGTTCGTACAGCAGCCGGATCGCCCGTGCCGGCAACGAGTCACCGGTGGCGCCCGCGAACGGCACCATCCCAAGGCTCATCTTCTCGAGCCCGGCCGCGCGAAAGCGTTCGATGAGGGCAACGAACAGCGCGTCCATGGCGCCGTTGGGCGCGTCAGGCCTTCGGCGCATCAGGTCGAAGTTTCCGGCAGCCGATCGATAGGACGGGATGACGTTCGCGAAGGCGACGATTCGGCCGGTGTCGGCTTCGCGTAGCGCCAGCACCGTCGTTTCGTTGAGGTAGTCAACGTCGAACCGGCCAAGCGTGAACGTGCGCTCGCGGTGACCGCCGTCGGCGAGCCAGCTGTCCGACACCTCGCGCAACTGTTCGGTATCGTGCGGCGACAGCGGCGTCGGCACTTCGACGACTTTCAGGCCGGCGCGCTCAATCCGGCGGAGCGCCGACCGCAGCCACTTGTACCCCTCGCCGGCCAGATCCCACCTCTGCACGGGGATCATCGCCTCCTCGCCGATCTTCAGTGCCTTCAGCCCGGTCGCCGCGAGCCGTTCGGCGCCGGCCGGAGTCACCTGGTGGAAGGCGACGGCCCAACCACTTCGCCCGCAGTACTCGACGAACTCCTCTGTCACCATCGCGCAACTCGACCGTTCGCCGATCGGCTCGCCGAGCGCGACGGCGACGTTGCCCACGACCTTGTAGCCGATGAACGACGAACCGTCATCGGCGAGGAACCAGTACTTGTCATCGAGCAGATGGAAGTAAGCCAGCGGAGTGGCCCCCCACGTCGCGAGCAGCGCCTCCACCGCATTGCGGTCGCTCGGGGTGCCACGCGAAACGATCACCGCCGACACGACGCGGATCAGTGCGATCAGCACCACGACGAGCGCTGCGAACCGAACGGAGGCGACGAACCACTCGCCATGTCGTGTGACCGCCACGACCGAGTGCGTGGGTAGCAGCACCAACAGCCGCAGCACGTCGCCAACCGACTGCAGCAAGGTGGCTGACTCGCGGTACTCGGTGTCCAGCAGGTACAGGCCGGCAACGCCGTACAGCATCACGACCAACTCGCCGGTTGCGAGCAGGCGCCATCCGCTACGGGCGAGCAGTCGATCGGGGCTGGCAAGGAACGCCCGTCGTCCGACGAGCAGGGCGACAACCAGCACGGCGCAGCTCGCCAAGCCGGCGGCGTCAGCCTCCTTCAGATGATGGCCGACGATCGACCATGCGCCGGCAACCATCGCGATGCGCCATGCGTTGCGCTTGCCGTGCTGCAGGCCGTGCGCGGTCAGGATCAGCGCGATGCCGGCGATCAGCAGCAGGTAGCGCCCACCGATCACCACCTCGTACGTCCACTGCACGATGACCGGTTCCGCGTGAAGGCGCGTGCGCGCCGATGCCGCGAGCGCGAGGTCGGTGGCGCCGACCGCGACAGCCAACACGGCGATCAGGTTGCGGATCGAACGCCGAGTCAAGGGACGTTCAGCTTCGACAGGCGAACGGTCGCCAAGCCACCTGCGAGGAGTGGCAGCCACAGCTCGAAGAGCCGGTAGACGACCACCACCGCCGCGGCCGTCACGGCGGTCGCACCGAACGACACCAACACCGCACCGAGCGACAGCTCCACGAAGCCCAGCCCGCCGGGCAACACGCTCATGATCGTGAACAGCACCGACACGATGTACCCGATGAATGCGACAGCGAGCGTCGTACTGAAACCGATGGCGCGGCACACCGCCCACAGCTCGATCACGCCGACCAGGTCGACGATCAACGCGTGCGCCGTGGTCGGCAGCGCCCGTGACGGCGCCGTGCGGATGAGTTGGAGGGCGTCGTGTAGCTCATCGGCCGAGTCGTGGGTTCGCTCGGGCGCAGCGCGATGTCGCATCCTGGCCCACACCCGGGACGGCCAGGCGAACATTGCTCGCAGCGTCACACGCGACCGCCACGCGACCACCAAGACGACGACGCGGATGCCGAGGTAGCAGGCGAACACCCCACTGGCGACCGCCTCGGGTGTTGTCAGCCGACCGTCGGCCGCGACGATGCCGAGCGCGACTATCAACAGCACGGCGAAGGCCACCTCGGCGAGCGTGACGACGAGAACGTAGGCGGCAATGATCGAGCCGCGCGGAACGTGGCGACGCCGCCCGTCGGCGATGAACGTCGTCAGCCCCGCCATCCCGCCCGACTTCACCACGAGGTTCAACGAGTTCGCCGATATCGCAGTGAGGATCAACTGCCGCGGTGACGCCGACACCCCAACGGCGCGTTGCGCCGCAGCGTGCATCGCGCCGAGGTTGACGAACGCGCCGAGCATGGCCACGAACCCCACGACGAGCCAGCGCGTCTCAGCCGTGCGGAGCTCCTTCCACACGGCAGGCAGCTCCGCACGATTGGCGACGATGAAAACGGCGGCAAGCATCGCGGCTAGGACGAACCCGGCCCGTCGCTCGAACCCATTTCCCACCGATGTCGACGGTGGAGGCACTGATGACATCACTTCAGATACTCTCGCGCCATCGACGACCCAGCGCCCAGCGGGCGGGATTGTCACACGCTGACCGCCGGTCAGGATCGAATCGATTGCCAACGCCACCCGGATCAGAGGAGTCGATCCTTTCGTTCGGGAGAACCGCCCAGTTCGTAGTCCCTCGAAGTCCACGTCGAGGAACGGCCCAGGAGTGCTCCGATCACCGCCGTCGCCCACCCACCCAGAGTTCCCGCGCTGCTACCGCGGCGGGTGCCGCGGTAGCAGCACTCTTTGGTTGAAACGCCGCCGCTCAGCCCTAGTTGGGGCCGCGTGTGGGTGGTGCACCCCGGGGTTTGGAGTCGGTTCTGCCGCCGTCGTGGGTGGTGAAGAACGCGTCGCCGTTGGGCATCAGGTCAATGTCGATGCGCTGCTGGTGCACATGGTGATGATGTCGGGAGCACAACAGGATCAAATTGTCGTAGTCCGTGGATCCGCCGTGTTCCCACCACTGAATGTGATGCGCATCAGTCCACTTGACCGGACGGTCACAACCAGCGAACCGGCAGCCGCCGTCGCGGGCAGCGACCTGTTTGAACAGGCGCGATGGCACGGAGTAGGTGGTGCGCCCGAAGCTGTGAGGGCTGCCATCGGCGTTGCGCAGGATCACATGGATGCGGCAGTTACACAGGTACGTCGCGGTACAGGCAGCGGACATGGGGCGTTGGGTATCGACGTTCACACCTTCTGGGGCATCGGTGATGATGGTGGAGAGGTCAGCAGAGATAGTCACGTTCGGCAGGTTCCGCGGTCGTTCGTTGCCGTTGTGGTTCTTATTGAAGAACGCCGAAATATCGAACAGGGCGTCACCCTGACGCTCGGCATGAGTACGGGTCTCCCTGTCCTTGCCGGCGTGGGTCATCGCGTTCTGGATCGCTTTGTCGAACTCAGTGCCGGCGGCTTCGTGTAGTCGGAATGTCCCGTGAGTGACGTCGTCCATCGTCGTGTTGTATGTGAGCTCGCACGGCCGCGCGGCCTGCGGTGCCTTCTCATCGAGTAACGCATCAGCGCGTTTCATCCAGTGATCAACTGCGCGTTCGGTGCAGCGGATGTCCAACTCGGACAGCACCTCGACTAGTCCCTCTTCGGACTCGGCCAGGATCTCGTCGTACTTCGACTTGCCCAAGCGGTGGGCGACCGAGATCTGCGAGCCCGACAATGCACCCGACAGGGCGGCGCCGGCGAAGTGTTCGTGCTTGTCCAAGAACCGCCCGGTGGCCAACAGTTCGTTGGCACGTTGATCAGTCATCCGGAGATGGTTACGCATCCAAGCTTTCATCGAGACGGTGCCGTCATACCCGAACGCACCAGCGACCTCGAGCTGCCGTGCGGTCAGGGCCAGGGCAGCTGCCTGTTGTTCCCACGCGGCGACCGCACAGGCGAAGTCATCGATGCTCTGCAGGACTTCTGCACTGTGATTGTCGACGACTATCATGTACACCACAGTACACACGTTCGCCTCCCAAATTGGACAGTAACTCCATATTTCATATAGCTTCCAGCGATACAGAGCGCACCAGCATCGCCACGACCGATGCACTCAGAGTGGCGAGCCGCACGTGGGTGAACTTCGAACCTGGGGCTCTTGGTCGACAGCCGGCGGTGGGGCGATATGCACGCGTGGAAAAAGCTGCCAACCAGGATGAAGACCACATTCGTCGGCGACAACAAGGCCCTGCCGATCCGCTACGCCCTTCGTACTGCCGAAGACAGTCGGATCGTCAGGCGTACTTCCACGACGTCACCGTCGTCCAGTTCCTCGACATCACGAACAGCGTCTTTCACCGGCACCAGGTAGCCACCGTGCTTCGGGAACAGTGAAGTGGTGTACTCGGTCTCGCCGAGGCGCGCAGTCACCGGAATCATTCCCCAGCCGTAGCTTGCGAACGACCACTCTTCCTTGAGGGTCACGCACTCGGCCGCAGGCACAGCGATGAAGTGAAACGGCGAGGGACCTCGCCAGTTGAAGATCTCGCCGGTGAACTCAATCTCCATCCGCCGCTCCGTCCACGACCGCCATCACGTCGAGGCCACCCTTCCGGCCGGCTGGGTCGGCGACCTCCACCACCGGGTCGTCCTTGTCATCGAATTCAAGCCGCAGAGCACGGCTCATCACCGCGTGCATCATGTAGGTCGTAGTGATGTAGGTGAACTCCAGAATCTCTTCATCGCTGAGGTGTTCGCGCAACGCATCAAACACACCGTCGGGCACCCGACCGTGCTGCAGCACGAGGGCGTCGGCGTAGGCCAGCACGGCCCGCTCGACGGGCGACCAGCAATTTGCAACCGACCACGCGGGGATAGCCGCCACCTGCTCGTCAGTGAAGCCAACGTCGCGACACGCTTTGCAATGCTGGCTGAACACGAACTGACTACCGACCGACCAGCCGGCGCGGATCTGCCCCAGCTCGCGCAGTTTCGGCGAGAGCTTGCGGTCAGCCGACCGGTAGAACCGAAAGCCACCGGTGGTGTGGTCGAACGCGTCAGGCACCAATGCAAACACCGTCCACCAGTTACCGGGAGTGCCGCTGGCCGTGCCCGGCTCCAGAACGGGGTCGCGCTCGCCGAACAGCATCGTGTAGATCGCCTGAGCGAACGGGTGGGCATCATCCTTTGATACTTCACGAAGGCGCGGCATGCGCGAACCGTACCGTGCCGGATCAACCGACGAGGGAGACGACGACGAGATCCGTCGCCGGCTCCCGCTCAGACTGCAGAACCGAACTCGTCTCGCAGCGGCGACCCACCACCTGTACAAGGGTCAGGCCCGCATCCGTCGTGAGGACGATGCCCTTCACCCGCACGATGACTCCTTCAATCTGATCCTGCAACTGCGCTAGCCACGAACGCAGTTGGCACACCGTCAGCCCCGCGGGTGCAGCCACGGATTGGACTCGGTGCGCATCGAACAGGGTCGACTCGGGAAGTGCAGTGGCCCCACCCGGTCGGCGACCGCCGAGGGACAGGAACCGGCCGAGCGTCCCGGGCTCGACCACGCCACGGCTCCCGTCCAACACCGGCGTACGTGGTGCCAGCTCGTCCAGCCGCGCACGTGCCCGGCGCGCATCGCGCTCACCGACCACATCCGTCTTCGTCAGGATCAACAGATCAGCCGCCGCCACCTGCGCAACCAGGTGCGCTTCGATCCATGGAGCCAGCGCGCCATCGACGAGCTGGTCGGCGGCAACGACAACGACGAGGCCGTCGAGAACGAACCCGGCCGACTGCGCCCACGGCAGCATTCGCTGCGGTTCGGCGACGCCACTCAGCTCGACGATCACATGATCAGGCGGTACGGCACGCTCACGAATGCGGTCGAACGCGAGCCCGGCTTCCTCGATCGACGAGCAACAGATGCAACCACTGGTCAGCTCGATCGTGTCGCCATGATGCCGCCGAACGAGGGCTGCGTCGACATTGATTGACCCGACATCGTTGACGAGCACCGCAATCGGTCGATCCGTGGACCGCAACAACTCGTTGATCGCGGTCGTCTTGCCGGCGCCGAGGTAGCCGCCGACGAAGGTGATCGGCACCCGCCGACCATCCCACGGCAAATACTCCGGCTCCCGATATGCCAACGCGCACCCCCTTGTCGTCCGAAACCATGCTCGCATCCGCCACACACGATTCCTCTCCGTGGCTGTGGCCGGCAGCTCGCCCGGGTGCGTGTGATCCGATGCCCGCGATGCGGCGAAATCCCTGTCCTCGAAGCGTTGGAGTGCGCCGGTTGCGGCCTTGCCATCGGCTTCCACCCACCCAGCCTGAGCATGGCCGAGGCCACGACGGCCGGGGTTGAGAATTGTTCAACCGTGTCAATCACGCCATGGGTCGCGGCGGCCTCTGCCCCTTTCACGCTCACCGACCCCGTCAAGCGCAAGCTCGACTTCGTTCACCAAGTCGTCCACGACGTCGCCAGCCAGCGCACGGCGTGAGCCCCGCCGACAGCTCGGCGGCTGCACCGATTTCGGTGTTGTCGGGGGTAGATGTGCCAGTGGCAGTGCTCGTCGCGGTGAACGCGGTAGACGTCATTCTGGCTCGGTCGCGCCTGGGGCAGAGGGGACCGCCGTTTGCCGCACGCGTCTCCCCGCCGGATTGCCCTGGCTTCGTGTGTCGGCGGCCATGAGATCCTGCCCATAGGCGGTCACGAAACTGCCCGTTGGTGGCCAACGGTTCTGCCCACTGGCGGTCAGTGGTTCTGCCCTCGTTGAAGTGCCTGCCTCGGCGCGCATCCGC
>JAYUCY010000150.1:0-13759 GCA_043740085.1 Ilumatobacteraceae bacterium
CGACACGCGCAAGGCCGCCGAGAAGCTGGTCAGCGATCTGGTGAAGCGACTGCACGACGGCGACTACCGCGCCCCCGACCGGATCACGTTCGGCGACTACCTGCTGGAGCGGTGGCTACCGACCAAGAAGGCACAGCTCCGCCTCTCGACGTTCAGCTCCTACAAGAACAACATCGAGCTGCACGTGATACCCCATCTCGGAGCGATCCCGCTGCAGAAGCTGCAGCCCGAGGACCTCGACACTTTCTACGCGCAACTGCTCACTGACGGAAAGCGCAACGGTGCCGGCGGCGGTCTTGCGCCGAAGACCGTGCGGATCATCCACGGCATCCTTCGCAAGGCGCTCGCCGATGCAATGCGCAAGGGCACCGTCACCCGCAACGTCGCCGACCTCGCCGACGCACCCAAGGTCCGCCTCGGCGGATCAAGGGAGATGACGGTGTGGGCAGCGGATGAGCTCCGCGACTTCCTCGCCAGCATCGAAGACAGCGAATGGTACGTACCGATCTTTCTTGCTGCCAACACCGGCATGCGACGCGGTGAGGTGCTCGGCCTCACGTGGCGCAACGTGGATCTCGACACCGCCCGACTGACCGTCAGCCAACAGATCCTGTCAGTCGAATACGAAGCCAAGGTCGCCGACGTCAAGACATCGCACAGCCGCCGAACCATCGACCTCGATCCACGAATGGTCGCGGTGCTGAAGGCGTGGCGCCGTCAACAGTTGGGGCGCAAGCTCGCCACCGGCCAGCGCAAGGACGAGGGCTTCGTGTTCACCCGCGAGGATGGCGGACCGATCCACCCCGACGCCTTCTCACAGTCATGGGAGCGCATGGTACGCACGAGCGTGTTCCGGCGCATCCGCCTCCACGACCTCCGACACACCCACGCCACGATCCTGCTAAAGGCCGGCGTCCCCGTGAAGGTAGTCAGCGAACGCCTCGGCCACTCCAGCCCCGCGTTCACGATGACGGTCTACCAACACGTCCTGCCCGGCATGCAGGCCGACGCAGCCGCCGTATTCAGCGCTGCAGTTTTCGGCTGTCCGTGATACAGCAGGCTTACGCCAGCTCAGACAGTGGTTTCACATTTGCAAGACGCTCGGCAAGAAACCGGCACTTTTCGCGGTTCTTGAAGAACGGCGCCGGATACGCATCCGGAAAGTGCTTCGTGGCTTGGGCGAACATTGCCCGGGCAGTGCGTTTGACCAGATCATCCACCTCCTTGTCGCCCGGCAATGTGAATCCATCCTCGGAGGTCACTGGGGGGAGCTGAAGCATCCTCAGTACCGCCCAGAGAACGACGCGATTCCCGTGTGTGATCAGAAGTCGTTCCCGACCCGACTTCGATTGACGAAGTCTTGCCAAGGACTTCTCAACGGCGCGAAGAACGATGACACGATTCCAGACACCTTGGGCAGTGATGTCGGGGACAAAGAGGGTCGTATATGGCGCTGTGTTGGTGTCCTCCCACAATCGTCCGAGCGTGCCCTTCGCCAAGACGGTCTCGTCTATTCCGATCGAACACGCGAGCGCAATCGTCGCCTCAGTCAAATCACACTCACGATCCGGACTTTGGATGTACTCGCCGGATCGATAGATGTATGTCTTATCGAGATCGAGAAACCCCCTCCGAATTGTGTCCTGAAGCGGATCAAGTGCAACAAATTCGCGGTCGCCAACTCGGTTCTGCGTGTTCGTACGCCTCGTAATCTTCCGAGCGAGTTCGCGATCATTCTGACCGACGATGATGAAACGCGCGAAAACCTGAGCACTCTCACGAACACCGAGGTTCGTTTCGGCAGCACGTGCTAGCGAACTAATTGTCTGTGCTCCGTTGACAACCGAGGCAGATACAAATTTAAACCGCCCCATGGTTCTATTCGCCTTTTGCGGAGTCTCCACTGACTCGGCAAGGACAGTGATGCCGTTATTGAAGAACCAGAAACGCTCGGGTTCAGTTCGTGCTGACTCAGCGATTCTGTCGTTGACGTCATTGCTGCCGAGTCCACTCCGAATGTTCTTGGCGAAGAGGAGATTGCCGAAATGCTTGTTCCACTCGATGACGCTCTCCGCAGTAAGGGTACCGAAGTAGGAGGTAAGCCCATCGACCGAGTGCTGGCCCCAGTCCAACATCGCCACTTCCAGATCGACAGCACTGTCGTGAACGGAGTTGAAATAGGCATCCATCGCATTGCGATCCAAATACTGCCAAGTGATCTGACCTGGACCACCCATCTCGGTGCACATCTCGTTCAGCGCATCCGTCGCTTCAACACTCAGCACAGCATCTGAAGTTGTCACCAGCACGAGTTGAATTTCGAGTCCATAATTCGTGATGGTGTCCTCGATCTCCTTCTGACGCTTTAGGATCGGACCACCGAAGCCCGCCCAATCGGCCATAGCGATCTTTCGAACACCGCGGGTGAACTTTGTCACGCTTCCAAGGTCGATCCCGCCGTTGCCTTCAGTGAACTTGGACTGCACAAGCAAGAGCTTGGATCCATTGGCGTAGATGCAAACTCCGTCGATGCCCTGATCCTTCCCGTGATCAGTCACGTCGAGGCACGCGGCGTGCGGGTCAACGCCGGATTGCATGACCATTCCGAGCGCCGCGGTAGCGCGGGACAACTTGTGCGCTTCATCAATCGCTCCCGAGAGGTCCAACAACGGCACGAATTTGTTAGTGAGTTCCTTCTTGATTCTCCGCATTACTAAATTCATTGCAAGGCCTCCGACAACAAGTCAATGCCGCCAAAGCGCGACGTCTGAAGGGTACGTCTCGCAGTGGCACTCTCGGAGGTTCTGAAGCAACATCAGGACTGAATCCATTGTCCGGAGCACGACGCCCAATAAAGCGACGCTTGTTGTCGAGCCAAAGCCGCTGGCGAACGGATTGGGTTGCCACGCTTCTCGATCGTGTCAGGTTCGGTCGATTCTCAACCGTGCGCGACTGGGGTCGAGAGGAGCGCGAGCTCCGAACGGGACAGTGAGCTGGTTGTCGCCGTTGATCCGACGGCGAAGCCACCAACGACTGGCCCCTCTTCCTCCGTGTCCGCTGTGTCACACCTGCTGGTTATCGTTGTCCCGTGTCTGAGATCCCCGCGAGTAACTCCCAGCGCTTCAGGTGTCCCCACTGCGCCACCGTCGCTATGCAGCGCTGGTTTCCGCACCTCCAGACTGCCAACGGGGGCCTCGCTGCCTACGTGGTCGGCACCTGTGACAACTGCAGCGACCCAACGATCTGGCGAGGAGACGAAATGGTCTTCCCGGATAGCAACTTCGCACCTCCGCCAAATTCAGACCTTGACGATGCTGAGCTCAGCCTCTACGAAGAGGCGGCCGACATCCTCATACGCTCGCCCCGCGCCGCCGCCGCCCTACTGCGGCTGCTTTGCGAGCGGCTCTGCATCAGGATTACAGGTCACAATTCCAATCTGAACGCTCTCATCGGTGAGCTCGTAGCGGACCGGCGGTTGACTCCGGACCTTCAGATGGCGCTAGACGCCGTGCGGATCTCCGGGAACAACCTTGTCCATCCCGGGCAAATCGACTTAGCTGACCATCTCGAGGTCGCTACTGCGATGTTCTCGCTGATCAACGTCATCGCCGAGAGGCTACTTACTGAACCTCGACGAATTTCCGCTCTCTACGCCAGCCTGCCCGAAGGCGCCCGGCAAGCTGTTGAGCGGCGCGACTCAGCGCTGTGACACCAATTGCCGCAAGTTGACCGGTGTTTCGTTGGTATGGGCATGGCCGAGACTCACTCACCGAGCGCCGGTACGGATGCACCGTTGGGTATTCTTCGGTCATTTCCAGCTCCGGCAGTAGTTCCGTGCGTTGCAAGGCATAGATGTGCTCCCAAAGCGCGGTCAGACGTCGTTATGCGCCGGGCGACGAATGGGTAAACGGAGCGCTGTCACCTCGCGAAACTCCTTGCCAAATGCTGTTTCGCGACCCCCGCCGCGCGAAAAGCATTAGAAGAACCATTAGAAGTCGGGCCCGTGAACGACGAAGCCCTGGCCCGCCATAGTGGCTGACCAGGGCTTTCTTGGTGGCGGGGGCAGGATTTGAACCTGCGACCTTCGGGTTATGAGCCCGACGAGCTACCGAGCTGCTCCACCCCGCGTCGCTGGCCGAAGCCTATCGCCGCACGTCACCCTTGACAACCGGCCGACGGCTCAGTCACCGCCTGCGACCGACAACTCGAGGAACGGAGTCACAAGGCCGACCGCGTCGACCACGCTTGCCTGCACCATCGACATCACTCGGCCGCGGCTGGCAGCCGGTGTTTCGCGCTGGACGATGGCCGGCGCGGAGGTGAACAGGCTGGCGCTCATATGCCCACGCCGAGCGCTTCTGCAGCATCACCAACAGTTACTCACGGCGGGTCGCAGCACGAACACCACGCCCGCCGCCCTTCACACGCCCTAACGAGTGTGGCCGTCGGAACAACGCAGGAAATTGTCTCCTAGGCGACCGGCACCGGCACCGGCAGGACTCGTACCCGAACGACCAGACATGGACGCGCACCCTACGACCGCAACGTAATGTTCGCGCATGCCGAGTGACCTTGCCATGAAGACCATGAACACCATTCACCGCACCGTGTTGAAGCTGAGCTTCGGCAAGGTCGGATGGGATGCAGGGGGCATGCCGGTGCTCGAGCTGACCACCGTAGGACGCAAGAGTGGAGAAGCCCGGTCGGTGATGCTCACCTCACCGGTGCAAGACGACGACACCATCGTGATCGTGGCCTCACGAGGCGGGGATGAACATCACCCCGCCTGGTTCCTGAACCTGCAGGTAAATCCCGACGTGCAGGTGAAGTGGAAGGGCGGCCAGACACGGTCGATGCATGCCCGCGCGGCCACCGCCGAGGAGCGAGCCGACCTGTGGCCGAAGGTGACCGCCAAGTACAGGAACTACGCCGGATACCAGGAGAAGACCGACCGCGAGATCCCGCTGGTGCTGCTGACGCCCCACCCCTGACAACCCGTCGATCGGATCGGCGCCACCGTCCTGGTTTTGCCCCCTTCCCGTCGGCGATGTCGGATTCGATCTCGGCGACCGAACGCGCGCGACCAACATCATCGAGATTGGATGACGCGCAACGAACTGCATCGCAGCAGCGGGCAATGGCACCCCGAACCGTTCGCAGACTCGTTGCACTTCCCGATTGTGAACGTCATGCCGTGGCCCTCATGCGCACCGTCGGTGTGCAACACCACGTACGCAGCCGAGTAGTCCGGGTCGGGTAGTTGGCATCGCTGCCGTGCGCGTACTTTGACGTCCGCGCCCGCAAGTCGTGAGTAGCGGCTGACGCTACGCACTCCAAGTACGCGCCGTCGCAAGGGCAGTGGTTGCGACCGCTCGACGCATTGGTCGATCCAGGCGGACTGGCGCCGCTCGGATCGAGATTGCGGGCATGTGGCCCGGTGCGTGGGGCGCTCTCTGGTCGGCAGAGATCGACACTGACCGTGGATCTGGGCCGACCAGACGGCTAGAACCGTTCCGCTGCGACCGCACTGCTGACAACCCTCATGAGCGCGCCTACCCACGCGCTCGATGCGCAAGGTGGCGACGTGTGCGCACACGTCGGCGCGTTTGCAGCCGTCGAGCCCGCGAACGGGACTGACCGGCGCCGGCTGGAGATCATCATAGAAACCATCGAGCAGGCGATGATCAACTACCCGCCGCACCGTCGCTTCCCAGAGGTGGAGGACATCGGCTGGCAGGCCATCCGCGACGCGCTCTGCGGCCGCCACACCGCCGAAGCGGCCGTTGCTCAGATTCAGGCCGCAGCACTCACCATCCTCCGCGAGTACTCACTCAGGGCAGGTCGGCCACCAACTCCACCTCAAAGCCGTCGGCAGTTTCCATGTACGCGGCATACGTGTCGGGGCCACCCGCATGCGGGTGCCGGTCGGTGAACATCAACGACCACCCGTGGGCCGCCGACTCAGTGACCATCCGGTCGACGTCGGCCGTGCCGCCGGCGCTGAACGCGAGATGATTCAGGCCGGGTCGACAGCGCTCGTACACATCGCCAATCATCGCGGGCGACTGCTCGACCACCACGTAGGTGGCGCCCAGCTGCCAGCTGCGGCCGTGTTCCCACGACTGGAACTCGCTGTAGCCCAACCCCTCCAGCAACCACCCCCACGACGCAATGGCTCGCGCAAGGTCTGGCACCCACAGCTCCACATGATGCAGCGCGCCGACCTTCGGCGACATAGGTGTCAGTCGCCGCAGGCGACGGAGAGGGCACCGGCATCAACGCGGTTGATGGCCAGCTCCTCCGTGCCGTCGATTGCAGCACGCCAGTGGCGCGAGCGAAGCGTGAGCAGACCGAAGGACACGACGAGCAGCGTGGCGCCGACGGCGAAGGCGACGCGCAGGCTGGTGGCGTCGCCGATGGAGCCGATGAACAGCAGGCCGATGCCGTACGAAATGCCCATCGCTGCCTGCATGATCGACATCACCCGACCGCGGCTAGCCGACGGTGCATCGCGCTGGATGATGGCCGAAGAACTAATGAACATGCTGGCTGAACACGCACCAACAATCGCACTGCCGGCGATGAGCCACGCCATATTCGGCGCCAGCGCGTAGTTCCACAGTGCCAGCGACAACGCAAACACCAGTCGCGCCAGGAGGTACGAACGTCGGTGACGAGCGGCCAACATGGTGATGCCGACACCACCCAAGATGGCACCAATGCCCTGCGCCGACGCGACCGCGCCGGTGAGCCCGGTGCCGCCACCAAACTCGAGGCGCACGTAGATGGGAATGAGGCCCATGAACGGCGCAATCGTCAGGTTGAACATGACCAGCAGTACCACACCGTGCCAGCAGCCCGGTGTTGCGCGCATGGTGCGCCAGCCACTGACCAGGCGCCCGCGCACGGTGGCCGTCTTGTCGGCGTCGGCGCCGTGAGGCATGAACGGACGGCGCACCAGCGACACAGCACCGGCCATCACCACGAAGCTGAGCGCGTTGAAACCAATCGTCCATGCCGGCCCAACAGCTAGCACCAACACGGAGCCCAGCAAGGGCCCGATAATGCGCCCGCTGTTCCACGAGTAGACGCCCAGTGAGACCATCGCCATGAGTTCCTCGGGTGGTACCAGATCGGGTTGCATGGCCGCGTAGCTGGGTGCGCCCGTGGCACCGGCGGCACTGCCGAGCAAGATCAACAGCGTCAGCACGGCCGGTGCACGGACCCCCATACCGAGGACCACCGCCAGCGCGATGGTGACCATGGCCTGCACCATCAGCGCCGAGGCGAACACCCTTCGCCGGTCGTAGCGGTCGGCCAGCAAACCGCCCACCGGGGAAGCAATGCCTTGTGGCATGAACGTGGCAAGCGCGACCAGGCCCGTTTGGACCGCAGAGCCGGTGCCGGCGGCAACAAGGCTGCCAACGACGATGAGTTGCACCCAAGTACCGACATCGGAAACAACCGCCGCGCCCCACAGCAGCCGCACCTCGCGGTGGCGCAAGGGGACGAAGGGATGGTTGCTCACAACAATCAAAGGTACCGCTTGCACGCGCAACAATCGACGCAATATCGGTCACATTGCTCCGGCTTTGACACACTGAGCGCGTGAGCACCCAGATGAGAGGGCACCTGCCACGCGGCACGCGGATCATGCGATCCATCAGCCGCATCGTGGCCGTGGCTGTCCCCCCAGGTCACGCAGGGGTAACCTCCGCCGCGTGAACTGGCCGGCAGCTGTCGTAGAACTGGACCCGGGCTTGGAGTCGGCGTGCACCATTCACCCGACCTGGATTTGTGAGGGCGCCTGGAACCTGACGCACAATCACATGCTGGCTCGCGCGTCTGACTGGTTGGTCACGCGGCCGCTCGTGGCGGTCGTTATCCTGCTGGTCGCGTGGGTGCTCAACCGCTACCTACGTAGGGCCGTCTCCGCCTTCGTGGCCCGGTTGTCCACGAGCAAGCAGTTGGCGAACGGGGCAATGCAGAAGATCGGCATGGACCGACCCGAGAGCGCTTCGGACATCGGTGCCCGCGATCGATCGCGTGCATCCACGCTGGCCGCAGTCAGCCGTGCATGCGTGTCGTGGTTCGTGTGGACTATCGCCGTCTTGATCGTGCTCGGCGTGTTCAACATCGACCTTGGCCCGCTGCTGGCCGGTGCGGGCATCGCTGGCATCGCCGTCGGTTTCGGAGCGCAGAGCCTGGTGCGCGACTGCATCGCCGGTTTCGTGATCTTGCTGGAAGACCAGTGCGGTGTCGGTGAGGAAGTCGACATTGGCGAGGCCGTTGGCACTGTCGAGACACTCACACTGCGCATGATGAGCGTGCGCGGGGTGGACGGGACCTTGTGGAACGTTCCTAACGGTGTCATCCAGCGGGTGGGCAACCGCACCCGCAGCTGGTCGCAGGGTCTCGTCGATATCACCATCTGGTACGACGGCGACATTGACAATGCACTGGCCGCCGTCCGCGAAGGGATCGCCGACGCCATCGAAGTACCCGAGGTCGCCGAGGTGTTGCTCCAGCCGCCGGCCGTGTTGGGTGTTGAGCGAGTCGATGCCACCGGCACCGTGCTGCGCGTCACCGTGCGCACTCGTCCAGGCAAGCACTGGGCGGCCATGCGCGAGGTTCGCCTGGCCATCCGTCGGTCACTGGTGGAACACCATATTCCGCTATACCCACCGGTCGGTCCCGCCAGCCCCGCACCGCCGGCTCGCTGACAGGGGCGACCCGGTGCCACCACTGGTGCGTCACCGGCGGTGGACGGCGGCATGGCCGGCCTGCGACTACGCCCGCGCTGAACCGTTCTCGCCGGCCGACTCGATGATTGCCCGCAGGTGCGGCCAGGCGGCACCGAAGCCGGCGTGCAATGGCAGCAGCTCTACCTCGTCGAGCGCAACCCATACGACCGCATCGGTCTCGAAGTTGGCCGAGATGCCAAAGCGCTCGCTCACCTCTAACACCACCGTCGTGTACTTCCAGTCGGTGGCCGGGGCGAACACGTACTCACCGAGTTGGTGGTGGTCGGCCGGGATCGCGCCAACCTCTTCGCTGGCCTCGCGCACCGCGGCCTCGTAGGTGCTCTCACCCTCATCCATCGCACCGCCAGCACAACTCCAGGTGCCACCCTCGTGGGCCCATGCCGAACGCATCTGCAGCATCACCGACGGTTGCGCGCCGATCGCACGAACGACGAAGACAACACCGGCGGCGCCGAAGACGCCCCACCGCGTGGCCCCGTCGGAGCAGCGCATGAAGCCATCACCTGAACGACGATTGCCAGACATTGCGAGCGACGCTACAGAGTTGGGCGATGGACGCTCGTGGTCGGCGGATCTATCTTCGGCGCCGTGCCCGACCGCCCAGATTCTCTCGCTCTCGCGCAACTGCTGGGCGCAATCAGCGACCACTGGAGGGTCCGTGCGGCTCGGTCAGCCGACCGGTTGCAGGTGACGGGCGGCGGCGCCCATCAGCTGTAGGAAGTTGTCGCAGTAGAACGCCTGACGCACCGCTTCGCTGGCATCACCCAGGCTGCGCTCAAAGCGTTCGATCGGGCGACGGCCGCCCTCAACGTGGGGGTAGTCGCTGTTGAACAACACGGTCTCGGGGCCGGCCTGCTCGATGATCCAGCCCACGTCCTCGGTGGGGTAGGGGGCGAACTTCATCGAGCGGCGCACGTACTCGCTGGGCCGCATTTGCAGTGACCGTACGCGCTCCTCGTGCTTCCCGAAGGCCTCGAAGGCGCTCTCCATCTGCCGCATCCAACTGGGCACCCAGATGGCGCCCTGCTCGATGACGCCGATGCGTAGACCGGGAAAGCGATCGAACACGCCATCGAAGACCATCGTCGCCAAGGTCTGCATTGGAGGAACCGGAATGGCCATGTAGTCGACCGAGCGGAAGTTCTCTGCGCCGCCGTGGAAGTCGGGAGGAATGGGGAGCCCGTTGTTGAAGTAGTCGCGGTCGATGAGGTCGCCGGTGCCGCCGACGTGGAACACCACCGGAATGTCGGCCTCCTGTGCGATTGCCCACACTCGGTCAAGCGATCGATGCGAGGGAGAGTGGCCGGCAGGGCATCCGCTGGCAATCAACAACGCCGCTGCGCCCATCGCCACCGACTCATCGGCCATGGCGGCCGCCATCTCGAAGTCGGCCAGCGGCACGTAACAGGTGGGCAGCAGCCGACGATCCACCGAACAGAACTCGATCATGCCGCGGTTGTGAGCGCGGGCCGCGCCGTAGGCCAGGGTCATGTCGCCGATGTGTTCCCAGTGGAACAGGCGCCCGTTGTGGAACGTGTTGAACAGCAGCTGGCTCTCGAAGCCCAAGAGATCCAGTGCCCGCGAACGGTCCTCAGGCAAGAACGAACCGGTGGCCGCGAAGTTCTTGCGCAGCATGATTTCCTCGGCCTCAACAGCCCGGTACTCGTCGCTGCCGTGGCGCGCCGTCAGCTTCTGAAACGTCGCGTCGAGATCCGCCAGCTGCTCCTCCACGGGGCCGGTCTGGCGCAGCTCGCTGCCACCGCTGAGGTCCAGTGTGGGCAGCCGATCGCGGATATCGGGGTCGGCATGATCACGCAGCCAGGTGGGCGGCTCCATGATGTGCGCATCAGCGTCGTACACCAAACGATCGAGTTGGTTGTAAGACATGGCAACCTCCCAAGAGCCCGACCGCGGTACGGTAGCGAGCAGCGATGCTCAATCGTAAACCCCTCGCGTGTGGAGAAGCTCATGGGACTGTTCAGTAAAAAACCGAAGTCCTCTGCACCCCAAACCGCTGCTGCGCCAGCACACCTGCCATCCCCTGCCGCCAAGTCGCTAAAGCCGTCGCCGGCCACGAGCGCAGCCAAGCCAGCAAAGGGCAAGAAGTACTCCGTCGACCCGGCCGACTTCCTTGCATTGCGCAGCGAAATGATGGATCTGCGAGCGCGGCTAGACGCCAGCGAGCAGGCTAAGGCATTGGTCGAAACGCGGCTCGCGGCGCTCGACGCCACCACTACCGCCATGTCCACCGAGCGCCCCGGCAGCGACGACCTGCGCACGCAAATGGCCGACCTACGAGCCCAACTCGACGTCGTTGCCGAGACCGCCGCAACTGCACACGCCCACGCCACGAATGACCCCACCCAATCGACACCGCCAACCGCGACTGAAAGCCCCGACCCGGCGCTGGTCGCGAGAATTGACGCACTGGCGGCCCATCTCGAGACCGTCAGTTCGGTGAGCCCTCCGGACCCCACAATTGCAACTCGCCTCGATGCGCTCGCCGCCAAGGTGGAGGCTGGTCCGGCACCGGACCCCGGTCTATTAGCCCGGCTCGACCAGCTCAGCGAGCGCATCGACGGTGCACCAGATGCTGCCCGAGTCGTCGAACTGGAGGCACGCGTCGGTGAGCTGGCAGCGAAGGCCGACCAGCCGGCCGAGGTCGTCGTTGCCGCTGCGCCAGCCGGCCCCGACGACGACATCGTCGCTCGCATCGATGCGCTCAGTGAGCGAGTCGCACTCATCGACTCCTTCGGCAGCCAGCTCGCTCAGCTCAACGCCCGCGTCAGCGCCCAGGCTGAGTTCGGAGCACAGCTGGGCAGTCTGCGCGACCGCATCAGCGAGCTGAGCAACGAAACCGAAGACCGCCGCGCCGCCGCCTTCGCCGCCACCGGCGACGCCGAGCTACGCGACCGGGTCAATGCCATCGCCGACCGTGTCGGCGCCAACGAAGGCATCGCCGCCCAGATCGCACTGCTGGCCGAGCGCGTGGCCACCAACGACACGTCCACGCGCCAGGCAACCGAACAGGTCGCGGCCATTGAGCAACGGCTCAACTCGGTCAGCACTGAGCTGGCCAACCAAGTCAGCGAACTCGGACGCGACATTGACGGTCTGGCTGCACTGAGCAACGAATTCGCCGGTGGCACCGTCAGCGAGGAAGTGATCGACAGCTTGAAGACTTCACAGGTCAAGCTGGCGGCCGAGCAGGCACGCTATGAGATTGCCTTTCGTCAAGACCTCGCCACACTGGCCGAACAGGTTCGCCGCAAGCCGTAAGCAGTCGGCAGTCAGGGGCCAGCCGTGGGTCGGAGGGCCGTCGGGCTACGCGTTCAGCAATGCCAGCGCCTCAGCGACCAGCGCCCGAGCAGCCTTGACCTTCACGTCGTACGTTGCCAGGTCCTTGTTTTCCAACGCCGCGTCGGCATCATCGAACAACTGCTGGGCCTGCGTCAGCAACTCCTGCGCGGTCGCGCCCGCGGTGCCAGGGTCGGCACCAGGCTCGGTGCCAGGGTCAACGGGTGTGGCGCCCAGCACATCGCCGATGTCGCCCTTGAACCCGGGAAACAGCTGGCGGACAGCATCGGTGAACGACTCGCCCATCGCCACCTTGCCCTTGTAGTTGACGATCATCTTGTTGGTCAGCGGCTGTCCGGAGCCCTTCGACTCCACATACAGCGGCCGGAACCACAACACACCATCCGCCACCGGCATCATCTGCAAATCACCCAACTCCACCGTCGAGCCCTGCTGGTTGTTGGCGGTGACATACGCCGACACATCCGGGAACGACACCATCGAGGCGCCAACATTGAACGGGCCGTCTATCTGAACGCCGTCGGGCAATGTGTACGCAACCATCTGTCCGTAGCTGGCGGGGTCGCTGCTGGCCGTCATGTACGCCACCAGATTCTTGTACTGGTCGTTGGGGCTGAACGGCTGGAACGGGCGATACAGCTGGAAGGTGGCAGCGTCGTCGCCGTTGGCATGGAACATCGTGTAATACGGCTCGAAGCGAGGCGAATTGCTGTCCGATGCGAACTGATCGCTGCTGACCGTCTCGGTTGCCACCGTGTCTGTGGTGACGACGGCACCGGTTGCGTCGAGCAGATTCTTGGTCTGCTCCGGCGCGGCCAGCGCCACCGACCAGGCACCGTTGCGTTCGAAGAATTCGCTTGCCGGCAACCGATACTTCGAATACGCAGCTGTCTGAATGCGAAATAGTTCCTCGGGGTAGCGCAGGTGACTCTGCAGCCCGGAGGGCATGTCCGACAACGGCAACACGAGATCTGGGAACGCCGACTCCCACACCTTCAAGATGGGGTCCGTCGAGTCCATCTCGTACAGCTTTACCGAGCCGTCGTAGGCATCGACCACAGCCTTCACACTGTTTCGCACGTAATTCAACGGCTGGTTCAACCCGCTGCCGGCGCCCAGCTGCTTGAGGTCGGCGCCCTCGCCGTACGGGTAACGATTGCTGGTGGTATAGCCATCGATCACCCAGACGATGCGCCCGTCAAGTGCCACCGGGTACGGGTCGCCATCCAGCGAGAGGAACGGCGCGATAGTCGCGACGCGTTCGCTGACATTGCGCACCGAGATCAGACGCGAGTCGTCGGTGATGGAGCTAGTACCAATCAGGTTGTAGTCCCACTCGTCGAGAGCGAACGCCAGCTTGCGCAGGGTGGAGTTCAACAGCACGCCACCCGACCCTTCGTAGGCGGTGACCTCCTGACCGTCACACGGCTGCTCGGTGACAGACGTGTTGAGGATCGCGTAGCCCGACGATGAGCTGTCGAAGTAGAGCTCGGGTCGGTCGACCAGCACAATCGAGTCGTCGTAGGCAGGCTTACGGTTCGCCGTAATCTGGCCGGCGGGCGAGACAACAAGCCCACACCCGTGGGTGTTGATCAGGTGGGTTCCCTGCCATGACTTGTTACCAACGTTGGTGAGGTCCAGCTCGCGGGCCCCGACGATGACTTGGCGGGTGACGC
>JAYUCY010000151.1:0-31238 GCA_043740085.1 Ilumatobacteraceae bacterium
TCCTGAAGAAGGATCTGCGCGCCCCCTACGGGGAGGGTCGTACACGGAACGTCAACTAGCAGCTCGCGGGAGTTCCGTGCCGGTGCCGTGCAGCGAAACTTGTTTCGGCCGGTGTCACCCGCTGCCCGTCCGGGGACGTCTGCTCTCATGGTGACCTCTTCATGCGCAAGCCGTCTCGCAGCGATCAGTGGATTACTTGACCGGTCCTCGTCCGACGACGAGGGTGCTCACTTGCAGAATGGCACGCATGGTTCATGATCGAGGCGTGCCGTCCGACGGCCCGATCTGGGTGGCCGACATGGAGCCGAGTGTCCGCTATCCGCTGTACACCCGCGGGAACACCGGCGAGGTGTTCCCGAACGTGCTGTCGGCGCTCGGCGGGACGTTGATGGGCGTCGATGTCGGTCGAGCTCAGATGGAGGTGTTCCAGGAGATCGGGTTCGTGCGCAACCGCGATCTCGAGGGCATCCGTCTGGGCAGCGGCGTGTTCGGCGGTTACCTGTACTCGAGCGGATCACTAGCGCGGATCATGGGTGTGCGCACACCTGGCATGAATGCCAACACGAGCGACCAGCTGGTCTTCGGCACCGTCGACGGACTGCCGCCGTACCGGCGGGTGAAGGGCGACCGAGATCTGCTCGCCACGCTGAAGATCACTCGCTTCTTGCTGCGTGTGCTGAGAGATCCGGATCTTGCTCCGCTCGATGTCGCCCGCGCCGACGCCGTCGAATGGGTGGCATCAATCCCGGACCTGGCAACGGCTTCCGATGACGAGTTGATCGCCCTCGTTCGTGCCTATCCGGCTCGGCTGGCGGCCAGCATGAAGCGGTTGCTCCACTTCAGCATGATCGCTGGGGGGCCGAGAGCGCTGCTCGACAAGATGGTCGACCGTCCGAACTTGCCGCCCGGCCTCGGCAACCGGCTGGTGAGCGGGATCGACGACGTGGATTCAGCGCGTCTCGCCGAGGAGCAATGGAAACTCGGGCGGATCGTCGCCGATGACGCGAAGCTCATGGCGAGCTTCGATGCCGGTCTCGACGGCCTCAGCGAACGGCTGGCCGGCTCACCGTTCGACGCGTCGTTGGGGCGGTTCCTCGACGAGTTCGGTCATCGCGGCAACGACGAGTACGAGCTCGCCACGGCGTGCTGGGCCATGGATCCAGCTCCGGTGCTCGCAGCCGTCGACCGTCTTCGCCACGTACCCGCCGAGCGTTCACCGAGGGTGGCGATGGCCCGGCTCACCGCCGAACGGACTCAGGCGGAAAACGACGTGCGACGAGTGCTGCATTGGCCGTTGCGCTCCCTGACCCTACGCGTTGCGGCGGTCGGCCGCGTCGGTTCCATCGGCCGGGAACGGGCCAAAGACATCCTCGTGTACGAGAACCTCGGGGCCCGGCTGGTGCTCCACGAACTGATCCGACGGGCCGCAACACGTGGAGGCCCATCCGATCCCCGACTGGGCTTCTGCATCACCATCGACGAGCTACCCGCCTTCGTCGCCGATCCGCACGCCTTCGCCGACGTGATCGCTGAACGATCGGCGCTGGCCTCATACCTGAACGAGCGCGAACCACCCATGTGGTTCGAAGGCAGGATCCCTGATCCGGCGACCTGGCCACTCCGGAACCGTCCCGACAAAGCTTCCGAGGCGATCTCGCCGGGCGCGGAACTGCGCGGCATCGCGGTCAGTGCCGGGACGGCCGCAGGATTCGCACGCGTGATCACCGACCCCGGCGATCCTCGAGGCCTCGAGCCGGGGGAAGTCCTCGTCTGCGCGATCACCGATCCGAGCTGGACGCCGTTGTTCCTCGTCGCGGGCGCCGTCGTGTGCGACACCGGAGCCGCCCTCAGCCACGCCGCGATCGTGGCCCGCGAGCTCGGGATCCCTGCGGTGATGAGCGTCCCGGGCATCACCTCCGTCCCGGACGGATCATGGCTCGAGGTGGACGGCGACACCGGCATCGTTCGGGTCCGATCAGCGAGCACGTGATGAGTCCCACCCCGAAGTGCCTGTTCAGGAGTTGGATCAGGGGTGGATCTCGTACACGCACGTGTGAGCGCCAATGGCCTTGTGGGTCACCCGCTCCACTCGGGCCTCAGGGAGCAGCTCGCGGATGAACTCGAGCTCGCTCGTGCATGCCTGGCCGAACTGTGCCGCGACGTTCCAGATGGGGCAGCTGTGCAGATTGATGTGAAAGCACCCGGGGCTGCTGCCGTCGGTGTCGGCCAGGTACCCCTCGGCGTCGAGCAGGACGGCGAGCGCCTCGACCTTCTCGGCCAGGGTCTTGCCGTCGAGATGGTGGCGAACGGCCTCGACCCGACGGCGGCGTCGACGCTCGAAGACACGGGCGACTAGCTCGGGGTCCTCTTCTTCGATGTGCACGAGGAGCTCGATGGACAAGGTCTCGGCCCTGGCGGCGAACATTGCCTCGGTCCTGTCCGTAGTGCGGAAGCGGTCGGCCGGTCGGCCCGGCTGGCCTCGCTCTTGGCGGGCGTCGACGTAGCCGGCAGACCTGAGCGACGAGAGGTGTTGGCGGGCGGCGCTGGGCGAGATCGCCAGCGCGTCGGCGAGCTCGTCCGCGGTGGCTTCACCATGTCGCTTCAGCACCTCCAGAACGCGGCGCTGTGCTGGTGAAACCAATGCAGTCATCACCTTGATGATAGGGCAGTTGTCATGAAGCGAGAGACTTTCATTTATTTCAACAGTTGTTACTTACGAAACTGATAGCGTGACCCACATGATCGTCGAGCAGGACAACGGCCAGACCTCGAACGGGCGGATCTCCGCCGAGGTCCGTGAACTCGCCGAGCGGCCGTACCAGCACGGGTTCGTGTCCGACATCGACACCGATGTCATCCCGAAGGGCCTCAGCGAGGACGTGGTCCGGCTGATCTCGTCGAAGAAGAACGAGCCGGCGTGGCTGCTCGAGTGGCGCCTCCAGGCGTACCGCCATTGGCTGACGATGGAGGAACCCGACTGGCAGAACGTCCGCTACGCGCCGATCGACTTCCAGGACATCGCCTACTACGCGGCGCCGAAGCCGAAGCCGAAGCTGGCGAGCATGGACGAGGTCGACCCGGAACTGCGTGCGATGTTCGACAAGCTCGGCATCTCACTCGCCGAGCAGGAGCGCCTGAGCAACGTCGCCGTCGATGCGATCGTCGACTCGGTCTCCGTCGCCACCACCTACAAGACCAAGCTCGCAGAGGTCGGGGTGATCTTCTGTTCGTTCTCCGAAGCTGTCGCCGAGCACCCTGAACTGGTGCGGGCCAACCTCGGCTCGGTGGTGCCCCCGCGCGACAACTACTTCGCCGCGCTCAACTCGGCCGTGTTCTCCGACGGTTCGTTCTGCTATATCCCGAAGGGTGTTCGTTGCCCGATGGAGCTGTCCACGTACTTCCGGATCAACTCGGCACAGACCGGGCAGTTCGAACGAACGTTGATCGTCGCCGAGGAGGGCTCGTACGTCAGCTACCTCGAGGGCTGCACCGCGCCGATGCGCGACGAGAACCAACTGCACGCAGCCGTCGTCGAGCTCGTCGCGCAGCAAGACGCACAGATCAAGTACGCCACCGTGCAGAACTGGTACCCGGGCGATGCCCAGGGCAAGGGTGGCATCTACAACTTCGTCACCAAGCGCGGAACCTGCGCCGGTGATCGTGCGAAGATCTCGTGGACCCAGGTCGAGACCGGGTCAGCGATCACGTGGAAGTACCCGAGCGTGATCCTGAAGGGTGACGACTCGGTCGGCGAGTTCTACTCGGTCGCGCTCACGGCGGGCTACCAGCAGGCCGACACGGGGTCGAAGATGATCCACATCGGTAAGGGGACCACGAGCACGATCGTCTCCAAGGGCATCTCGGCCGGTCACGGTCAGAACACCTATCGAGGTCAGGTCAAGGTGCTGCGCTCGGCCGAAGGCGCCCGCAACTTCACCCAATGCGATTCGTTGCTGTTGGGTGGCGACTGCGGGGCGCACACGTTCCCGTACATCGAAGTCAAGAATCCGACCGCTCAGGTCGAACACGAGGCATCCACCTCGAAGATCGGGGAGGACCAAATGTTCTACTGCCGTCAACGTGGCATCTCTGGCGAAGACGCCACATCGATGATCGTCAACGGCTTCTGCCGCGAGGTGTTCAAGGAGCTGCCAATGGAGTTCGCCGTTGAGGCCCAACGCCTCCTCAGTGTGAGCCTCGAGGGGAGTGTCGGCTGATGTTGCACATTGAGAACCTTCATGCGTCCATCGGCGGAACCACCATCCTGCGCGGCCTCGATCTGCAGATCTGCCCGGGCGAGGTGCACGCGATCATGGGCCCGAACGGCTCGGGGAAGAGCACCCTGGCCAGCATCCTCAGCGGGCGCAGCGGCTACGAGGTCACGGGCACGGTCACCTACCAGGGCATCGATCTGTTGGCACTCGAGCCCGAGGAGCGCGCCGCTGCCGGTGTGTTCCTCGCGTTCCAGTACCCGGTCGAGCTGCCCGGCGTGGGCAACCTCTACTTCCTGCGCACCGCGCTCAACTCGATCCGCGCGAGTAGAGGTCTCGACGTCATCGATGTCAGGACCTTCCTCGAGATGGCGGACGCGGCGATGCAGTCGGTCGAGATGGACCAGTCGCTGCGGAGCCGGTCGGTGAACGAAGGCTTCTCGGGTGGCGAGAAGAAGCGCAACGAGGTGCTGCAGATGGCCATCTTGCAGCCCACGCTCGCGATCCTCGACGAGACCGACTCGGGCCTCGACATCGATGCACTGCGTATCGTTGCCGGCGGCGTCAACGCCCTTCGCAGCCCCGAACGGTCGATGCTCGTGATCACCCACTACCAAAGGCTGCTCGACTACATCGTGCCCGACCAGGTCCATGTCCTCGCCGGTGGGCGGATCATCCGCAGTGGCGGCAAGGAACTGGCGACCGAGCTCGAAGCCAACGGCTACAGCGAGACGATTGGCGAGTACGCCACTGCGACGCGTGCGACGGGGGTGTCGACGTGACAGCCACGCTGGTAGGCCACGGGCTGACCGCGCTTGCGCCCACGGTCGAGCAGACTGGGCCGGACTGGCTCGTCCGTGCTCGCGAGGCGGCCTTCGAGTGGATTGCCGACCGCGGGTTTCCGACACGCAAGGACGAGGACTGGAAGTACCTGCGCCTTGGTCCCATTGTTGACGGCGCTTTCTCGCCGGCACGACGCGAGGATGGCCATGGCGTGACCTCGTCGATGCTTGCCGGTCTCGTGCCCGACCTCGGTGGTGTACGGCTCGTGTTCGTCAACGGCCTGCTCGCACACGATCTGTCATCGGGATCAGGGCCGGGATCGGGAGCCAACATCACGGGGGTGGCGTCGATGTTGCTCGACGACCCCGATCGCGTCGCCGCACGCTTCGGAGTGGGCGCCAGCGAGCAGGTTCACCTCGACGGTTTCGCGGCGTTGAACGTCGCGCTCGCCGAAGACGGCGCCTACATCGACGTACCTGCCGATCTGACACTCGAGCAGCCGATCCATCTCGTGTTCTGCACCGCCTCCCTCACCGGCACTGGCGGAGGGGACCCCGTGATGTCGAGCCCACGTTCGATGGTCCATGCAGGACCGAACAGCCGCGTCACCATCATCGAAACGCATGTCGGCATCGGCGACGCTCCCACCTGCACCAATGCCGTCACCCGGATCACACTCGATGCCGGTGCGCGCGTCGAACACGTCGTGGTGCAAGACGTGCCGACGGCCGCGTTCCATTTCGATGTGCTGGATGTGGTGCAGGCGGCGGACACCACGTTCTCGTCACATGCGTTTTCGTTGGGCGGCGCGATTGCTCGTCACGAGGCCAGGGTGCTGCTCGACGGTGAGCATGCCCATGTGGCGCTCGCCGGGTTGTATCTGCCTGCGGGCGCTCAGCACCACGATCATCCGGTGATGGTGGAACACCGCGCCCCGAACTGCACGAGCAGCCAGCGATACCATGGGGTGCTCGACGAGCGCGGCCACGGTGTGTTCAACGGTCGGATCGTTGTCCAGCCAACGGGTGGCGGCACGGATGCGACCCAGTCGAACAAGAACCTGATCCTGTCGGACCAGGCCGAGATCGATACGCGGCCACGACTCGAGATCTTGGCCGACGACGTGAAGTGTGCGCACGGTGCGACAGTCGGCCAACTCGACCGCGAAGCCATCCACTACCTGAGGACCAGGGGCATCGACGAGGCCACGGCCCGGGGGATGCTCACCTCTGCGTTCGCGAACGAGCTGGTCGAACAGGTCACGCTGGCGCCGCTGCGCGACTGGATCCAGTGTCTCGTCTCCGAGCGCCTCCACCGCGTGTCGGACCCCACCTCGATGGATCTGTCATGACCCGAGATCGACCTGAGCTGATCGAACTCATCAACGACGTTCACGTCACCCTGATCCCTAGCGGCCAGCAGTTCACGTTGCATCGCGGCGAACGGGTGACGGTCGCCCAGGCACTCGGCGGCAGTATCACCGTGCACACCGACGCCGGGCATCTCGCCCGCATCGACGGTGCCGATGCAGTGGCGCTCGGCCTCGGCGACCTGATCGACGATCGCGGCGCCGGCACCGCCGTCACGGTTGCACGCAGCACAGCGAGATCGACGAGTACAACGGGTACGACCGGTGATGGCGGCGAGTTCGACATGGCGCTGGTGATGCGACAGCTCGAGACGGTCTTCGATCCGGAGATCCCGGTCAACGTGGTCGACCTCGGTCTGATCTACTCCTGTGAAGCAGCGGAGCAACCCGACGGCCGGTACCGCGTGGACATCGAGATGTCGATGACGGCGCCCGGCTGCGGGATGGGCGACGTGCTCAAGATCGACGCCCGCGACCGTGTCGCCGCCCTTCCCGGCGTCGGCGAGGTCGACGTCGTCATCGTCTGGGACCCGCCGTGGGGCATCGACCGCATGTCAGACGCAGCGCGCCTGCAGCTCGGGATGCTCTGAGCGCCCGATGAACTACCCCCCAAGCACACTGGGACTACCAGGAGGAGCACACTCATGAAGGTTTGGATCGATCAAGACCTCTGCACCGGCGACGGGCTGTGCGAGGAGATCGCACCCGACGTCTTCTTCGGTCAGGACGACGGTCTGTTCTACGTGAAAGAAGATGCAGCCAACTTCGGGAGCGAGAAGAAGTTCGATGGCACCGCTAACCCGGCTGGCGCCGAGGGTATGGCGCGCATCCCCGACGGCGGCCTCGATCGGGTGATCGAAGCAGCCGAGGAATGCCCCGGCGAATGCATCTTCATCGAGATCGACTGACACCATGTCGACGACGCCACAGTCCATCACCTTGACCAACAAGGCTGCGCCTGTCGGCGCGGCCACTGGCGACAAGCTTCCGGGTATCCACGACATCATCGCGGTGGCCAGCGGCAAGGGCGGCGTCGGCAAGTCGACCGTGGCTGTCAACCTGGCGATCGCGCTGGCCGGTCGTGGCCTGCGCGTGGGTCTCGTCGATGCCGACCTGTACGGGCCCAGCGTGCCCGGCATGCTCGGCCTCGCGTTCGCGGGCGGACCGCTCGGTACCGACGACGGACGGATGGTCCCGGGTGAACGCCATGGCATCAAGGCGGTGTCCATGGGGCTGCTCCGCGACGACGACAACCCCGCCATCCTGCGCGGGCCGATGGTGTCGAAGTACCTTCAGATGTTGGTTGGACAGGTCGCCTGGGGCCAGCTCGACTACCTCATCCTCGACCTGCCGCCCGGCACTGGTGACACGCAGCTGACGCTGGCACAGAGCCTGCGCCTGTCGGGCGCCGTCATCGTCACCACCCCGCAGGACGTCAGCCTCAAGATCGCCCGGCGGGGCCTGCGGATGTTCGAGACGGTGAACGTCCCAATCCTGGGGATCGTCGAGAACATGAGCACGTTCACCTGCCCGCACTGTGGCACCGACACCGATGTGTTCGGCCATGGCGGTGGTGAGCAGATGAGCGCCGAGTTGGGTGTGGCCTTCCTCGGTTCGATCCCGCTCGATGCCGACATCGTGTTGGGCGGCGACGGAGGCAACCCGATCGTGATCGACAAGCCGGAGTCGGTGGCGGCGAGCAGTTACCGACGGATCGCTGCGCGGCTCCACACGGAACTGCACGGCAGCGACCACGCCGAGCTCCCGTCGTTCTCGTGGACCTGGGATTCCGACGCGGGGTCTCCCCAGTGGCTCGATGAGCACACAGACGCCGGCGGATCGCCCATCGTCCCCCTGGGCTTCGCCCGTCGCGACCCGCGGACGCTGGCGGTGCTGTGGGAAGACGGACGCATCGACCAGCTCGACGTGCGCGACCTGCGCCTCGCGTGCCGGTGCGCCGCTTGCGTCGAGGAACTGAGCGGTCGTGCGTTGCTCGACCCGGCCAGCATCAGCCTCGACGTCAGCCCACGCGTCATCACCACGGTCGGCAACTACGCGTTCACGGTGAAGTGGAGCGACGGCCACAGCACTGGCATCTACGCCTTCGAATACCTGCGGGTGCTTGCCGACCGCATCTGCGTCGGAGCCGTAGAAGATGTCTGACTCGGCGGACGGAATCAGCAGGGGAGCGACGGCCATTGCGATCAAGGCTGAGACCTCGGTCGTCGATCCCGACTCGTGCAAGTTCACCGTCGACCGCGTTGTCCATCCGGGCGGGCCCTTCGCCTACCGCCACATCGATCCGACCGACGATGCGCCACTGGTCGCCCGACTGTTCGGGCTCGGTCACATCACACACGTGCTCATCGCCGGCCCAACCGTCACAGTCAGCAAGTCATCCGCGGCGTCGTGGGGCACCCTCCGACGAGGAATCGGGGCTGCGATCCGTGAACATCTGACCGCTGGCTCCCCGGTGATCATCGACCGTGTCGCCGGCAGCGCAGCGCCAGGCGTCTCGCAACGCAGCGACCGACAGGTACGCGTCGCGATCGAGGATCTGCTCACTCGCACCGTCAACCCGTCGATCGCCTCGCACGGCGGCACCATCACGGTCGTCGATCTGACCGACGGCGTCCTGTCGATCGAGATGAGCGGAGGATGCCAGGGCTGCTCGTCGTCCACTGTCACCCTCCGCGACGGCTTCGAGGCAATGGCTCGCCTGGTTGCCCCGGAGATCACCGCCATCGTCGACACCACCGACCACGCCAGCGGCACAGCGCCGTTCCATCCGGCTGGGTCGTCGCCGTCGACCAGCAACAGTCCCATCGCCATCACCCGCAGCGCCAACCATGCCGCCAACCATGCCGCCAACCACAGGAGCCACACACCATGAGCACCATCGAGATCACCAGTGCGCCCGCCACTCGTCCGTTGATCAACCTCACCGACGAAGCAGCCACCAAGGTGGCCGAACTGATCGCCGCCGAAGCGAGCGACGAAGAGCTCGGCCTCCGCATCGCCGTACGCGCCGGGGGCTGTTCGGGGTTCTCGTACGAGATGTTCTTCGACTCGGAGACCAACCCCGACGATCACCTTGCAGTCTTCGGGACCGTGACGGTCAAGGTCGACTTGGCGAGCAGTCAGCATCTTGACGGTGCCACTCTCACCTACAGCGGCGGCATTCAGGGAGCCGGGTTCAGCGTCGAGAACCCCAACGCCACCCGCAGCTGCGGGTGCGGCAAATCCTTTTCGTGACGGGTGACGCGAGGTCGGTCACCGACACCATCGGCCGTCCCGTCAGGGACCTCCGCATCTCGGTCACCGATCGCTGCAACTTCCGCTGCACGTACTGCATGCCGAAGGAGGTCTTTCATCGCGACTTCCAATATCTGGCTCGTTCGGAACTGCTCGACTTCGATGAGATCGATCGCGTCGCCCGGTCATTCGCCCGCCACGGAGTGACCAAGCTGCGTCTCACCGGCGGCGAGCCGTTGCTTCGCAGAGGTCTCGAGGATCTCATCGCCCGTCTCGCGACCATTCCCGGGATCGACGATCTCGCCATGACCACCAATGGCGCCCTCCTCGAACGGAAGGCCTCGGGGTTGGCTGCGGCTGGGCTCAAGCGGGTGACCGTGAGCCTCGACTCGCTCGACGACGCCGTCTTCATGGCGATGAACGACGTCGGTTTCTCGGCGCAGCAGGTGCTCGACGGGATCGCTGCTGCGACTGAAGCCGGGCTCGGGCCGATCAAGATCAACATGGTCGTCAAGCGCGGCGTCAACGACGCATCAGTGGTCGACATGGCACGGCACTTCAAAGGCGCCGGCCACACCCTTCGCTTCATCGAGTACATGGACGTTGGTTCTACGAACGGCTGGCGACTTGATGACGTCGTCACCGCCGCCAGCATCGTGGACGTGCTCGACCGCGAGTTCGGTGTCGAACCCGTCGAGCCGTCATATGCCGGTGAGGTGGCCACGCGGTGGCGGTACCGCGACGGCAGCGGGGAGGTCGGGGTCATCGGTTCCGTCACGAAGCCCTTCTGCGGCAACTGCACCCGGGCTCGCCTGTCGGCCGAAGGCGTGCTCTACACCTGCCTGTTCGCTGCCGGCGGCACCGACCTGCGCGAGTTGGTCAGGAGCAGCCACGACGGGCGGACCGTCGACGAGGCACTCGACGAGCGGGTCCATCGACTGTGGAGTGACAGGACGGACCGCTACTCCGAGACCAGGTCGTCGTTCACCGAAGGGTTGACCACTGGGCTCACCATCCGGCCCGCCACCCGTCCGGCCAAGGTCGAGATGAGCCACATCGGGGGATGAGGCTTCGTCGGTGCCCAAGCGTCGGCCCGCGCTGTCAGCTCAACGTGGTCTGCGATGCCCGATCTCAGGCCGATTCGGCGAGCGATCCGTAACGCGTGGAGCTGCGAGAAGTCAGGCGCGATTCGTTCCCGGGGCGTCGCGCTCGCGGATCCTCATGGAGTCCTCATGTTCAGGGCGGGGTCGTGAATTATGATGGGCTCAAGCGGCGGAGCCTCCGCCGGAACAGATGGAGGTTTGAGAGCCATGCAGATCCTGATCGTGAACTTTTCGCTCGAGGGCATCACTGAGGACGACTACCGGAGCCTCGCCGCCGAAGTTGCGCCGGCGTTCGCTGCGGTGCCGGGCCTGATCTCGAAGGTGTGGCTCGCCGATCGACTGGCCGGGGTCTACGGCGGTGTGTACACCTTCGACAACATGGCCTCACTGGACGCGTTCATGGCGTCAGAGCTCTTCGCTGGGGTCGGAGCGACCCCTGGGCTCGCCAATATCACCGTGCACCGATTCGAGGTGCTGGCCGAGCCGACGGCGGTGACCCGAGGCGTTGTGGCCGCTATTGTCTGATGATGACCGTCATGCCGGAGGCGGAGCGAACGGGAGTGCCGTTGTTCGTCGGGCGTGAACGTGAACTGTCAGTTCTGCGTCGCGTGCTCGACGACCATGGTCCACGGGTCTGCTTCGTCTACGGCATGGCCGGCATCGGCAAGTCGGCTCTGCTCGCGCGGTTCAGCGACGAGTGCCGGGGAACGGGCGCCTCGGTCTTCTCCGTTGACTGTCGGTCGATCGATCCCACCGAGAGCGGCTTTCGCCGAGGGCTCGCCGCCGCAGTCGAAGCTCAAGGTCTGATCCCGTCGCTTGATGACCGCCTGTTGCCGGTCGAGCCCGGCGAGCCAGCGGTGGTGGTCATCGACACCTACGAGCTGTTCCGCATCGCCGACCCGTGGCTGCGCCACGAGCTGCTCCCGGCGCTCGGCCCCTCGGTCCGGGTCATCCTCGCCAGTCGCGACGCACCCATGTTGGAGTGGGCCGCCGATCGTGAGCGGCTCAGCGGGCTCGAGGTACTCCCACTCGGCCTGCTCGACGAGTTCGATGTCTATGCGCTCATCGCCCAGGCCGGAGTCGACGACGAACCGACCGCGTCGGCCATCGCTCGCCTCTCTCGGGGCCATCCCCTCGCTCTTCGCCTCGCCCTCGAAGCGCAACTCGCCGCCAACAACTTGCCGGTGGACTACGCTCTCCCGCGGGTCCTGGATCGTCTGGCTGGGGCCTTTCGGGATGGTCTTGACCGACGCACGCGAGGCTTCCTCGACGCCGCGTCCGTGCCTCGCAGGATCACCCGTGGCGTACTCGAGGCGATGC
This sequence comes from Ilumatobacteraceae bacterium, assembly GCA_043740085.1. Taxonomy (GTDB): domain Bacteria; phylum Actinomycetota; class Acidimicrobiia; order Acidimicrobiales; family Ilumatobacteraceae; genus UBA668. The sequence continues at coordinate 12,042 of JAYUCY010000151.1, forward strand.
TCGGCACCGACGCCGACGAGGCGCTCGATCTACTGCATGGACTCTCCTTCGTGGAGGCCACATCTGAGGGTCTCCGACTACACGACGCGGTGCACACTGCCATCGCCGAACGCCTGCGATCACTCGACCCCGGCGAGTTCCGTCGCTGTCGCAGTGCCGCCTGGCACCACCTGCAAGCGGAGACCAGGACCGCCGGAGCCGAAGACCTGGCCCGATCGACCGCGGATCTGCTCTTCCTCATCGACAATCCCGTCGTACGGGAGGCGATGTTCCCGACCACGACGCACCTGTACAGCGTCGAGCGGTCGCGACCCGCCGACGTCGACGCGTTGCGCAGCCTCTGGCACGACCATGACCCGCCCGAAGCAGCCGTCGCGCTCGACTCCTGGCTACAGTTCGCCCCTCACGCGGTCCGAGCCGTGCGCGACCGGACCGGCACCGTCGTTGGCTGTTCGATCGTCGCCGAGTGGCGCGACATCCCGACGTCTCTTGAACGCTACGACCCTGTCGTGGCCGGGTGGGCGCGACATGGGGCCCATCATCCTCTCCCGCCCGGGCAACGAACCCTGGTCCACCGAAGGGTTCTCTCGGTGGAGGCGGGTGAAGGAGCGAGCGGGCCACAGGCGGCAGCGTGGCTCGACCTCAAGCGCGACTACTTCCGGGTGCGGCCCCACCTCGGTCGCCTCTACGGCGGGTTGGCCAACCCCGAACCGTTCCTCCCGGCCATGCGGACACTCGGCTTCCAGCCCTTTGGTGAGCCGGTCGTGTTCGGCTCCACCGCGTTCCACCTGGCCGCGCTCGACTTCGGGCCGGACTCGGTCGACGGCTGGCTCTCCCGACTCGCAGCAGCAGAACTCGGAATCGTCGAGGCAGCGTTCCTCGACCCATCCGACCACACGGTCGACGTCGGCGGAGCACGCGTGCAACTCTCGCCCCTCGAGTTCGGCGTGCTCCAGGCCCTCGCTGACCATCGCGGCAAGCCGGTGTCGCGAGTCGACCTGCTCGATCGCGTCTGGAGCACCACATACACCGGGGGCAGCAACGTCGTCGATGTCGTCATTCGTGAGCTCCGCAGGAAGCTTGCCGCCGACGCCAAACGCGTCGAAACCGTCCGCGGCATCGGCTACCGCCTCCGGTGACCAAACAGACACAGCCGTCATCGGCTGCACGCGTCGAACGTCAACGCGTCTCCGTCGCCGGCCACGACCGGCCGCCGGCCACACAGTTCGGGTGGCAACCCATCCCGATCGGCACGGGCTCATCAGCGACGCCGGTCTTGCACCGGTTGCGGCCGGGATGAGCGGTTCCGAGCTCAACTCGTCACCAATCGAATCTCAGGTCACCTGGTCATGCAGGCCTTCCTCAAGTCCAGGCCGCGGAATGCCGATGAGCGGGGGTGATTGCAGCGCGTCTTCCCTACAACGAGGCCCAGCGGCTGGACGCGCTCCGCCGCCTACAGATTCTGGATACTGCGAGCGAAGAACGGTTCGACCTGCTGACAAATCTGGCGTCGGTCATGTTGGGCACACCCATTGCGATGGTCTCGTTGGTGGACAGCGATCGACAGTGGTTCAAGTCAAAGGTCGGATTGGATTTCGATGAGACATCGCGCGACATCGCTTTCTGCTCGCATGCCATCGTTGATGAGACGCAGCCGTTCGTCGTCGAGGACGCGCTGTTGGACGAGCGGTTCGCCGACAACCCGTTGGTTACGCCCGAAGATGGTTTTCGGTTCTACGTCGGCCAGGTGCTGCTCGACAGCGAGGGTTATGCCATGGGCACGCTGTGCGCCGTCGATAGGCGGCCGCGTCAGCTGACCGACGTGCAGCGCGAAGCGCTCGCGCTGTTGGGCAAGCTGGTGGAGAACGAGCTGCAGCGGCGCAGCGAGATCGATCTGGTGGCGGAACTGCACCGCAGCGAGCGCACCAAGTCGCTCGTGCTGAGGACCATGACCGAGGGCGTCACGCTGCAAGATGTCAACGGGACGATGGTCGAGTGGAACCCGGCCTCCGAACGGATTCTGGGTCTGACCTTTCACGAGCAGATGGCCGGCCGGATCTCGACCGACGAGCGGTGGGCAGCGGTGACGCGCGACGGCGAACCGTATTTGTTCGACGACAGGCCGAGCACGCGGGCGATGCGAACCGGCCAGCCGGTGCTCGATGAAGTGATGGGGATCGACCGTCCCGACGGAAGCCGGATGTGGCTGCGCGTGAACGCGCAACCGGTCCTCGACGATTCAGGCAGCCTGACGCACGTGCTTTCGGTGTTCAACGACGTCACCGCTGCGGTCGCCGAATCGGCTGCCAAGGAAGAGTTGCAGGCCGCCCTGCGCAGTAGCGAGCAGACGGCACGTGTGTCGTTGAACTCGCTCGAACAGGGTGTCATCTTGGCCAACCCAGCTACCGGCGTCATACATCGCATCAACCCGGCGGCGGAACAGATCCTCGGTTTATCGGCCGAGAAGCTCAGCCAACTGTGGCAGGGCAGCGGCTGGGTGCTGTACTCCGAGGACGGGCTGTTGCTGCCTACCGAGGATCAGCCCATCTGCCGGGCGCTGACGACAGGCTTACCAGTGATCGGCCAGGTCGTCGGATGGCGTCGGCCCGATGGCGAACGCACCCTGATTCGCGTGTCGTGCGTCCCCAACGTCGACGACGAAGGCAACATGGTGTCGGCCTTCACTGACATCACTGCCGACCACTTGGCTCGTCGACTGCTGGACGCAACGCTCGAGACCGCTCCGGTCGGGTTGGCGATCCTGGATCGCGATCGCACCATCGTGCGGTGCAACTCGGTGTTCGCCCAACATGCTGGGAGATCCGCCGACGCTCTGGTCGGCGTCGACGTGGTCTCCTTGTTGGATGACGAGCGCCGATCCGCAGCTGTCCAGATCGGCCGGCGGATCCAACGCGGCCAGATGTCAGTTGACGGGATCGACCAGCGGATCACCCGACCCGACGGCAGTGAGATCTGGGTCAGTACGCGTCTGGCCGTCATCGCCGATCCCAACCGGCCGTTGGCCATTGCGGCGACTTTCGACGTGACCGAGCGGCGCCGCATCCTGAGTGAGCTTTCACGTTTTAGCTACCTGTTCCAACACGCCAACGACATCATCCTGATCATGGGACCGGCCGGCGAGGTGCGGTACGTCAGCCCATCGGTCGAGCGAATACTCGGCTACCCGCAGGAATACCGCTACGAGGGCGGGGTCCTGGCGATGGTCCATCCCGACGACCTGGCCGAGAGCGCCAGCGAGCTGAACAGATTCATCGCCGGCACGCGTGAGTCCGCACCGTTCACCACACGCATCAAGTCCTTCGACGGCGAGTGGCGCAGCATGGAATGCGTCGGCGTCAACCTGCTCGACGAACCGGCGGTGGGTGGCATCGTGCTGACCGCCCGCGACACTACCGAACGGGTGCGGCTGACCGAGCAACTGGCGCATCAGGCGCTGCACGATTCGCTGACCGGCTTACCCAACCGACAGCTGATGGAACGACAGCTCAGCCAGGCACTGGCACGCGCCGAGCGCGCCGGCACCATGGTGGGCGTTGCCTTTCTGGACCTCGACGGCTTCAAAGCTGTCAACGACACGTTCGGCCACGGATCGGGCGACGAACTGTTGATCCGGGTGGCCGGCGTGTTGGAGAACGCGGTTCGCATCAGCGACTCGGCTGCGAGAATCGGAGGCGATGAGTTCGTTTTGATCCTGGATCCGATAAGTGACATCGGTCAGGCGCTTGACATCGCTCGCCGCGTTCGCGACGCGGTGTTGCGGCTGGGCGTGCCGGGCGAGGCCGAGATCGGGACCAGCATTGGCCTGGCACTGAGCGACGGTGCCGACACCGTGGCCAGCCTCCTGAAGCGTGCCGACGAGGCGCTGTACCTGGCCAAGGTGACCCACGACTCGAGCATCGAAGTGGCACCCGGCCAGGCACAGCCGATCGACGGATTCTGTGGATCGGGCCAGGTCTGACCGACGAACTCGATTTTGACGCTCGCGCGGCCGCGACCTCCAGGCGTTGACGGCCTCGCTGATCCAGCGGTCGGTCAGACGCCGAGTCGACCCCAGGGTCCCCAGATCGCGAACGTGATGGCCTGTGACGCCTGGATGTTGACGAACAACGTCCCTCCGTCGGGGCTGAACGTGGCGCCGGCAAACTCCTCGGCGTGACGTGGCGCAAATGGGCGGGCGTTCCGCTTGAGGCGGTTGATGGCGATGTCGAACAACGTGGCCTCGCGGGTGAGTCCACGGATGTAGTTGTCGACGGGACCGTCCTCGCACAACACCACCGTGCCCTTGTTGTTGCGCGCTGTGATGTTGTCGGGCAGGTCGAGAGAGTTCGTGCCCGGCGACTGGTAGTGGCAGGTCAAGGTGGAGTTGCGCGGGTTGTACGACCACACCTGGCCGGCGCCACGTCCATAACCGGTGAGAGTTTGCGGACCTCTCTCCTTGGCACCGCCACCCTGGGTGGACGTGAAGTAGATCTCGTGGCGGGTGTAGACGGCCCCCTCGAGCCTCGAGAAGCCGGCAGCCCCGGCCGCTCGGCCCTGATCGCCGACGAAGACGGCGGCGACGTCGTTGGCGGGCATGCCCGCGAAGAGGCCGTCGGCGGGCGGGTACGGATTGGGGATCGCCACCCACTCGCCGGGGTACGTGGCGCCGTTGGTCTGCGCGCCTTCGAGGTGTGCCTGATCTACGCCGACGACCTTGAACATCTGCAGTTCGCCGCCGTCTTCGAGGTGACCGGCTTCCATCGGGTTGCTGGGCGGTATGTAGCGGTACAAGCCCGACGGGTAACCGAACAGATCCTCGGTGAGATAGACGATGCCTTCCCCGGGGCTGTACGCGGCCGCCTCGTGCGAGAACCGGCCGGCGCTCTTGATGGGCACCCGGTTTGACTGCTGGCCGACCGGCACCTCGTAGATGAATCCGTGCGGCTTTTGGAGGAACGCGTTCGTGGCTCTGGTGAAGTCGGGTCCGACGTCGGGTCCGTTCACCGTCTCCTCGCAGGAGATCCATGAGCCCCAGGGCATCTCACCACCGGCGCAGTTGTTCATCGTGCCATTGAGGCTCGTGAACGAGTCGAGCACTTCACCGAACGGTGTCACCAACACGGTCGTCGTTCCGCCAAGTCCATGAAGGTCGTAGGGCGTGCCGGGCCCGAACGCATTCTGCGGCGCGGTGGCTGTCGGTGCCGGATTGTTGAGCTCGTGGTTCCTGACCAACCATACGTTCCCATCTGGTCCGGGGAAGGCGGCCATACCGTCGTGGCGGCCAGGCAGCACGGTGCCATCGTGGAGGACGACGGGAGGTCCGTCGGTGTCGTGGAACGACCGGTACTGGAACCCGCGAGGCAAGTGCAGGCGCACTCGAAAATCGGTGCCGAGCGCGTCATTCGCGCGTAGGTCGGCCACCGGATTGAGGGGGAAGAAGTCAGGCGGCCTCGCTCCCGCCACACCAGCGAGCAGCGTCTGTAACGCCCCACTGACCAACACACCACCTGTGGTGGCTGCCGCTGCCTTCATGAAGCTGCGTCGATCCAGAGAAGTCATGATCATCACTCTCCCGTTTGGGATATGCCGACCGCTAGTGGTCATCTTAGCCCCTCGAACCTCGCGTCGATTCCGGCGCCGGGGTCCACGACGGCAGCAGCCTCAGACACGCCAGGCCAGTTGCGCTGGAAATCATCACACTGCTGTGTGATCGGGCGGCGACCCGTCGCAGACGACTTGGTTCCGACCGTTGTTCTTGGCGAGATACAGCGCCACGTCGGCGCGTTGCAACGTCTCATGCAGGGAGGGGTGGTGCTCGGCTGCGCCAAGGCTGATGGGACACCCGAGCGACCGTATCCGGCGCGATCTCGACGGTCAGGTCCGCGATCGCGACACGCAGTGCTTCGGCGGGGGTCTTCAGGCGCCGTGCGAGGCCATCAGTTGCTCGAAGTGTGTGCGGTCGGGGGTGTCGGGCGGGCGATCGAGTTGAGGATCTGTCGCGAGGTACGCCATGACCACGCTCGTCACGGCGGGATCGGCGAAGGCAACGGCTGGCGACGCGAGAAGGTGGACGACCGCCGTGACCGCGTCGCCCACCACCTTGTCGCTGAAGGCGCACCGGAACGCGCCTGCGAGGAACCGACTGGCAGGATCGGTCGGAGGATCGAGGCGCTCACCGCGCAGACCCGCTGCGAGCCGAGCGAGGTTGGCCCCGTCAGCCGCGACCTGGGTTTCGTACCACACGCCCAGGTTGTCGGTGGTCCAGTCGTGGAAGCGCTGGACGAAGGCGATGGGGTCGTCGTTGGCCGAGGAGGCCGCAGTGGCGAGCTGTTGGGCCTGCCACAGCGCCATCGAGATGCCCCTTCCAAGGGTGGGATTTGTGTGCAATGAAGCATCACCGATCGCAACCAGACCTCCGACGACTGGTCCGTCTGCGTCGACCAGGTTCCGACGTCGGTTCTCGATTCTGGACATCGTCGAGATCGCACCGATCGGGTCGCCCGCGGTCACCCACTCCGCCGCGGCCGGAACCATGCGCATGAACGCTTCGAAGCAATCCGGGTCACGCAGTCGCGACCGATAGGGGTCGTGCGTCGACAGCGTCAGGGTGACCGAGAACGTCTCGTTGTCGGCGCCGAACGCGATGACGTTCGCATAGTCGAGGGGCACGGCTGCCGGAACGCGGGTCGGTGGTTGCTCACAGCCCGGCTTCGTTCGGTAGAACCGGGTCAGATACGCAAATCCGCAGGGCTGCACGTGATCGATCGGCTGGCGGGTGCCCACGGCGGCGAGCCAGGCCGGCAGTGCGGAGCGCCGCCCACCGGCGTCGACGACGAGCTCCGCGGGGATCTCGTCGCCGGATGCGAGGCGAACGCCCGTCACCACAGGGGTCGGCGCCGACCCGTTGGTGAGCAATCCGACCACGGCCTCGCCGGTACGACGCACGACCCCCGACTCGCAAGCGATGATCCTGCGCAACGTCGCCTCGGCGACCAGGCGCCGGCTGGTGAGGAAATGCTCTCCGGCGAGCGAGCCGGCGCCCACGCTGGCAGGGAGCTGACGAATGCCGCGTGCCACGAACGCATCGAGGACGTCCGGTGCTTCCTCCCAGAGCACGCGGCGAGCCCGTGCCAGCAGTAGGTGGCCTTGATGCGACTGCGGCGCACCCGGCCGCCTCCACTGGAGGGCATCGTCGTCCGCGCTGGCGCCGTCGGCCGGCTCGTCGTCTCGTTCGATCAGCGTGACGGTGTGGCCGCGCCGCGCCAAGAACAGCGCCGCGGCCAGCCCTGCGAACCCACCACCAGCCACCACCACCCTCGTCAAGCCGGCCACCAACCCCTCAAGTTTGTGCTGCGTGGACACTGTCACATTTTCGGCAAAGAAAATCTCGGAGGATCAGATTTGTCGAGCCGTCAGAATCGACATTGAGGCTGACTTCACCCTCTGGGGCGTTGCCTGGTGCAGATCTCGATACGGTGAAGAGATGTCTCGTTGGCAGACGATCGGCCGGTGGGTGTTGGCGGGCTTCTTGCTCGTTGCGGGAACGAGCCATCTGGCCTGGAACTCCGACGAGTTCCTGGCGCAGGTACCTGGTTGGGTCCCGGTCAGTGCTTCGCTGGTGGTGCTCGTGTCGGGTGTTGTGGAGATCGCCCTCGCTCTCGCATTGGTCGGTTTGCCCGGCCGTCGCCGTCAGGTCGGGTGGGTTGTCGCCGGCTTCTTCGTTGCGGTGTTCCCAGGCAACATCTCGCAGTTCGTGACTCACAGCGACGCCTTCGGGCTGAACTCCAGCTTCACGAGGGGCGTCCGTTTGGCGTTCCAACCGCTGCTGGTGGTGTGGGCGCTGTGGTCGGTCGACGAGCTCGCAACCCTTCTCCGGTTCGTACGCCGCCACTGACGGGGTGCCTGCGCGCAGGGTGAACACTTTTTCGGTGACAGGTGACGAAGGGTCTCGAAAAATCATGTTTGTCGAGCCCTCAGAGTGGATATTCAGAACGCGCCACAGGGAGCGTCGGAGGCGGCTTCCTTATCGAGAAGGAGCAACGGCAATGATTGGTTTCATCCTGTATCTGTTAGTGATCGGATTGGTTGCCGGGTTCATCGCCCGTGCTCTGGTGCCGGGGAGAGATGCCCTGTCAATACCTGGGACCATCTTGCTCGGCATCGTCGGCTCGTTCGTCGGTGGATTTCTTGGCTACGTGCTCACGCGCAACGACGCCAATGACGGTGCGTTTCAGGCCTCCGGGATCATCGGTTCGATCCTCGGCGCTGTCGTTGCGCTCCTCGTCTACCGGGCCGTCAGCGGCCGCGGCCGGCGGAACGTGCTGTAGGAGGCGTGATGTCCATTCAACCCGATCCCAACTTCTCAACCCCCCCTCAAACCCCAACTGTGGTCGACGCTGACGGTAGATACGTCGCGGTGGAACCGCCCGCAGTTGTGCCGGTGCGCGAAGTCGTGATGACTGAGCCTGCCGTCAATCAGACGGTGGCGACCACCACCGGTCGCCGGTTTGCGTTCGACTCCGTCATCGTCGGTATCGCCGGGGTCGCCCTGACCACCATCGGACTGATCGCGATCACTCGAGGCGGTTTCGACGGCCCGATGGATCAGCCCGTCGTCGACGTCATCGGTTTCACGCACACCACCACGCTCGGCCTGATCGAAATCGGTCTCGGTCTTTGTTTGCTGATCAGTGCGGCAGCCCGATCAAGGGCGGCTGCGACGTTCTTCGGGCTGGTGCTCGGTGTCGGCGGCATCGTCGGCGCAGTGCAGACCGAGTCGTTCAGGCGTTCACTTGCGCTCGAGTCCGGCTTGGCCTGGCTCGCGGTGATCACCGCAGCCGTCATCGTGCTCGTCAGTCTGCTGATGCCGCGGATGGCCCGCACATCGACACGGGTCGAGTCCGTTTGATTCACACCATGTAGCCACGACGGTCGGGTGTTGTCGCACACTCGACCGTCGCCTCGGTTACCGAAACACAGTCTCGAGACACGACACGTACTCCGTGCCACGGGCGCGATTCGACTGTGCGTGTACGTACGGAGGTGGTGTACTGTGGCCTTGTGAGCGCACGCGTGAAGGGTGGCGGTGCCGAACCCGCGCCCGCTCGTCGAACCCTGTCGACCTGGGTCATGGGTGCTCTGGGCGTTGGGCTCGACGTGCCGCTTGATCGTCCGGGTCAGCGTTCGTCGCGTCGGTTGCATGTGATCGGGACCGGTTTGGCCTGGTTCTCGGGGATGATTGGCGGTGCCGTCTTATTTGGCTACATGGCGCGGCAGGAATGGATCGTTGAGCTCGCCCCAAGCCTGCCGCCGATGTATCCGAACGCCGCGCTGGCGCTGGTCGCTGGCGCTTTGGCGGTCGTAGGTGCGCAGTGGGATCGTCGCGAAAGCCGTGCGGTCGCGACTGCCGCTGCGTTGGTGGTATGCAGCATCGGCGGGATTGGACTGGCGCTCAATGTGGCCAGTGCCGGCCGCACCTGGTTTGAGACACTTTACCCTGCCGGGTTCGTTGTCCCGACGACGGTGGTTGGGGGCCGACCGGTCATCGAGTCGTGCTTTTCGTTCGTGTTGCTCGGGTCGAGTTTCTTACTGTCTTCGGTGCGACGTACACCGGTCGTGGCCCAGGTGCTGGCCTTCGCTGCGGCGGCGATTGGGTTCACGGCCATTGTCGGGTACGCGCTCGGGGTCGATCGGCGTGCGGTTGGGTCAGGGCTCTACGTCGGCATGGCGCTCCACACGGCCGTGGGCATCACTGCGCTCGCGCTGGCGGCCATCATGGTGCCTCGACCGGTCGGGATGGTGGCCCTGCTGCTCGATGGTGGCAGCACCGGGTCGATGAGCCGGCGGCTGATCGCCGCCGCATCGGTCACGCTGCTCTTCATCCTTGTGAGCGGCCTGCTGATCTACCGATTTTTGCCGACGCGGCCGCTGGCCCAGTCGGTGTTCTCGGTGCTGCAAGTGGCCGCCATTGGGGCGCTGGTGCTTCTGCCGTCCGCGGTGTTTGTGCGGACCGAGCGCGAGCTACGTGATCGTCTCGATACGTCGCGACGGCGGACTGAGGACGCCGCCGATGTCGACACGATCGTCGAGTCGATCACCGCCGAGATGGAGATCTCGTCACCTGTCGTGCCCGGGTGGGTGGTCGGTATGCGCTACGAGCCGGCGTGGGGTCACCTCGCCGGCGACTCGCTGCAGGTTCTCGACGCGGTCGCGCCAGGGGGTTCCACGCTGTTGGTCCTGTTCGACATCGCAGGCCATGACGCGCCCGCCGCGCTCGTCGCGTATGGGCTGCGCACCCACATCGCGGCTCTCTGGGAGCGGGGCGCCAGCCTGTGCGAGATCGCGGCGAGTGCCAACCGGAAGCTTGTTCGTCGGGGGACGATAGGCACCGCATTGCTCATGCGGTTCCCGCCCGACGGGGCAACTGTGGAAGTGCTCAATGCGGGGCACCCGCCACCGGTCCATTTCCGCAGCCGCACGCCGTCGCGGTGGACAGCCACCGGCCCTCTGCTCGGCCTCGCCGGCGCCGATCATTCGGCCCACACGACGCCCGTCCACACTGGCGATCTGATCGTGATATGCACTGATGGTCTCGAGGAGGCACGGGCATCGGATCGCCGTCCGCTCGGTGACCAGCGTCTCTTGGAACTGGTGGCGGCGTGCGCACATGAGCCGCCGCAGCGTGTCGCGGATGCGCTCGTCGACGCCGCGATCGAACATTCAGGCGGACGGCTCAACGACGACGCCCTCGTCGTCGTGCTCCGCAAAGACGACCGCTCGTAGACCGAGTCACTCGCAAGTGTGGTCGGTAGCCGGACTGGACGCCGATGCCCAGAGCCGAGACGTTCGCATTGGGTTCGGATCGGGCCGACACGGGTACAGGGGAGCATGAGCTCCAACAGTGGCCGACACGATCCCGATATCAGCCACGAGTTCGCGAACCACCCGGACGCGCCCAGGGCGGCGCGTCACGCGCTCCGTCCGCTGTTTCCCGACGATGGCGCGATTGCAGACGACGTGACGCTCGTTGCGAGCGAACTCGTCACCAACGTCGTCGAACACACGGACGCCGGCGGTTTGATGGAGGCCTGGAGCGACGACCCATTCGTGTTGAACGTCACGGATTTCGGTAGAGCACTCCCCAGCCCCCAGGCGGAGGCAGATGAACACGGTGGTCGTGGGCTGCGCATCATCGACGACCTCGCGGACGACTGGGGCACGACCCCGCATGCGCATGGCAAGACAGTGTGGGCGACCTTCGACCGTGAGCGGGTGGATCCCGCCGATTGACGTTGCTCGTGAGGTGCCCCGCCGTGAGGTGGCATGATCGCCTCGTGACTCCTACTCCGAGGATGAGCTTCTCATAGGACGTTCATTTCACCTGTCACTCGGAGCACGAGCAGCGCAAGGTCATCGTCTCTCTGGTCGAACGGCAGAATCGATTCGAGCGCCTCATGAATTCGGTCGGCGATCATCTCGGCCGTCGCGCCATGTGCTGCGGCGCGTTCGATGACGTTGCCGAATTCCTGCTCGGTGAGGGCGTGGGGCGGGCGGAGGTCCGTCGCTCCGTCCGTGTAGAACACGACCGCATCTCCGGCCGCGAGCCGTGTCACCACCGGTTCGAGGCGGACGTTGTCGATGACGCCGAGCAGCGTCCCCGGGGCGCCGATGGGCATTGCGCCCTGACCGGTGGCGCGAATCGGCAGGGGATGTCCTCCACATGCGACGGTCAGCTCGGGCTGCGTACCGGATACATCCAATACTGCGAATGCGGCAGTGAGGAACGAGTCGGTGTCCGATCGGCGCACGGCGCGGTTCAAGGAGGTGAGCACCTCGACGGGTGTATCCCCGTGCCAGGCACTTTCACGGATTGAGTGGCGCGCCACACCTGTGAGCGCAGCGGCCGCTGGGCCACTGCCACAGACATCACCGATCACCAGCGCCCACCGATCCTCGGCGTCGAGCGCGAATAGGTCGTAGAAGTCACCTCCCACCTCAGTGGCTTCACCTGCGGGCCAGTACCGGACCGCGAACTCGAATCCAGGAACCTCCGGGAGCGAGGCGGGGAGCAGACTGCGTTGCAGCGTGCGCGCAATGGTTCGTGTTTCGTCGTTCAGCCGGTGGTTCTCCAGGCTGGATGCGACACGGCCGGCGACGGTGCGTGCGAGCACGACGTCATCCTCGGTGTATCGCCGTGACGAACTCGACATGACGAACAGCATGGCGCCAAGGACCCGACCGCGTTTGAGGAGCGGAACAGTGATGGAGGAACGCAACGAGAGATCGGCGATGATCTTGCGCTCGTCGTCGGTGACTTCCAGTTCAGCCATGATGTCGTCGGTGATGTCCGGGTAGAACTCGGTCGCTCCGGTGCGGATGACGTAAGGAACACCGATCGGTGCGTCAGGATCGTATGGGCGACGTCGCTGCAGCTCGTTTGCATAGGCCACCATCTCCGGGTCGACGTGAGCGATCTCCATGTCGGGGACCGTGGCGCCCTTGCGGGGCAGGACGTAGATGGCGCACCAGTCGCCGAGACGCGGCACGGAGGCCTTCGTCACCTGCACCATGACATCGCGGACGCCGGCCGAGGTGTTGAGGGCGTCGTTGATGGTGCTCAGGAACTCGAGCCGCTCCCGGTGGAGCCGTTCCCGTCCGGCTATCTCGCCAGCCATCGCTGTAAGACGCTCTCGTTCGAGGTCTTGCGTTGCTCGCTCGGTGACATCCCCCACACAACCCATGGTCCCTGTCGCAGCGCCGCGCTCGTCAACGCTGACACCGCCCAAGCCCTCGAGCCAACGAATCGAGCCGTCTGGCCAGACCACGCGATGCGCCACTCGATATCCCGACCGCGTGGCCATGGCATTTTCGACGACGTTCAGCACCGCTTGACGATCATCGGGATGCAGCAACGACACGTAGGTGTCGAACGTGCCATCGAAACCGCCGGGTGACAACCCGAACAATGCCTCCAGCCGTTCGTCCCACACGAGCGCGCCGCTGAGGGCCTCCCACCGCCATGTGCCCAACCCACCAGCCCGCAACGCCAACCCGAGATGGTCGGACAGATCCCGCGCCAGCCGCTCGACCAGACGCAGCTCCCCGACGTCTTCGGACATACCGACGATCCCCACGATCTCACCCGATGGATCCAGGATGGGTTTCGTCGTCGTGACGATGCGGACGGATGTGCCGTCCCGCCGCACGACGACGCGGTCGCCAGACAACGAGTGGCCCGACGCGACTGCGGCCAGGTCAGCCCTGCTCCTTTCGAGATCGTTGGGCGGCCCCAGAACCTCGAGGATGGATCGGCCCACCACCTCGTGCTCCGACCAGCCGTACATCTGCGCGGCCATGCCGTTCCACAGCGTGATCCGACCAGACCTGTCCGTCACCACCACCGCTCGTGACAGCGCATCGAGTACAGCACGCTCGGGGATGCCGGCACCGGCCTCGGAAGGGGCTCCGCTGGTCGGCGGCGCGTCAAGGCTCACGAGGGATACGGTAGCTGCGTCCTCGCCGGCGCTGCGAACGACGGCGGCGATGACGTCGATTCACTTGTACGTGCTCCTTCGGGAAGTCGTGCGTCGGCTGCATCGACGAAACAAACGTGAGTTCGGCACGTGCCAGCGAGGGCGGAGCGCGAAACTGCCCCGGCACGGTGCCGGGGCAGTTCGATGACTCCTGCGCGTTCAACGCAGCGGCTGATCTCGGTTGTTCAGTCGTGTTTGGCGTGCGCGCTGTCACGGGCGCCGACGACGCGATCTCGGGCAGCTTTCACCTCGGCGTATTGGCGAGTGATCACGGTCCGCAAACCGTCTGAGATATCAGCTTTCATGGCGGACTCGTATTCTTCGACGGCGTGGTCTTCGCCCTGGGCAGCCGCGTCGAGCACGCCGTCAGCGTCGGAACCTGCGAGCACGTCCTTCACCGCCATCCATCCACGATGGATAGCGCCTGGCAGGGTGGTGCGCTGGTCGACCTGGTCGCCGTACGCGGCAGCGAGCTGAGCGAGTTCGGTGGCGAACTGGCCTCGTTGGGCGCTGAATTTGGTGAACTCTGCCGACAATGCTGGCTCGTTTGAACTCGACAGCTTTTCGGCAGCGCGCTTGAAGCCCTCGTGGCCGTTCTCCAACGTTTTGATGAGATCCTGTGTCGCTGACTCGTCTGACGACATTGCTTCCTCCTTTGGGTACGTGTCCGTCCGAATGACGGAACAAGCCGACGGCGGCGGCCGCCGAACGAGCAGTACCCGCCATCCGCTCGAGCGAAACACGCCAGCCAGATCGGCATCGTCGCGTTCCGTCGTCGATCGCTCTACATCATCGATCGCGTTGCTCGTCCGCCCTGTGATCTGCGCGAACGATGTTCTGTTTACCGCGCTCGCGACGCGGGTACCTGTCGAACATGGATGCCATCACCTTTCTGCGCAATGATCACAAGACCGTCGAGAGCTTGTTCAAACGATTCGAGAAGGCAGGCGACAAGGCCTACGTCGCGAAGCGAGAAATTGTCGATCTGATCATTGAGGAACTCTCCGTCCACGCCGCGATCGAGGAGCAGGTGTTCTACCCGATGGCGCGGTTGAGAGTGAGTAAGACCGAGGACATCGCGTTGGAAAGCCTGGAAGAGCACCACATTGTCAAGTGGGTGCTCTCGGAGCTCGAAGGCCTCGACCCACGCGACGAGCGATTTGACGCCAAGGTCAAGGTGCTGATCGAGAACGTGCGCCACCACGTTGAGGAGGAGCAGACCAAGTTCTTCCCGATGGTTCGCGACGGCATGGGGCAGGCCGAGTTGGTGGAACTGGGCGAGGCATTGGCCAGGGCCAAGAAGACCGCGCCGACGCACCCGCACCCTCGCTCCCCGGACGCCCCGCCCGCGAACTCGCCGATCAGCGCGATCGCTGGCGTCGTTGATCGGGTCGGCGACAACTTGAGCGGGATCGCTCAGGGTGGTGTCGCTGTCGCCCGTGATGTCGTCGCCCGACTCACAGGTTCGACCAAGCCGGCTCCGTCGGCGACCGGTTCATCCATCGCCCGCAGTACGGCCAAGGCCACACGCTCCACCGTCGAAACCGCGGGGCGCGCTGTGGCCTCTACAGCAAAGAGCGTGAAGACTGGTGTCGACTCAACAGCCAGCGCATTGTCCAGTGGGGCAAAGGCCACGCTCACCACATCGAAGAGGGCGGCGGGAGAAGCGGTCACGGTAGCCAAGAGAGCGACCACGACAACTGGCCGAACTGCCAAGAAGTCGGCGCAGAACACGTTGAGGACCACGAAAGCTGGGATGTCGCGGACCTCTGCCGCCTCTAAGCGATAACCGCCGGCATCAATGCCCGGCTGCTCCACCGCGAAACATCGAGCCGGCCTGCGGCCACCGACGCCTGTCAGGTCTTGGGGTGGCTCAGTTGCGCGCCGTTCCCGGTGAGGAGATCGACGCTGAATGTTGCGGCGAGTGCAGGGTCGCCAGCGGCGTCGTACGGTGTGGCTTGCTCGACCAGCAATCCCGCGGCATCGCCGTCATAGTCGAGGACGCCGATGCAGTTCGCGAACTCTGGCCCCTGATCGATCTTCCAACGCACCCTGGTGCGTTTGCGACCGACCGCTCGCCGAAGGACTCGGCCAACACCGCGGGCGACACGAGACATGAAGAAGCGCATCAGCTGCCGCTCGTGCGGCCGGAGAGCGTTCCGGATGGGCGAGTTGACGAGTTGGAAGACTCGGGCTCCGGTCGCAGCCTCGCTGGGAAAGTGGATTTCCGATGAGTAGGTGAAGTGGATGTCGCCCGAGAGCACTGCGATGCTGCGCAGTGGAGTGGCACGGTCAGCGGCTGCGAGTTCCGCGAGGAGATCGACGAGATCGTCGAAGGAACGAACAAACGCCGGCCAGTCCTCGAGGTCGGCTTTGCGGCGAATCCACTCTCCAAGGCGGGCGAGCGGTGTGCCCCACGCGCCGTCGGTCATCGCTTCGTTCCACACCTGCAGGTCGTGAATGCCGCCAGGGGTGAACACCGGCAGGGATGAACCGATCAGTAGGTGGTCGACCTCGGCGTGACACGATTCGACGATCCATTGCCACTCTCGCTCGTCAACGATCCGGCGGCTGCCGGGTGCCAGCGTGCGGCTGTTCCGGGCGTCGATCACGACGAGCCGCACGTTGCCGATGTCGCGTACGAAGCTGAACCGGTAGCGATCCTTTCCTCCGGTGAACTCCTCGGTCGCCGATGCCCAGTCGTGCAACACGCGTTCGCCGTCAACGGCGGCCGTGAGGGCGTCGAGGATCCCTTCGTCGCGGATGTCGTTCGGACTGAGGTTGCCCAGATGCTGGTACAACCAGTACGTCATCAATCCTTCGAGAACATGGCGTTCCCACCAGTCCTCACGCCGGATGTCGTGCACCCATGCCTCTGAGATGTTCCAGTCATCGATCAGATCGTGATCGTCGAATATCATGGCCGTCGGGACGACCGAGAAGAACCAACGCTCGACGGGCGGCGACCAGGACTCTTCGTAGAGCCAGCAGTACTCCTCGAACCCGTCGACCAGTTCGGCAGGCAGAGTAGACGTAGCTGCCCCGCGCCGCTTCGCCTCGATCCGCTGTCTGGTCCTCGGCGATGAATCGTCGGCGTAGATCTGATCGCCGAGGAACACCGCGAGATCGGGCCATTCGGTTTCCTCTGACCGCATCATGCGCAGTGCATATGCGTAGACCGCGTCGACGCCGCGCCCCTTGGTGTCGAGCGCGAACTCCAGCGACCAGGGCACTTCGTGTGGCGCCGCAGTGCGGCAGGAACCGAACATGATGCGCGGTGTCATCTCATCGTGCAGGGTTCGGATTCGGCTCGGCGGGAATGTGCTGTTCGCAACCGGCCAGCGCACCGTTCCATCGAGACGGACGTCGTACTCCGTAGACGTACCCGCCCTCAATCCGCCGATAACCACCAGCGCGTAGTGGCGCCCGGCAACCGTGAATGTGCGAACCCGGTGGTCGAGGATCTCGATGAGGCAGCTCTCGTCGGTCTCCAACCAGATCGTCGCCGACGTCGCTGTGACGTGACGCAGCATTGGCCCCAGGATCAGATCAGGCATGTCAAAGGCTCTTCAGCCCCGCGATGACAATGCCGGCGACGAGTGCTTCGACGGCACTGAGCGACATCGGCAGTGAGAGCTGACCTTTCGAGAGGTGAAACGTGTACTTGGCCATCAGCGACGAGAGGCCGGAGTGCTTCACCCGCATCGGTACGACACACGCGTCGAGCGCGGAGTCGACGCGGTCCCGGTGATCGTGCCCACCGGAACCGCGTCAAGGTCGCTCATCCGAGGATCGTCACCTGGCCGGCGCCGCCGTCGACGCGGACGCGCATGCCCGTGCTGATCCGTTGAGTGCCGTCCACCGTGCCGACCACCGACGGGAATCCCATCTCTCTCGAGACGATCGCCGCATGCGACGCATAGCTGCCTGGTTGATGATCTTGATGGCGTTGCGGTTCGTTCGTAGCGTCTTGGTTCGTCCGGTGGTCCGGCTCACTAACTGCCTGCCGCCTGCGGGTTGGCTTCCGAACGAGGTGCCGGCTGCCGGATGAATCAGCCGTGGTGTGGCTCGAAAGAGGCACGCAGGATCATCTTCAACCAGGAGTGCCCACCGCGGTTCCCATCAACCGTTGGAAGGGAATGTCATGTCAGTGATCATTGGAATTGATCCACACAAGCTGCTCCACGCGGCGTGCGCGATCGATGAACGCGAAACCGAGCTTGCCCGTCTCGAGGTGAGAACCAACGCCTCACAGGTGTCGGATCTGCTCGTGTGGGCAGCGCCATTCGAGTGCCGGTCGTGGGCGATCGAATCAGCGGGCGGTCTGGGCTATCTGCTTGCCCAGCAGCTCGTTGCTCGCGGTGAACAAGTTGTGGATGTGCCCGCGACGTTGTCGTCGAGGGTGCGCCTGCTCGGGTCAGGTAAGTCCACGAAGAACGACGCCAACGACGCCCGCGCGGTCGCTATTGCGGCGTTACGCGCGCCGTCGCTCGCCAAGGTGCGCGTCGAGGATCACGTCACGATTCTGCGGATCCTCGCGAAAGCCCAGCTGGACACGAGCCGCGCGAAGAGCCGTGCGTGTTGCCGTCTGCACGCGTTGGTCGCGGAGTTGGTGCCGGGTGGGATCCGCAAAGAAATCGTGGTCAAGCAGGCCGAACAGATCCTCATCGAGATCATCCCGGCCTCAGCAGCGCAGCGTCAACGGCTCGATATTGCTGACGACACCTTGTCCGAGATCGTCATGCTCGACGACCGCGCGAAACGCAACAAGCAACGCATCACCACCGAAGTGATCGCATCAGAGACATCGCTCACCGAGATATTCGGGATCGGTCCGATTCTTGCTGGGATGCTGATTGGTTACACCGGTGACGTCACCCGGTTCCCGACACCCGGGCACTACGCCGCGTACAACGGGACCGCCCCGGTCGAGTTCTCCTCGTCGGGTCGCACCGTGCACCGGTTGTCGCGTCGAGGGAACCGGACGTTGAACCATGCGCTGCACATGGTCGCAGTCACCCAGATCCGACACCTCCACAGCGAGGGCCGCGCGTACTACGACCGCAAGATCACCGAAGGCAAAACACCACGCGAAGCGAGAAGGGCGTTGAAGCGTCAGATCTCTGATCGCGTCTACCGACAACTTCGCTCCGACGTCGGGAGCAAGTAGGTCCGGGAGGACAATCAGGGAACGACTCTCACATCCAGCGCGGCCGGCAAAACCCTGGCACCCGGCACTTCGGAAGAGGTCACTCCCGGACCCAATGCAAACTTTACGCCCGTCAACGCGCTGTTGTCACGGGCCCCATTCGACGCGCCCGCAGCACCGCCAAGGAAGCCACTTGACACAAAGAGGGATCGATCTGCGCCCTACGCACGACATTACGGTTGCTGTATGGATGACGCTCCGCTGCGGGTAATGCTCGACTCAAACGCTTTCGACGCTCTTGCGCTCGATGACCACGTGCGCGGGATTGTTGAGTCGGCGGTCGACGCCGGGACGCTTAGCCTCGTCGTCACTCATGTCCAGATAGACGAGCTTGATGCGACGCCGGATCCGAAGCGAGCCGCGCTTCGCCGCCTGACAGTCTCTGCGACCTTTACGAGTGGGTTCGTGCTCGACTCGTCTCGCCTTGGTATGGCGGCGTTGCCGACGCCCGAGGAG
>JAYUCY010000152.1:0-30974 GCA_043740085.1 Ilumatobacteraceae bacterium
GACGTGCGCCCGATGTGCTGCGACAGCGTCGTCATCGACCTCGATGAGGTTGTAGCCGTTCTTTAGTTCGCCCTGCCCGCTGGTGGCGTGGCAAATCCAGACCTTGTGCTCTTCGTCGGTCTTGCCGGCGGCGGAAGCAGTTGTTCCTGCCACGACACCGAACCCTGCCACCAACGCGCCGGCTGCCACCAACGCCGAACCAAACTTCAATACCCGCATGTGAATTCTCCCGTCCGTTTTCTACAGCCGGGCTAGGATGATGTCACCAAGAGTGGTATGAGTAATTTGACTCATTACGTGCGACTACGACAGGTGTACGGGTGACCACTCGATGGCCAGGAAGCCGCCGAGGCCAGAGGGTTCGAGCAGGCTCTCCGACTCGCGGATTCGGCTCCGCATGCGCAAAGCCGCCAGATTCGGGGCTCCGGCGGCAGCTGCCCATGCTGCTCGGCCTTCCTCGACCAACTCGTCGATACCCCATCGCTGCAGGAACTGCGCTTGCGAGCGCACGATGGCCGGCTCCGGAAGCTGGTCGAGGCAGACCTGGGCGGTGATGTCTTGCAACCCACAATCGCGCAGATAGTGAGCACCTCGCTCCTGAGCGCGGTAGGTGCGCAGCCATTCGCGCCACGGCATGTTGGCCAGCTGCCAGGTCGTGGCCGTGCAATAGTCGAACGCGAGCACAGTTCCCTCTATGAGGAGCGCACGAGCTACGCGCACCCACTCCCCTGCCGAGCGCTGCACGGGCACCCGTGCGCCGTGAGGAACTGCAGTTGGCAACCAATCCCAGTCCGAAGGTGCTGCGGCCAACACCTCGCTGGCGGTGCCATCGGCGGCGACCGCGACCATCGCCTCGCGCCAACCTCCGTCGTAGACCGCCAGCCGGAACGGCAAATTGTCGAGCAGTTCGTTGGCAATCACGACTCCGCGCAACGGCTCCGCTGGCATGGCAGCAATGGACCGGACACCGTCGGGATGCTTCGCACGCTGGGCTGCCGAAATCTCGATGGCCACATAGCGACCGGCCCACTGTGGAGCCGCGAGCAAGATGGAGCGGGCGAGCGTGCCGGGCCCCGCACCCGCCTCCACAATCGTGAAGTCGTCGGGCTCGCCCAATCGAACGAACTCTGCCTGGATCCAGTTGGCCAGCACCACACCGAACAGCGGGCCCACCTCGGGTGAGGTGATGAAGTCGCCTCGGCGACCGGCCTCACCGCCGACGGTGTAGAAGCCACGATCGCCATAGAGCGCGGCGGACATGAACTCATCGAAGCCCACGGCTGGGCTCGACGGATTAGGGACGGAACGCACCGTAGAGATCGGTGATCGAGCCCGCCTTGGCGATGAGGCCGGGAACGATGCCGAATGCCAGCGTCGCCACGCCACACAGCGCGATCGCGGCTTGCAACGAAACAGGAACCTTGACCGGCGTGACATCGCCATCCGGCACCGGCTTCATCCACATCTCACGCATCACCGTGATGTAGTACGCCGTCGCGATGACGGCGTTGACGGCGGCAATGATGGCAATGCCGTAACCCCAGCCGCCACCAGCGTCGACGGCTGCACGGAAGGCACCGAACTTGGCGTACCAGCCACCCAGTGGGGGGATGCCAGCCAGCGAGGCAAGGAAGACCGTCATCATCACGGTGAGGCCCGGCGCATACTGGAAGAGGCCACCAAAGCTGCTGATCTCACCACTGCGGGTCTTGCGTGAGACGGCGATGATCACTGCGAACGCACCAAGGTTGGTGGCTGCGTAGATGAGCAGGTAGACGATGACCGCACGCAGCGAGGCGCTCTCGTTGCCATTCGTGTAGGCCACGGCCAGCGGCATCAGGATGAAGCCACCCTGGCTGACACTGGAGTAGGCCAGCATGCGCACGATGTTGTTCTGCTTCAGCGCCACCAGGTTGCCGACCGTCATGGTCAACGCCGCCATCACCCACAGGAACGGGCGATACGCGTCGTAGGCCAGCGGGAAGGCGATGAAGATCAGCACGATCAGGCCCACGAAGCCTGCGGCTTTCGAGGCAACGCTGAGGAAGGCGGTGACCGGCGTGGGCGCACCCTCGTAGGTATCGGGTGCCCACGTGTGAAACGGAACTGCGCTGACTTTGAAGGCGAAACCGACAATGACGAACACAATGCCGACGACCTGAATGCCGACCTTGTCACCGTCGAGCTTGACGGCACTGCCGATGTCGGTGAGCAGGGTGCTGCCGGCGATGCCGTAGAGCAGGCTCATGCCGTAGAGCATGACCGCGCTGGCGAACACGCCCAGCAGGTAATACTTCACTCCGGCCTCGTTGCTCTTGCGGTCTCGCTTCTTCCACGCCGCCATCATGTAGGCCGGGATGGAAAGAAACTCGAGGGCCACGAACAAGGTGATGAGGTCGCGTGAGCTGGAGATCATGACCATGCCCAGCACGCTGCTCATCAGCATCACGAAGAACTCGCCCTGGTAGTAGCCGCCCTCTTGCATCTCGTTGGTGCTGAGCAACACCACGACGTAGCCCGAGAGCAGGAACAGCGCCTTCATGATCAGCGCAAAGTTGTCGACCACATAGCGACCGGTGAGGCCGGGCCCGCTGAGTGTTGAGCGCACGTCGTCGCCAAGCACCGCCAACGTCACGACCGGTACGAGTGCGGCCAACATGAAAAAGCCGCTGAGCGTGCCCGTGATCCAGCGCCGGCTGTCGGGCACGAACAGGTCCACCAACAACACCACGCAGATACCCACCGCGAGCACTAGCTCGGGCGCGAATGCGTGATAGTCGATGATGGGCGAGGAGAAAGCGAACACGTGGGTCACTTCCCGCCAAAGACACTGGCCAGTTGCTGCACGGCGGGGTCCATCACCTTGAACATCAGCGACGGGACAACACCGAACACAACAATCGCAATGAGCAGGGGCGACCAGGCAAGCCACTCAAACTTGGACACGTCGTGAATGTCGGAGTGGTGATCGTCGTGACCGTGATCGTCGCCGGCGAACTCGGCGGCGGGCTCACCGAAGGCGGTGCGCTGGTACAGCCACAGCAGGTAGCCGGCAGCCAAAACCGTGCCCAGGGCAGCGACGATGGTGAGTACACGGAAGAGGGATTGGTGGCCATTGGCGACCAGCACCTCGGCCGGGCTCCATGAGGCCAAGATGGCTGGGAACTCGCCCCAGAAGCCAGCCAAACCGGGCAGACCCAGCGAGGCCATTGCGCAGAAGCCAAGGATCCAGCCCATGCGTGGCATCTGCAGCAGCATGCCGCTGAGACGCTTGATCTCCAGCGTGTGGTAGCGCTCCTTGATCGAGCCGGCAACGAAGAAGAGCATGCCGGTGATCAGGCCGTGAGCGACCATGCCGAAAAGGGCGGCGTTGATGCCCAGCGGGGTAAGGGTGCTGATACCGAGCATGACGAAGCCCATGTGCGCGACGGAGGAGAACGCGATGAGTCGCTTCATGTCGGTCTGCGCCAGGCAACCCAGCGAGCCATAGATGATGCCAATGACGGCGAGCACACCGATTGCAGGCGCCCACTTCTCGGCGGCCTGCGGCAGGATCGGCAGCGCGATGCGCACGAAGCCGTAGGTGCCAAGCTTCAGCAAGATGGCGGCCAGGATGACCGAGCCCTGCGTGGGTGCCTGCGTGTGCGCGTCGGGTAGCCAAGTGTGGAAGGGGAACATCGGCACCTTGACCGCGAAGCCGATGAACATGCCGGCGAAGATCCAGATGGCGGTGTTCTTCGCGATCGATGAGCCGTGCTCAATCAAGTACGGAATCGAGAAGCTGACCGATCCGGTGTTGATGAACAGCGCGATGAACGCCACCAACATGAGGGCCGAACCGAACATCGTGTAGAGGAAGAATTTCAGCGAGGCGTACTGGCGGTTCTCGCCACCCCACACGCCGATCATGAAGTACATCGGCAGCAGCACCACTTCGAAGAACACGAAGAACAGGATCAGGTCCTGCGCAGCGAAGGTGCCAGCCATGCCGGTCTGCAAGACCAGCATCAGGATGAAGAAGGCCTTGGCGTTACCCGGGTTCGGGACGTGGTCCCACGAGTAGATCATCACCAACAGCGTGATGATCATCGACAGGATGTACAGCGGCAAGCTGATGCCGTCGAGGCCAACTGTGTACGTCGCCTTGATCGGCTTGATCCAGTTGTTGGTGGTGAAGAATTGCAGCTTCTCGCTCTGGTCGTAGTCGAACTTGTAGAGCGTGTAGAGGCCGACCGCAAGGGTCGCTGCCGCCGTGATGATGGCGACACCCTTGGCAGTTGCTTCGTCCTTCTTGGGGATGAACAGCATCACGAGCACACCCACCAACGGCAAAAACACGCCGACGCTGAGGAGCCATTGTTGGTCTTGAATCATCTCGGTTGTCCCTTAGCTGTTCACGAGTACGAGTACGAGCGCACCGACTGCTGCGGCACCGAACAGCAACGCTCCGTACAGGTTGACCTTGCCTGATTGCACCGGTTGCAGCGCCGTGCCGGCGCCGCGTGCGGTTGCACCACTCCCATTGACTGCACCGTCGACCAACCCTTGGTCGAGGTACTTGTAGACGAGCTCACCAGAGCGCTTGCCGCCCTTGCCCACCGCGTTGACGACGCCATCGAGGATGTTCTGGTTGGTCCAGTAGACGGCCCGGCTGATTGGGTGAGCGATCGAGCGCACAATGACCTTCTCGTAGAGCGCATCGAGGTAGTACTTGTTGACCAAGAACTTGTGGCCGGCGCCCAGCAGCGAGTTGCGCTGGGTAAGGCCCTGTAGAGCGTTCTTCTTCTCGCCGAACACTGCCTTGCAGAGCGCCAGGCTGACAATGAAGCCAAGCGCCACCAGCAAGATGCTGGGCACGGCGTTGATCCACTCGAAGACGGGTGCTTCGGGTACTTCCACGCCAATACTGCTGTGCACCCACTCGTGGAAGTACTCAGTGTGGAACGGTCCGGCGTTGAGGTAGCCGGCGACCACCGCGAGCGTGCCCAAAATGAGCAGCGGCACCGTGATCTGCCATGGCGAATCTGTGGGCGCAAACCCCAACGGCCTGCCGTGTGCCGGCTCGGCGTGCGTGTCGTGACCGTGTGCATCGGTCGCGTGCACGTCGGCCCCATGGTCGTCGGCGGCATGGTCGTGGTGACCGTGCACGAAATGGGCAGCGCCGCCACGGGCCTCACCGAAGAAGGTGAGGTAGGTCGCCCGCGTCATGTAGGCCGTGGTCATAAAGGCACCGATCAGACCGACTACAAAGAAGACCGTGTAATTGTTGCCATGGGCCGAGTCGATGATCTCGTCCTTGGAGAAGAAACCACTGAAGAACGGCACGCCGCACAGCGCAAGGGTGCTGACAATCCACACTGCAAAGGTGACCGGCATCTTCTTGCGCAAGCCACCCATGTCGGCCTTCATGTCAAAGCTGTGGTGGCTGCCGGTGTGAGCGACGGAGCCAGCGCTGAGGAACAAGGCGCACTTGAAGAAGGCATGAGTGAAGATGTGAAAGACGGCCGGCACCCAGGCGCCGACGCCGAGGCCCATCATCATGTAGCCGAGTTGGCTGACCGTTGAGTACGCCAACACCTTCTTGATGTCGTTCTGCACGAACGCGAGCGCAGCGGCGATGAGGATGGTGATGCCCCCGATGACCGCGATCAGGTTGAAGTGGTTACCTGCAACGTTGATCTCGAGCCCGGTGTGGAACACCGGGTAGAGGCGAGCGACGAGGAACACCCCGGCCACGACCATCGTGCTGGAGTGCAGCAGCGAGCTGACAGGCGTGGGGCCTGCCATGGCGTCGGGCAACCATGTGTGCAGGGGAAACTGACCGCTCTTACCGATGCAGGCAATGAACAGCGCAACAGCCGCCCACATCAGCATCTTGTGGTCGCCGGCGAACTCGGCGGCCTTCTCGTTGATCTCGGTGATGTCGAGCGTGCCGAAGAGGTTGAGGAGCATCGCCGTGCCAACGAGCAAGCCAATGTCGCCGACGCGCACGGTCCAGAAGGCCTTGAGTGCGGCCTCACTGTTGGCCCGCTCTTCCCACCAGTGACCGATGAGCAGAAATGAGCACAGGCCCATGATCTCCCAGCCAAGAATCAGCTGAACCATGTTGGGGGCCAAGACCATCGTGAGCATGCCGGCCGAGAACAGTGTCAGGGCAGCAAAGAAGTGCGTGAACCGACGGTCACCACGGACGTACTCGGTGGAGTAGATCTGCACCAGCGACGAGATGAACGCCACCAGGAACAGCAGCATCATCGACAGGCCGTCGATGCGTGAACCGATGCTGATCTCCAGGTCGCCGATCTTGAACCAGGTCCACGACTTGGTGACTGCTTCGGCGTGTTCGCTACTGCCATGGAGGTCGATCCATTGGTAGGCCGTGCCACTCGCGATGACGAGCGAGGCCACCATGCTGGCGATACCGATTTCGCTGCCGCCGCGAGGAAGGCGCTTACCGACGCCGATGATGAGGAAGAACGCGATGGCGGGAATGACAGGGATCAGCCACGCGTGTTCGAGGAACCAGCCGGCGGCATGCACCGCTGCTCCAGTCTCTTCAGCGAGCATGCCTCAGCCCTTCATTTCCGACAGGTCGTCGAGCGCGATCGTCTTGCGGTTGCGGAAGATCAGCAGCACCATGGCAAGACCTACGCCAACCTCGGCCGCAGCGACGGCGATGATGTACAGCGCGAAGACATTCCCGTCGACTTGGCCACCCCAGAGTCGGTCGAAGGCCAGCAGGTTGATGTTGACCGAGTTGAGAATCAGCTCGATACTCATCAGTACGAGCACTGCGTTCTTGCGCACGATCACGCCGTACACACCGATGCAGAACAGCACCGCGCCAAGGATGAGGAATTGGTTGATCAGCATCGGTCAGTCCTTCCTGGCCAGCACGATGGCGCCGATGACGGCGGCGAGCAGTACGAACGACAGCGCCCAGAAGGGCAGCGCGTAGACGGAGAAGATGGTGTCGCTGAGCGCAGCCGTGCTGGCCTGCGGCAGGTCCGGGTCGAGCTTGGTGTCCTCGAAGCCCTTGATCAACACGTACGACATCACGCCGAGCAGCAGCAGAGCAACGGGCACCCCGATCAGAGCGCCGCCCTGGTTGTTGAGGTCGACGTCCTTGCCCAGCTTTGCCCGAGTGAGCATGACGCCAAAGAGGAACAGCACCATGACCGCGCCGATATAGACCAGTACCTGCGTGACGGCCACGAACTCGGCAGCGAGCAGGAGGTATTGAGCGGCGGCACCGGCCATCACCGCAATCAGCGAGAGCGCGGCGTGCACGACGTTGCTGCTGCGCACCACGTTGATGGCACCGAGGAACATGATCGCAGCGATGATGCCAAAGCCGATGTTCTGAGCGACCTGAATGTCGGAAGCGAGCATCACTTCCCCTTCTTCTTCTCGGCGCCAGCCTCTAATGCGGGGGCCTCAGGCACCGTTTCCATCCACTCGCCGAGCTTGGTCTTATCGTGCAGCAGGTCGGCGATGCGGGGTTCGCTGTACTCGTATTCGGGGCTCCAGAAAAGCGCGTCGAAAGGGCAGACCTCAACACAGATGCCGCAATACATGCAGAGCGCGTAGTCGATGTCGAAGCGGTCGACCTTGTTGACCTTGCGCGGGGCGCCGCCGGCGCGGCGCGGCGGCGCAAGTTCCTTGTGGGCCTCGATGTAGATGCACCAGTCCGGGCAGCTGCGCACGCAGAGCATGCACGAGGTGCAGTTGTCTTCGCGCAAGGCAATGACACCGCGTGCACGGATGGGCGGGGTCTCCTTCTCGTGCGGGTACTGCACCGTCGCGGCACCGCCACCAAGCTTTTTGGGCTTGATGGTTTGCACCATCGTGCCCAGCGTGACGCCGAGACCCTTGATCAGGCCGGGAACTTGCGGTTTCGCCATTAGAAGGCCACCTTGAAGATTGCGGTGAGCATGATGTTGACGAGCGACACGGGAATGAGCACCTTCCACGCAAAGCGCTGCAACTGGTCCTCGCGGAATCGCGGGTAACTGAACCGGACCCACATGATGATGGCGGTCAGCACCATCATCTTGGTGAACATGATCAATGGGCCAGCGACGTTCATCCAGTTGTCGACCTGGGTGACGTCGTCCCAACCGAACCATGCGAACGGCACGCCCCAGCCACCGAGGAAGAGCACACTGGCGATGAAGGCAAAAACGCCGGCCGTCGCAAACTCGGCGATGAAGAAGATGAGGAAGCGGAAGCCGCTGTACTCGGTCATGTAGCCAGAGACCAGTTCGGACTCGGCGATTGGCATGTCGAACGGAGTCTGCGTCAGCTCGGCCTGCACGGCGATCATGAACACCAAGAAGGCAACGAACTGCGTGAGGATGTAGGGAAATCCGAGACCGTTCCAGCCGAAGATGCTGTCGCTGTTCTGCTTGATGACGATGGTCTGCAGGTTCATCGAACCGGCTTGGATGACCACGCCGAGTACCGCCAATACCATCGGTAGTTCGTACGCAATCAGCTGACCGGCGGCGCGCAGACCACCCAACAGTGAGTACTTGTTGGCGCTGGACCAGCCGGCCATCAAGATGCCCAGCGTGGAAATGCTGCTGACCGCGAGCAAATAGAAGACACCGGCGTCGAAGTCGGTGAAGTAGGCGTCGGGGCCGAATGGCACCACTGCCACCAGCAGGAACGTGCTCATCAGCACCACGATCGGCGCCGCCCGGAAGACCTTGAGATCGGCACGCTCGGGAGCGATGTCTTCCTTTTGCAACCACTTGCCAACTTCGGCAAACAGCTGCATGCTGCCGTACGGTCCGGCTTCCATAGGGCCCAGACGGCTCTGCATGAACGACATCATCTTGAACAGGAACAGGTACACGATCGTGCCGGCGGGCAGCAGCACCGCAACGGTGCCACCGAGTACGCGCAGCAACGATTGCGCCCAGTACGGGAGATCAACAGCGAAGATCATCGGTCGATGTCGCCCAGGATGAAGTAGAGCGACGCCAGGATGGAGATGATGTCGGGCACGTACACGCCGCGAAGTACCCACGGCACGATGGAGATGTTGTTGAAGCTGGCCGAGCGGATCTTGACGCGGAACGGGCCTAGGTCACCCTTACTGACCACGTAGTAGCCCATTTCGCCGAGTGGGTTTTCGGTACTGACCCAGGCTTCGCCTTCGGGCACCTTGATGATGCGCGGCACCTTGGCCATCACCGGGCCGGAGGGAATGCCGTCGATCAACTGGTCGACGATGAGGGTGGCCTCACGCGTCTCTTGCAGGCGGATCCAGCAGCGGGCGAAGCTGTCGCCATCGGGGTGGGTCCAGACCTTGAACTTCACCTTGTCGTAGGCAAGCGGCAGTTGCTGGTCGCGCCGCAGGTCCCAGTCGACGCCGCTGGCACGTAGGTTGGCGCCGGACAGGCCGTACTGCTTGGCCACCTCGGCGGGGATGACACCGATGCCGCGCAGGCGACTCTGGAAGATCTCGTTGCCGAACAGCAGGTTCTCGATCTCGTCGCAGAAATTCCGCAGCTTCTTCATCACCTGCTTGGTCTCGGTGAGCCAGCCCTCGGGCAAATCGTCCTTGAGGCCGCCGATGCGGTCGAAGTTGGGGTGGAACCGTCCGCCCGTGGCGCTCTCGATCAGGTTGAGCACGTACTCGCGGTCGCGGAAGGCCATGAACACTGGCGTGATTGCGCCCAGTTGCACGCCGAGATCGCCCAAGAACAAGCTGACGTTGGCGATGCGACTGAGCTCGAAAAGGATGGTGCGAATCCATTGGGCGCGCGGCGGCGCCTCAATTCCCATCAGCTTCTCGGCAGCGAGGATGAAGGGGACTTCGTTGGCGAAGCTGCCCAGCCAGTCGATGCGGTTGACGAGCGCAGTGACCTGCGGGAACGTGCGGACTTCGGTGAGCTTCTCGTAGCCGCGATGCATGTAGCCGGCGCTGGGCTCGGCCCAGATGACCTGCTCGCCATCGAGACGAACGATGATGCGCAACGTGCCGTGTGTGGCCGGGTGTTGCGGGCCAATGTTGAGGGTCATGCCCTCGGTTTCCAGCTCGACGTTCAGGCGTGCATCGGCAGCTTGCGCGGCGATGTAGCTGAGTTTCTGACGATCAGCGATATCAGTCACTCTGCGGCCTCTTCTTCATCGTCGCCACCGGGCAATGGTTCCACGTCCACGATCCCCGGCCACGGCTTGACCAGACGGGCCAGCAGTGGGAAGTCCTTACGCAATGGATGCCCCTCAAAGTCGGTGGGCAGGTACATGTTGCGCAGGTCTGGGTGGCCGTGGAAGCCAATGCCAAACATTTCGTGGCACTCGCGCTCGTGCCAGTTGGCGCCGGCGTAGACGGGAATCCAGGTGTCGATTATCGGCGCATCGTCGGCCACGTCGGCCTTGATGGTGACGCCGAAGTGCTTGCCGATGGAGGCAACGCGAGCGAACACCTGCATGCGAGTCTGGCCGCCGGCATAGCCCTGCTTGATGGACATATCGCGCTCGACCGGCGGCGCCGATGGGTCGTCTTCGCTGCGGCCGAATGGGCTGGGCATCCAGTCGATAGCCGACAGGAAGCAGAAGTAGTCGCAGCCCACCACGTCGCGCAGCACGAGGCCGGCCTGCTGCCACGCCGCGGCCGTGACCCGCACCCAGATGTCGTCGTTGGGCTTGATCAAGCTGTCGAGCAGGCCTTCGCCGAGTGCGTCGCGTAGAGCGGTGACGACGCCTTCGCGGAGTGCGTCGCCAGGCAATGCCAGCGTCTCGGGCGCGGCCGTGTCGTTCGAGGTTGCGGTCTCGTCACTCAATTGGGCCACCTCCGACAACGATTGGTGCACGCTCGGCGGCGACGGTGGCCATGTTTTTGTGGCCCTCGCCGCGCCAGCGGGCGCCCATGTCTTCGTTCTTGATGCGCTGCTGCAGCAGCACGACGCCCTCCAGCAGGGCCTCGGGCCGCGGCGGACAGCCGGGCACGTAGACATCGACCGGAATGATCTGGTCGACACCCTTGGTGACTGAGTAGCTGTCCCAGTAGGGGCCGCCACAGTTGGCGCACGAGCCCATGCTGATGACGTACTTGGGCTCGGGCATCTGCTCGTAGAGGCGTTTGATGCTGGGGGCCATCTTGTCGGTGACGGTGCCGGAGATGACCACCAGGTCGGCCTGGCGCGGGCTTGCCGGCAGCGGGATGACGCCGAGGCGCATCACGTCGTATCGCGGGGAGCCAAAGGCGGCGCCCATCTCGATGGCACAGCAGGCCAAGCCCCACTGGTACACCCACAGGCTGTAGGAACGGCCCAGGTTGAACAGTGAGGTGAGAGGTTTGGGCAAGCGCCCTTTGTCGACAAGACCCATGTGGTTACACCCAGCGCAAGACGCCCTTGCGCCACGCGTACACGAGGCCAAGGAGCAGGACGAAGACGAAAATGCCCATTTCAGCGAGGCCGAACAAGCCGTAGGCCTCGAGTCGGGTGGCCCACGGAAAGATGAAGACAGCTTCCACATCGAAGACCACGAACAGCAACGCGAAGATGTAATAGCGGACCTGGCTTTGCGACCAACCGTCACCAACCGGGTTGACGCCGCTTTCGTAGGCCATGTTCTTCTCGGCCGACGGCTTGTTCGGCCGCAGAAGTGCCGAGACACCCAGCAGCAGGCTGGCCAGCACGACGGCAATGGCACCGAACCACACCACGTTGAGGTAGTCGCGCAAGAAGTCAGACATCGGGCACGAAGCTACTACGCCACGTGAATCCCATCACAAATGGGCGACAAATTACCGTTGACCTACCCACCTGTCACCCTGTCCTCCAGATCACCTCTCTCGCACGCGTCGAACACGGCCGCCGCGGCGTCCGAAAGAGGTGAACCGAGACAAACAGCTCTCCATCCCCAGCAACCCGAGGTACCCGTCGACAGCTACCGGCGCCACCTTGGGCCCACCCGTGCCGAGGTTGATGGCCAGTACGCAATCCGTCACGTCCACGCACTGCCAGACCGGCTCTGCTACACCTTTGCTATGAGCAAGGCGGCCATTGAGGCGTTGGTCCGGCGTGTACCCGGCTGGGAACACCACGAGATTGAGCTCACGACACTGCACGGCGGTATCACCAACACGAACTATGTGGCGGTCATCGATGGTGTGAAAGCAGTCGTGCGGGTTCCGGGTGAGCGAACCGAACTACTCGGCATCGACCGTGCCAACGAGGCAGAGGCTGCGTTACGCGCTGCCGAGCTGGGCATCGGCCCGGCGGTATTGGGCAAGCTCCCCGAGATCGGCACGCTGATCACGGCCCTCGTCCCAGGTCGACACTTGGACCCCACGCCGTTCACTGCCCGGCTGCCCGAGGTCGTGAATCTGCTGAGCATGTTCCACGCCAGCGGCCCACTCCGTGGCGCCTTCCCCATCCATCGCGTCGTCGAGTGGCATGCTCGCGACGCGTCGTCGTACGGCGTCGTGCCACCAGGTTCGTACGGTCGCCTGCACCAGCAGAGCCGGCGTATCGAGTATGCATTCGCAGCTGCCCCACTCGCCCCAGTGCCGTGCCACAACGATCTGCTGCCCGGCAACGTGCTGTTCGAGGAAGTGGGCGAGCGCGTGTGGCTGTTGGACTTTGAGTACGCCGGGATGAACGATCGCTTCTTCGACCTCGGCAATCTCAGCGTGAACTGCGGCCTCGACACCGCTGGCGACGAGGAGCTACTGCGCCTCTACTTCGGTGAGGTCACCGCTTCCCGCATGGCACGAATGCAGCTGATGAAGGTAATGAGCGAGTTTCGTGAGGGAATGTGGGCCGTCGTGCAGCAGGCAATCAGCACGCTGGACACCGACTTCGTGGCCTATGCACACGAACGGCTGAGCAACTGTGAACGGTTGGCTGCCCGGCCCCAGTTCGAGCAGTGGCTCGCCGATGCAGCAAACCCTGCGATGTAACCCGTCGCGTTTGTGCACTTTCGCTCGCCTGGCGAGCGGAAGTGCACAAACGCTGAGAGATTTCCGGGTTATATAGCCTTTCCGTGCTCCACGGCGTCGAGCTCGCGCTCGATGGCCAACAGTTCTTCCTTGGTGCCTTGCACCTTCGGACCCTTGAACCACTTCTTGCCACTGAAGCGCCAGTAGAGCATCACGAACAGCGCCGCCGACAGAATCAGCGGGCCGGTGAAGTTGAAGTTGTTCTGCTTGAAGAACACGTTGCCCGCACCGTCGTCGAGGAATGCGTTGCCTTTGCCCCACGGCCGCCAGAACGGCCAGAACAGCGGGGCGACGAACAGGACGGAGATGATCGCGATCCAGACGAGCGCCGTCCAGCCGACAATCTTGTGTTTGCCCTTCAGGTTCCAAGGGCCGACCTGGAACTCAGGGTTGGTGAGCCGCAGGTAGATGGGAATCGCGTAGGCGATGTAGAGCCCGATCACGCAGATGCCGGTCATGGCGAAGAACGCGGTTGAGTAGCGACCGGCCCCGGAACCCCGCACGTACAGCGAACTCGCACCGAGAATGGCCGACAATGTGACACCGAGCCACACCGAGTTGGTTGGCGTGCGGGTCTTCTTGTTGATCTTGTGCCAATGCTTGGAACCCGGCAGCGCGCCGTCGCGACTGAACGCGTAGATCATGCGGCTGTTGGCCGTGACCGACGCAAGGCCGCAGAAGAACTGACCGAGGATCGCAATGAAGATGAGCAACTTGGCGGAGCCGGTCCCAACTGCGCTGGAGATGAGTCGGGGTGCCGCATTGACCAGGAAGGGATCGTTGCCGTCGCCGAATGCGATGCCTGCGTAGAGCGCATCGCCATCGGGGCCCTTCTTCGGCAGCGCCGCAATCATCGACAGGTTGAGGATCAGGCCGGCAATGGCCGAGATGTAGATCGACCGCACGATCGCTTTCGGCGCCTCTGTACGAGCACCCTTGGTCTCTTCGCTCACGTGAGCCGAAGCATCGAAGCCGGTGATCGTGTACTGCGCGAGCAGCAGGCCGAGAGCGAACAGATAGATCGTGATGAAGGTGCCACCCGTCCACCCGGTCAACCCAGGTGGGGCCTTGTCGAAGGCACCGCCGATGCCGCGCGTATTGCTCGGAGCGATGAAGAGCACCCCTGCGATGACGACCACACCCACCACGTGCCACCAGACGCTGATGTTGCCCATGGTCTTCACGATGTCGATGCTGAATGTATTCAGCAGACCATGAACGATGAGTACCACGATGAAGATGAGAAAGATGCCGCCGACAGTGAGTCGGTAGCTGTCGTCGAACATGCGGATGAAGTAGGCGATGAAGACCGACAGCGCATAGTCAACCGAGGCGATGACGCCGATCTGCCCGATCAGGTTGAAGTAGCCGGTGAACCATGCCCAGCGCGCCCCATTCTTCTTGGCCAGCTTCGCTGACCAGTAGTACAGGCCGCCGGCAGTCGGATACGCAGAGCAGATTTCTCCCATCGCCATTCCGACCAACAGTGCAAAGAAGCCAACGACGATCCAGCCCAGAGTGATCACTCGTGGCCCGCTGGTGACCATGCCGAGCCAGAAGCTCGTCATGCCGCCAGCCAGGATCGAGATGATCGAGAAGCTGATTGCGAAGTTGCTGAACGTCGACATGCCGCGATGCAGTTCTTGGGCATAGCCCATTTCGTGCAAATGATCGCGGTCTGCGTCCACGGTGTCTGCCATGGAAACCCTCCTGTGTAGGACTAATGAGGCTCGTTGAGCCGCCAATGCCCCCACTCGCGGCCCACGAGTTAGTGCGTGTTTAGCACGTCGTGGAATTCGCTCGGAACGATGGTCTCGCAAAACCAGTCGACGATCCGATCAGAGTTCTCACGGCTGTCCTTGACAGAGGCCTGAGTGGTTGCCATCAGCTCCTCCGCACTGGAACCGATGCGTACCAGTTCGTCGGCGCCGAAGCCGGTCGTCCAACGCCGCAGCATGGCTTCGTTGGCCTCCGGATGGAACTGGGTGCTGAACATTCGGCCCAGCCGCCAGGCCTGCGGGCCGACTGCGCTGCGCGCCAGTTCGGTGGCTTGGCCGGGCACCCTCACGACGTCGTAATGCCATTGCATCCAAGGGCCTTCGGCAATGGTGAGCGGGAAGTCGCTGACAACCTGCATCCAGCCGATCTCCGGTTCGCGGGCACGTTCGACCGTGCCACCCAGCGCATGCGCCAGCACCTGATTGCCGAAGCAAATTCCGAACACCGGCACACCGCGGCGGGCCGCCTCGTGGACCACTGCGACCTCGGCAGACACGTTGTCCGCCACCTCCGGCCAGTAGACGCTCCACTCGCTGCCGAGCATGACCACCAGTTCGTGACCGTCGAGCGACGGCCAGTCGCCCGGGTGCTCGCGATGGCATTCGTCGAAGGCGTAGCCGCGCGAGCGGAACCGCTCCCCCACGAAACCGGCATCTGCGTCGTTGGCATTGGCTATGAGCAAGGCACGCACGAGCGATACGGTACCCCGCCACGTGCGGGAGTGGTGGGCGGATCAGTCGTCAGTCGGTGGAGATGAACACGTTCTTCAGCTCGGTGTAATGGTCGAGCGCGTGCATGCTGTGCTCGCGGCCGATGCCGCTTTGCTTGAAGCCGCCGAAGGGGGTGGCGTACCGGACCGATGAGTTCGAGTTCACGCTCAGCGCACCGGCTTCCATTGCGCGAGCAACTCGTAGGGCACGTGCCCCGTCGCGAGTCCACACCGAACCTGACAGGCCATAGATGCTGTCGTTGCAAATACGGATTGCGTCGGCCTCGTCGTCGAAGGGAATCACCACAGCAACCGGTCCGAAGATCTCTTCATGACATACCACCGCGTCGTAATCCGGCGTGGCGATCATCACGGGATGCCAGAAGCCGGGGCCGGTTGGCGCCTCGCCGGTGAAGACAGTCTCCAGACCGTCGCTGTAGTGGCGCACCGCCGCGAGGTGACCAGCCGTCACGAGCGGACCCATGGCAGTATCGGCGGCCATCGGGTCGCCAACCTTCCAACCTCTCGCAGCCTCGATGAACAGCTCCAAGAAGCGGTCGAACACGCCGCGCTGCACCAGCACACGGCTGCGCGCACAGCAGTCCTGGCCAGAATTGTCGAACACGGCACCCGGCGCCGACTGCGCGGCCTTCTCCAGGTCTGCGTCGTCGAACACGATGTTGGCGCTCTTGCCGCCCAGTTCCAGCGTGACCCGCTTCATCTGGTCGGCGCAGCCCACCATCAACCGCTTGCCGACGTCGGTGGAACCGGTGAAGCCGATCTTGCGTACGTCGGGGTGCTCAACCATTCGCCAACCCACGGACGAGCCGGGTCCGACTACCACGTTGAGGACGCCCTCCGGAATGCCCGCTTCCAACGCCAACTCGGCCAAGCGCATGGAGGTGAGAGGCGTGATCTCCGCTGGCTTCAGCACGGCGGTGTTGCCAGCGGCCAAGGCGGGCCCAATCTTCCACGAGGCCATCAGCATCGGGAAGTTCCACGGCGTGATCAGCCCGACCACACCGAGCGGCTCGTGGAACGTGACGTCGACGCCACCGGCAACAGGGATACTGGAACCGGTGTGCTTCTCGATGCCACCCGCGAAGTAGTGGATGGTGTCGGCGACTGCGTTGGCACACCACTTCGCGCTGCTCAACGGCATTCCCATGTTGCGCGTTTCCAGCTCGGCCAACTCATCCACGTGCGCGCCGATGGTGTCGGCGAAGCGGCGCATCAGACGCGTGCGATCAACCGGTGACAGCGCCTTCCACGCCGGCGACGCCGCCTTCGCGAGGGCGACGGCGGTATCGACATCCTCCACCGTGGCGTGCGGCATCTCGTGGATGACTTCTTCGGTGGCCGGGTTGCGGAGCGTAAGCATCGATGACACGCCAATCGAGAGTAGTGGACGACAGTTACAGATGACTCTGGCTGGTCGGCCAGACTAGTGGGGCATGAGCCAACCGCCGCCCCTGATCGCGCTGTGCGCCCGCGTACTGACCTTCTCCGACGAAGGTAAGCGCGACGCCTACAGCAGCAGCCAGCCGTACTCGCGTGCCGTGGCCCGCGCCGGCGGAGTACCTGTGATGGTGCCGCCCATCCACGAACTGGCCGCCAACGCGCTGACAGTGCTGCAACACTTCGACGGTGTCGTGCTGCCCGGGGGCGGCGATGTCGACCCGCGCCGCTACGGCCAGGACGCGCTCGACGAGAACCTGTACGGCATCACCGAGATTCACGACGAACTCGACATTGCTGTCTGCCTCGCGGCGATCGAACTCGACCTGCCGATGCTGGCGCTCTGCCGTGGAATGCAGGTGCTGAATGTGGCGTTGGGTGGCACGCTGCAGCAAGACATTGGCAACAGCGACCACTGGATGCGCGAGCACACTGTCGACCTCACCCCCGGTTCGCTCATCGCCGAGGCATGCGGCACGACACACCTAGAGCATTGCCACTCCGTCCACCATCAGGGCATCGACCAGCTAGCAGCGCCGCTGGTCGCGTGCGGCTGGGCGACCGATGGCCAGCTGGAGGCGGTGGAACTGCCCACCGCGACGTGGATCGTTGGCGCACAGTGGCATCCGGAAGACACCGCATCCCGCAAGCCGCAGCAGCAGGCTATCTACGACGAGTTGGTTCGTCGTGCGGCCACCCGCGCGGCTCACGGCTGATCTGTTGGGCTACCGTTTGACCACGCAATGCATTCGGGCGGGTCGACCACGCTGAAGGGAATCCCATGTCAGGTCAACTGTCGGTCACTCCCGGCCACCGGTCGCGAACTGCTGTCATCGCCTGCGCCGTCGGCCTCGCGCTCATAACCGGATGTTCCAGTTCAGCCTCGGAGGGTACGGCGGCCACCGACTCCACTGCTCCGCTGACGTCTGACACGGTGGTTGCCGACACGTCCACCGCCGCGCCGACAACTATCGCTGCAACCACCACCGCCGCGCCGACCACCACGACCACCACGGCCGCGCCGGCCGCCGCGCCGCTGACCTTGCGTGGCGATGGTGTCGGCAGCTTCGACCTCGGACTGTCGTACGCCGATGTCTCGGCCGGGCTGTCGGCGCAACTGGAGGCCACTACGGACGAAGCACTCGAATTCCCGCTCACGACGGAGTACGGCGGCTATGTCAGCGCCGACGAGAACCAAGGTTTCATTGCACCATTTGGCCGCATCGCCTGCTGGTCTGACGGTGCCGATGGCCAGCTGTGCGCGGCCTTCGGTGGTACCGACGCAGCGACGTTGACCTTCGTTGGTTGGACATATGGCGGCAGCACCCTGCGCACCACCTCCGGCGTCACCGGTGGCTCGTTGTGGAGCGACTTCCCCACGATGATCACGCCTGGCCAGGGTGGTTGCTTCCTCAACAGCTCGGGCACAATTGACGGCGTACTCGTATCAGTCGTGTCCGCTGGCGCGACATTCGGCAGCTACAACGACGCCGGTGAGTTTGTTTCGTCCGACCCGAACCCTGCCGATGTCAGCGTCACAGGGCTGGACACCGGCGACTACCCATTCGATACCAACACCGACTGCTGACCAGCTCACTTATGCTGACGGAGTGAATCCGCTGGTGTTGATTGTTGGTCGGCTCGCGACTGAGGCGAAGGGTGTTCGTGGCGAACCGTTTGCCGGCGGTCGCCGCTACTTCGAGTCGGTCGCACGGGCCGGCGGCATGCCGTTGATGCTGCCACCCATTCCGTCGCTGATTGACGACATTCCCGACCTGCTGCGCCAGGTCGATGCTGTCGTGCTGCACGGCGGTGGCGACGTCGATCCCCGTCGATATGGGCAGGAACCCGCCGCCGAACAGCTGTACGGCATCGTGCCGGAGCATGACGAAGTCGAGTTGGCAGTGGTCGCGGCGGCGCTTTCGTTGGAGGTGCCTATGCTCGCGATCTGTCGCGGCATGCAGGTGCTCAACGTGGCCATGGGGGGCACGCTGCAGCAGGACATCGGCAGCGAGTCGCACTGGTTCGCGCACCACGAGGTCGCACTGGAGGCCGGGTCACGGTTGGCGAAGGCCATCGGCAGCGAGACGGTGACTGCCGCCCATTGTGTGCACCACCAAGCCCTCGACCGAGTCGCCGACGGCTTGGTCGTGGTCGGTACGACTGCCGACGGCATCATCCATGCATGCGAGTCAACGAGCGACGCGTGGGTAGTCGCCACGCAGTGGCATCCAGAAGACACCTCCGCCACCGATCCCCAACAACAGTCCCTGTTCACCGCGTTGATAGACGCCTGCTAACCGAGCCGGTCACCCGGTCAGGCCGGTCGCGGCCGGTCACCCGGTCACCCGGTCACCCGGTCAGGCCGGTCGCGGCCGGTCACGGCCGGTCACCCGGTCACCCGGTCGCGCTGCTGCACATGACTCCCCAGCGACGTGGCCACCCCCCGGAATCTGGCACCATGTGCCGCCCAAGAGCGGGCAAGAGCGTCGGAGTCTGGCACCGTTCACCGGAATTGGCACCGTTCGCCGCCCATGGGCGAGTAAGGGCGTCGAAACGGGCCGGTTTACCCGCCCATGGGCGGCGGAGCGTGCCAACTGAGCCGTGGAAGGCTCGTCGCCCGCTCTTCACCACGCACCGATATGGTCAGCCTTCGGCTTCCCCCGATGAACTCGAACATCAGGAGGAGAGCCATGCCCACATGGCGATCAGCCGTCGACCATTGGCTCGGCGGACATCACGGAATCATCACTGCGGCGAAGCTGATTGAGCTTGGCTGCTCGGAGCGCACCATTCGTCGAATGGTTGCGACGGGGGCGCTGATCACGGTCTATCCGGGCGTCTTCCGGAGCCGTCAGTGGCAGGAAAGCCTCATGTCCAGACTCGTCGCGGTCTGCGATCGCGTCCCTGCTGCAACGATCGCGTTTACCACCGGGTCGAGGCTCTGGAGTTGGCGACGGGTGGACGACGATCGCACTCACATCCTCATTCCACACGGCTCGGCGGCGGCACCGACTGGAGTGATCGTGCATCGCTGCCGGCAGATCGAGCCGGTCGACATCGTCCATCGAGCTGATGGAATTCGAGTGACGAGTCCTCCTCGTACCCTCTTCGACAGTGCTGAAATGTTGGGCCGCAGCGCGACTCGATCCGTGCTGGAACAGGTGTTGCACGAGCGAACGTGCACCCTGGAGACGGTGATCGATACCTTCCTACGGCTGAGCCACCCACGTCGTCCAGGCTCAACCGTGCTCGGCGAAGTGCTGAGCTCTCGTCCGAAGTGGCGCGCTGCGCTGCAGTCCGACTTGGAGCACCGAGTAGACGAGGTAATCAGTCAACGGGGACTACCTGCCCCGGTTCCACAGTGTCCGGTGAGGTTGCCGTCGGGAAAGATCATCCATCTCGACTTCGGGTGGCCGCAATGGCAGGTTGGACTTGAAGTGGATGACCCGTCATGGCACGCAGGCGAGATGGAACGCCATCGTGACACCAACCGCGATCGCAAGGCAGGAACCGTCGGCTGGTTCGTCGCACGGGTCACGAAGATCGACGTCAACGGAGCGTTGGACGACGCGATCGCCGATGTCGCCGCCATCATCAGCCTCCGCATGACGGCATAGTCCGCCACCCTTGGGCGGGTAAGGGCGTCGATTCTGTCGTCCTTACCCGCCCTTGGGCGCCAGAGGGTGTCAAGGCCAGGGAACGCGAACGTCGGTTGGCATCGCCTGCCGCCCTTGGGCGGGAAAGGGTGACGGCGACAGCGACAGCGGCAGCGGCGCCTTCAGCGCTGACTGCGTCACGAGCGCATGGCTTACGGTGTGAGGCCGACGTGGGGGTCGGGCAGGGGCTAGGGCGTGACATCGATGAGGCGGCCGGGCAGGAAGCCGATCACCAAGGTGAAGGCAACCGACAGGCTGATTGCGACGCCGAGCAGGGCGGGCACGTGAACGGGCTCACGAGCGTCGTCACCAGCTTCGGGCTCGATGACCCACATGCTGACCATAATGCGCAAGTACAAGAACGCTGCAATGACGGCCGAGACCATGGCGATGATGGCGATCGCGTAGCTATGCACATCAACTGCTGCGGTGATGACGCCGAACTTGGCGATGAAGCCGCTGGTGAGCGGCACGCCAGCCTGCGCAAGCAACAGCACTGTCATACCGAGTGCGAGGACTGGCTGGTTCCTGCCCAAACCGCGGAACCCGGCCAGACCCGTGTTGGCGTCACCCGTGCGACCGACCGCACTGACAACGCCGAACGTGCCCATCACCAGCACCGAATAGATCAGCAGGTACAACAGCACCGACGAGACACCGGGGCTTGAAAGCGTGGCACCAGTGCCATGAGCCGCAGCCTCGACACCGACGAGAATGAAGCCGGCGTGGCTGATGGACGAGAACGCGAGCATGCGTTTGACGTTGGTCTGGACGACCGCCATCACCGAGCCACCGACCAGCGTGAGGACGGCGATCGACCAGAGGGCTGGACGGTAGTCGTCGCGCCAGTGCGGCAGCGCCAGCAGCAGAACTCGCAACATCGCACCGAACGCCGCCGTCTTGCCGACGGAAGCCATGAACGCTGTCACCGGCGTGGGCGAGCCCTCGTATACGTCGGGCGACCAGAAGTGGAAGGGCACGGCAGCGACCTTGAATGCGAGCCCAACGAACAGCAGCGCGATACCCGCAAGGACGAGCGCGTCGTTCTGACGATCGACCTGAATAGTTGCATCGAACGCAGCCACGATCTTGTCGAAGTTGGTACTTCCCGCGCCCCCATACACCAGCGCCACGCCGTACAGGAAGAACGCCGACGAGAAGCCCCCGAGGACGAAGTACTTGAGACCGGCTTCCTGGCTCTCGACGCGCTTGCGATGGCTTGCCGCCATCACGTACAGCGCAATCGACAAGATCTCTAGTCCGAGGAACAACACGATCAGGTCGTTGGCCGAACTCATCACGATGCCGCCGAGGGCAGCCAGCAGATAGAGCACGTAGAGTTCGGGGCCGTCGAGACCCTCGCGACGGAGATAGTCGTCGCTGACCAGCGCAGCAAGGAACACACCAACGCAGATGGTGATGGTCAGCCACACCGCGACCTTGTCGAGGCTCAGCGCGTTACCGACCAGCGTGACAGGGCCCCTGTCGTCGATGCGGTGCCACAGCAGCACGCCGAACACACCACCTGCAATCGCGATTGCAGCAGTGAACAGCGCGTACCCGTGCTTGGGCCACGGCGGGGTGAGCGCACCCCCAACCAGCAGCAGCATTGCGCCACCAAGCAGCAACAACAGCGGGCTGAGAGCGAACCATTCAACGTTCGGGCCTTGCAGTGTGTCGGCAGCGAGAAGCGCGCCCATCACCCTTCTCCATCCTCAGCTGAATCGGTGACGACCGACTCGGCTACCCCAGTCGGTTCTCCAACAGATGGCTCCGGCGAACGCCAGTCACTGTTTTCTTCGATATGCGTAATCAGCTTGTTGACCGACGGCTCGATGCGGCTGAGCATCGGCTTGGGGAACACGCCGGTGAACACGATGATCGCAATGAAAGGCAGCAGCAATGTCGCTTCCTTCAACTTCAGCTCGGGGAACGACTTGTTGTCCTCGTCGGGCTCGCCGTGGAAGACTCGCTGATACGCCCACAGCAGATACAAGGCCGCGAAGATGACGCCGGTGGCCGCGACCGCAACCCACCAACGAGCGGTTCCAAACGACCCGATCAGAATCATGAACTCGCCAACGAAACCGTTGAGGCCCGGCACGCCAATACTGCTGAGCATGATGACCATGAAGGCAGCAGCAAACACCGGGGCGGCCTTCTGTAAGCCTTTCAGCTTGGAGATCTCGCGAGTGTGGCGGCGTTCATAGATCATGCCGACCATCAGGAAGAGCGCACCGGTGGAAAGGCCGTGGTTGACGTTCTGCATCACCGAACCGGTGAGCGCAACGGTCGTGAAGGCGAACGTGCCGAGCACGATGAAACCAAGGTGCGCAACGGACGAGTACGCGACCAACCGTTTGAGGTCGGTCTGCATCGTGGCTGCGACCGCGCCCCACAGGATGCCGATGACTGCCAGAGTGAGGAACAGCGGACGAGCCCAGACCGCAGCTTCGGGAAACAGGTACACGCCGAAGCGCAGCAACCCGTAGGTGCCCATCTTCAAGAGTACGCCGGCCAGGATGACCGAGCCGCCAGTAGGCGCCTGCGTGTGTGCGTCGGGCAGCCAGGTGTGCAGCGGGAACAGCGGCACTTTGACGGCGAACGCGATAGCGAACGCGAAGAACAGCCATCGACCCGTTGACGCCGCGAACGTCGCGTTTTCGGCGATCTTGATGAGGTCGAAGGTGACCGAACCTCCAGGGCCAGCCTTGGCCAGCACCGCCGTGGAGATGATGCCCACCAACATGAACGCCGAGCCGACCATGGTGAACAGAAAGAACTTCGTGGCCGCGTAGACGCGGTCGTCGTAGCCCCAGCCGCCGATGAGGAAGTACATCGGCACCAGCACGATTTCGAAGAACACGAAGAACAAGAACAGGTCGAGGCTGATGAACGAACCCATCACGCCGGCCTCAAGCAGCAGCATCCACGACAGGTAACGCTTGTGATCGTGGTGCGGATCGATTCCGATGATCACCAGCGGGAACAGCACACCGGTCAACGCGACGAGGAACAGCGAAATGCCGTCCACGCCGAGGTGCCAGGAAATGCCCCACGGCTTGATCCACATATGTTGTGAGACGAACTGGAAATCGGCGTTGTGCGACTTGAATGCGAACAGCACCCACAAGGCCATGCCGCCGGTGAGGACGCTGGTGATCATCGCCACGACCTTGACCAGGTCTGGTTGCCGCTTCGAGATCAACGCCACCACAGCGGCGCCAACGGCGGGCACGAGCACCAGCAGAGTGAGAATTGGGAACTCGATCACAGGATTCCTCGCACGACGACGAACCACATCAACAGCAGCACGACCCCAGCGCCGATGGCAGCTGCATAGGTGCGAACGTTGCCGGTCTGCAGCTTACGAACCTCGCCTGCCGTACCGCGAACCAAGGCACCGGTGCCGTTGACGGCACCATCGACCACGTGAGCGTCAGCCCACGCCACGCCATCGAAGGCCTGCCGGCCGGGCCCACCCATGAAATTGCTGACCGCACGGTCGTAGCCCCACGCGTCGGCCAGAATCTGCGGCTCGATCGCCTTCACCCGATGCTTTGCGTACACCATGATGGCCAGCGCAATACCCACGAGTCCGACCACGATGGCGACGATGGCCAGCGGCAGCTTGGCGGTGTCGCTTTCATGCACGACGACCGCCGGTTCCAGCCAGGCGACCAATCGCTCGGACTTGTGCGAGAAGGGCAGGTTGATGACGCCACCGACAATCGACAAGAAGGCGAGCACGATCAGCGGCGTCACCATCATCCACGGGCTCTCATGCGGCTCCGTGCCGTTGACGTGAAGGTCGCCATGGGCGCCGTGCTCCTCGTGAGCATCATTCCAGCGGGCCTTGCCGAAGAACACCATGATCACCTGACGGGTCATGTAGTAGGCAGTGAGCAGCGCCGTCACCAGACCGACAAGCCACAGAATCGGGCTCTTGTCGTACGCGAACAGCAAGATGTCGTCCTTGCTCCAGAAGCCCGCAAACGGCGGCACACCAGCGATAGCAAGCCAGCCGATGAT
Source organism: Ilumatobacteraceae bacterium (assembly GCA_043740085.1). Lineage (GTDB taxonomy): Bacteria > Actinomycetota > Acidimicrobiia > Acidimicrobiales > Ilumatobacteraceae > UBA668. The sequence goes on from JAYUCY010000152.1 coordinate 24,599, forward strand.
GAACGTGATCGCGGTGATGGGCATCAGCTTGCGCAGGGCACCCATCCGACGCATGTCCTGCTCGTGGTGCATGCCATGGATCACCGAGCCGGCGCCCAAGAAGAGCAGCGCCTTGAAGAATGCGTGGGTGATCATGTGGAACAGCGCTGCGGTGTACGCACCGGAACCGACTGCCAGGAACATGTAGCCCAGCTGACTGACCGTGGAGTATGCCAACACCTTCTTGATGTCGTTCTGTGCGACGGCAATGGTGGCGGCGTAGAGCGCAGTGGCGGCGCCGATAATGGCGATGATCCAGCCGGCATAGTCGGATGCAATTTCCAGCACCGGACTGATGCGGCACATCAGGTACACGCCGGCCGTCACCATCGTGGCGGCGTGGATGAGAGCCGACACCGGGGTGGGGCCTTCCATCGCGTCGGGTAGCCACAGGTAGAGCGGCAACTGTGCGCTCTTACCGCAGGCGCCGATGAAGCAGAACAGCGCAATCGCGGTTGCCGTGCTGGTGGAGAGTACCGACTGATTGATGACCGAGTAGTCGAGCGAGCCAACGGCCCAGAAGGCGAAGAACATCGCCATCATGAAGCCCCAGTCGCCAACGCGGTTGGTGATGAACGCCTTCTTGCCGGCAGTGGCAGCGCTGTCCTTCTCATGCCAGAAGGCGATGAGGAAGTAGCTGCAGGTACCGACACCCTCCCAACCGAGGAAGGTGACCAGCATGTTCGAGCCGAGAACCAGCATCAGCATGCTGAAGGCGAACAGGTTGAGGTACAGGAAGAATTTACTGAACCGCGAATCGCCGTGCATGTAGCCGACGGCGTACAGGTGGATGAGCGTGCCGATGCCGGTGACGAACAGGCACATCGTGATGCTGAGCGGGTCGGCCAGGAACGCCAGGTCGACCTTCAGCGAGCCGACGGGGATCCACTGAAAGAGCGTGCGCACATGGCTGCGCTCCTCGGCCGACTTCGACATCATGTCGGCAAACACCCCCACGGTGAGCAGGAACGAGGCGCCCACCATGGCGGTTGCGAAGTAACCGGCCGCGGGGTCGCCCAGCTTGCGACCGAACAACAGAATGCACAGGAACCCAGCCAGGGGTAGCGCGGGAATGAGCCAGACGAGGTCGAGCATTACATCAGCCCTTCAACTCGGCCATGTCGTCGGTGGTCGCATTGGGCATGCGGCGCAAGATCGCGACCACGATGCCGAGGCCCACCACGACTTCCGCAGCGGCGACGACTAAGACGAAGAACACCATGCTCTGGCCGCCGATGTCGCCAAGCCGGCGAGCGAGCGCGACGAACGTGAGGTTGACGGCGTTGAGCATCAGCTCCACGCACATGAACAGGATCAGTGGGTTGCGGCGCACCATCACGCCGACAACGCCGATGGAGAAGAGCACCGCACCCAGCAGCAGGTACCAGGTGGTAGTGGGGGTAGCGATGGCGGCGATCATTTGGCGGCCACCGTTGTCTCAATGATGACCAGCTCACCGGGCTTCGGCTTGCGCGCCAGCATGACGGTGGCGACGACAGCAATGACCAGCAGCACCGAGGTCAGTTCGAAGGCCAGCACATGGTCGCTGAACACGTCGCGAGCGAGTGCACGAATGTTGCCGTCGTGCGGGTCGAGCGCGGCGTCTTGCACAGCCTGGCTTTGCGTCACGACCGGCACAGTTGCCTTCCGGGACACGATGATGGCCAGACCGATGATGCTGACGAGACCACTGCCGACAACAGCAGCAACAGGACGCTGGACTTTGAACGGCTCGATGTGCAGGTCCTCGGCGTTGTCGACACCCAGCAGCATGATCACGAACAGGAACAGCACGACGATGGCGCCGGCGTACACAATCACCTGCACGGCGGCCAGGAAGTGAGCCTCCTGCGCAATGAAGTGCACGGCGATGCCGAACAGTGTGAGCACCAGGCTGAGCGCGGCGTGCACCGGGTGCTTGCGCACGACAACACCGACGGCACCAACCAGCACCATCGCGGTCGCGACGATAAAGACGAACAGTTCCATCAGTCGGCCGGTCGTTCGGGCTCGCGCAGGCCGTAGCCCAGCTCGTTGCTCCAACCGACCTGGCCAACGAAGTTCGCGTCGCCACCTGGCGAGGTGGCGCGCATCCAGCCACTGGTCAGCAGATCTTCGCCTTCACGCCAATCTTCCCACGGCAGCTGCTGCGGCTTGCCATCGTCGCCGACGACGAGTTCAGCCTTCGTGTAGACCGCATCGCTGCGGCTGGTGAAGCTGAACTCGAACAACTTGCTCTCGGTAATGGCCTCAGTGGGGCAGGCCTCCACGCACAGGTCGCAGTGAATGCAGCGCAGGTAGTTGATCTCGTAGACGAAGCCGAAGCGCTCGCCTGGCGACGTGGGGTTCTGCGGGTCGTTGTCGGCACCGCGCACGTGAATGCACTTGGCCGGGCACACGCCAGCGCACAGCTCGCAACCGATGCACTTCTCCATGCCATCTTCGTAGCGGTTGAGGACATGGCGACCGTGCAGTCGTTCGGGCTTGTCGATCTTCTCATCGCGACCCTCAGTCGCCTTGCCCTTCTTCGCAAGACGGCCACCCGAGTATGAGGTGGTGACGCGCTCGCCACCGAAGACCCTGTGCTGCTTCAGTGTGACGAGGAATCCGTCGAGGTAACCCATCAGAACATCGCCCCCTCTCGTTCACGATTGCGGGCACTGACCCGCGTGGCCACACGCAGCAAACCTGCGCAGGCAAACATCACCACTAGGCCGACACCGCCGGCGAGGAAGCGCTCGGACTGCGACCAGCCCTTGTCACTGCCCACGCGGAATACGGCAATCAGCATGAACCAGCCCAGCGCCAACGGGATCATCAACTTCCAGCCGAGGTTCATCAGCTGGTCGTAGCGGAGGCGAGGCAGCGTGGCACGGAACCACACGTAGATGTAAAGGAAGACCAACACCTTGAGCAGCATCCACACGGTGCCGCTGAGCGGCCCGAGGAACGAAAGGATGTTGGCGTTACCGAGGATCTTGAGCGGCTGCGGCCCACCGAAGAACAGCGTCACGATGACGCCGCTCATCGTGATGGTGTTCATGAACTCAGCGAGGAAGAACAGTGCGAAGCGGATACTGGAGTACTCGGTGTTGAAGCCACCGACCAGTTCCTGCTCGGCTTCCACAAGGTCGAATGGCGGCCGGTTCAGCTCGGCGGTGGCGGCGATGAGAAAGATGATGAAGGGCAGCACCCCGGTAGCGACGACATGCCAGCGGGTGAAGCTGCTTTGCGCGGCCACGATGCCGCTGGTGCTGAGGGTGCCCGCAATCAGGATGACGGTGGCCAGGCTGAGGCCGAGGGCTGCTTCGTAGCTGACCATCTGCGCCGAGGCTCGCACTGAGCCGAGCAGCGGGTACTTCGAGCCCGAACTCCAACCGGCAAGCATGATGCCGTAGACCGCAACGCTGCTGAGCGCCAGCAGCAGCAACACGCCCACCGGCGGGTCGGCCAACTGCAGCTTGGTGGTGTGGCCGAGAATGCTGACCGAACCGTCCTTGCCGTTGCTGAAGTCGCCACCCAGGGGGATGATGCTCCACACCAGGAACGCCGGCACGAACGCGAGGTACGGCGCCAGCTTGAACACAAACCGGTCGCTCTTCGCGGGGATCAGGTCTTCCTTGAAGAACAGCTTGATGCCGTCAGCGAGTGTCTGTAGCAAACCCTTGGGGCCAGCCTTGTTGGGACCGACGCGATTCTGCATGAACGCAATGACCTTGCGTTCGAACCAGACCATCAACATTGTGCCGACGAGACCGACGACGAAGATGACCACGACCTTGATCAGCACCACCAGGAAGGCGGTGCTGAAGGCGGTGATGCCGTCGAGCAGGGAATCGACCGCCAACATCAGAGGTTCTCGATTCGGACGTCGTTGCTTGCTGCGAAGCAATCGATCAGCTCGCCAACATTCGGCCCCGGGTTGTTGAAGGGCACGAATGCGGTTCCACGCAACACCGACGCGTCGGCCACCGTGGTGAAGATGACAGTGGACCGCGGGCCAATGACCTTCACGTCGGTTCCGGCGGTGGTGCCAACTCGCTCGAGGTCGAGCGGGTGGAGGTGCAGCACCGAACCACGCGGCAGGTGCGCGAGTGACGGCGAGGTGGCAGTACCGACCGCCTCGTCATACAGGGTGCGACTGACGACCAGCCGGAAGTCGTACGCATTGCGCTCGGAGACGACGACCTCAGCATGGTTGATGGGGTCGATCCCGGCGGGCACGCCAGCGAGCACACCGTTGCTATCGGCGGCAAGTGCTTCGGCGGTGACGCCGGCGAAACCGTCGACCTTGCTGGCGATGTCGGCGGTGACGTCGGCGACGCTTCCGTAGCCCAGGTCGCCACCCAACTCGAGTGCCAACTCCGTCGCGATCATCCAGTCGGGCCGAGTGGAACCGGCGGGCGTGACCTGACGGGCGACCGTGCTGACGCGACCTTCCAAGTTGGTAGTGGTGCCGGCCTTCTCGCCGTAGGCGCTGGCAGCCAACACCACGTTGGCGAGCGACGACGACTTGGTGAGGAACGTGTCGATGGCGATGATGCGACGGGCGCCAGCCAAGGCACGGCGAGCCAGATCGGTGTCGGGAAAGTCGCTGAGCGGATCGGCGCCGAGCAGCACGAGCAATTCGAGCTTGCCATCGGCCGCGGCGCGCAGCGCGCCGCGAGTGTCGAGCCCACCCTTGCCGGGGCGAAAGCCGACCTGCAGCGCGCCGACCACGTTGCCGCGACGGAATGCGGGTAGCACCCTGGCACCAGGCACGGCCGCCAGCAGCGCGCGCAGCGCGGCGATGGTTGCCGTGGACGACTCGGCCAAGTTGGCGCGGCCGGCGACAATGACGACGCTGCCCCTCCCCAACTGTTCGGCGATGGCGGGGTCGGCCAATGCCGCCTGCACAACCGACACCTGTGTGCCCGGCTCGTAGCCCAACTGGCGCCACGCGTAACGGCTGAGACCGGTCTGCTTCGGTGCGAACTCGATGATCTTGCTGCGCTTCTTCTCGGCGGCTTCGCGCAGGCGCAGATAGAGCACCGGCAGCTCTTCCTTGAGATCGGGCCCGAGCAGGATGATGGTGGTGGCCGAGGCCGCCTCATCGATGGTGGCTCGGTCGAGACCGAGCACGCCGACGGGCAGACCGTCGCCCATCTGCGAGTACACGTTGGGCGTACCGATGATCTCGTGACCCAAGCGGGCCCAGGCAAACGCATCCTCGTTGGTGCCGCGGGCGCCGCCGATGACAGCAATGCTCCCCGCGCCCCCGGCGGCCTTCGCTGCCTCGATCAACGCCGCAGCCTCGGCAAACGCAGTGCTCCACGATGCGGGCTCAAGGCTGTCGCCGCGGCGCACCAAGGGCTGCAGCACACGCTCGGCGCTCTTCACCGATTCGAAGTTGAAACGACCGCGGTCGCACAGCCAACCGTGATTCACCGGGTCGCTGTCCACGCCCATATAGCGAAGCAGTTCGTCACGGCTGCTCTGCACGACGGTGCGGCAACCGACCGAGCAGGTGGTGCACGTGGATTCCTGCTGCGTGAGGTCCCACGGGCGAGCCTTGAAACGATACGGCTTGGCCGTCAGCGCACCGACCGGGCAGATCTGCACGGTGTTGCCGCTGAAGTAGCTGCTGAACGGCTCGTCGGGGTAGGTGGTGATGTACGTGTTGTTGGCGCGACCGCTGAAGTGGATGAGCGCATCGCCCGCCACTTCGTCGGCGAAGCGGGTGCAACGGTCGCACAGGATGCAGCGCTCACGGTCGAGGTAGACGATGTCGCTGATTGCGATCGGCTTCTCGTAGTGACGCTTCTCTTCGACATAGCGGCTCTCACCGGGGCCACTGCTGACCGACTGATCCTGCAACGGGCATTCGCCACCCTTGTCGCACACCGGGCAATCCAGCGGGTGATTGGCGAGCAGTAGTTCCAGCACGCCCTCCTGCATCCGCTTGGTGTTCTCCGACTGCGTGTCGATCTTCATGTCGGGCGCCACAGGCACCATGCACGCCACCGTGACGGCCGGGCCGCGACCCGAGTCGCACTCCACCAAACACATCCGGCACTTGCCGACCGACGTCATCCGCTCGTGGTAGCAAAAGCGAGGGATGTATTCGCCGGCGTCGGCTGCGGCCTCGATGACCAACTGGCCCTTGCGCGCGGTGTGCGGCACACCGTTGATGGTGACGTGGACAGCGTTGGGGTCCGGCGGCGGCGCGTCGGTTTCGATGACTGGCTCGGTGGTCGTCATCAGTGAGCTCCGACTGCTTCCGCGCTGACGGGAATGCGTTTGCGTTCCACAATCTTGGCTTCGAACTCGCTGCGGAACAGCGTGAGTGCGGAGTGGA
>JAYUCY010000153.1:0-13637 GCA_043740085.1 Ilumatobacteraceae bacterium
CGTTGCCGGGTCGAACCGATCGATGAAGGCGCAGGGTCCGTAGTCGATTGTCTCGCCGGAGATGGTGGTGTTGTCGGTGTTCATCACGCCGTGAATGAAGCCCGCCAACATCCAGCGTGCGACTAGTTCGGCCTGCGCCTGCGTGACCGCCTCGAGCAGGCCGAGATACCGGCCGTCGGTGCCAGCGAGCTGCGGATAGTGACGGTCGATCGCGAAGTCGGCCACCCGCTGCACCATCGCCGTGCCGTGGTGCACGCTGGCGTACTGAAACGTGCCGACGCGAAGGTGACTGGCCGCAACGCGAGCCAGTACAGCACCCGGCAGCATCGTCTCGCGCGCTACCTGATCGCCTGTGGCAATGACGGCGAGCGCCCGTGTGGTGGGGATGCCGAGGGCGTGCATCGCCTCGCCCATGATGTACTCGCGCAGCATCGGCCCCACCGCCGCGAAGCCATCGCCGCCACGCGAGAACGTGGTGCGGCCACTGCCCTTGAGATGCAGGTCGCGGCGCTCGCCATTACCGGCGCGCAGTTCACCCAACAGCAGCGCGCGCCCGTCGCCCAGCCGCGGCGAGAAGCCGCCGAACTGGTGGCCCGAGTACGCCTGCGCAAGTGGCTGCGCGCCGAGTGGCACCGCATTGCCAACCAACGCCGCGACACCCGCTGGCGACGTCAGCCACTCCGCGTCCAACCCCAACTCATGGGCGAGCGCGGTGTTCAGCACCAGCAACCGCGGCGTCGAGGCCCCTGCCGCGGACGCACACTCGTACATTCCACCAAGATCCCGAGCAAATGAACTGTCGAGAAGCCCATCAAGCGTCATGCGCCCCCAACGCTACCCAGCTCAGCTCAGCTCAGCGAGGGTTTCGACCGCACCCCACGTCACCGAAACCCTCCATCGGCCCAATCGAGGGTTCCAACCGCACCCCACGTCACCGAAACCCTCCATCGGAAATGGCGGGCGACAGGCGGGTACGAAGATATGGTCGATTTTGACTTCCCCATCACGCCTGATCGTGGAGGTCACTATGTCCGTACTCACCGCACCGGCACTCATCGTGCTCAATCGCCAGCTCAGCGCAATTACCACACGACAATTGCACTCTTCCGGTGTCACCATCCGTCAGCGCACCCGCTTGCTCGCCGACGGCGTGCTGACACCCGTTGGCCATTGCGTGTATCGCGTTCCAGGGATGCCCCTGACCCTCGAGGCGCGCATCGTTGTCCTTTGCCTGCAGCATCCGGCAGGGTTCGTTACTGGACCTACAGGCGGTGGACTTGCGCACGTGCGGCGGATGCCGCCGCCTTCCAAAGTTGTTTTCTGCATGCCACACGGTGCTCGATTCGACTGTCCAAATTTCGTCCAACTTCGCCAATCCACGGTCACTCCAGATGATCACGCTCGCACTCTTGACAACGGCATTCGTATCGCCACGTTCGAGCGCCTCGCGTTCGACCTCGCCCGCGATCTCACCATTCCCGACCTCTCGTCCGTCATCGAGCAGATGCTGCAGAGGAAGTACACCTCGATGGAAGCCCTTGCCGCGATGGCGCAGCAGCTCTGCACCCCTCGACGAGCGGGCTCGGTCACGTTTGCCAGAACCCTGATCCGACGACACGGGGGCGCCGCAGCAGAATCGCATCCTGAGCTCAAGGTGCTCAACGGCCTTCTGCAGCGGGGGGTGCCAGTGGAACCTCAGGAGCGACTGATTCTTCCGAACGGCAGCAGCATTCGAATCGACATGGCTGTTCCCACAATCCGATGGGCCGTGGAGGTCGATGTTCACCCGGACCACCTCGGACTGGAAGGAAGCACCGTCGACAAACGGCGAGATCGACAGCTCCACCTGATCGATTGGCAGGTCGAGCGAGTCACCGCCCTTGACATGCTGGATCTGCCAACCGTACTCGCCGAACTCGTTGATCTCCATCGTCAAAGGTCCCGTGCTGCGGCCTAATGGAGGGTTTCAACCCCTCCCCAGGTCGTTGGAACCCTCGGTTGGCTATTGGCGGGCCGATTCGGCTCGTTCTCCCGCCGCGGTGACGTCAGCGTATTTTTCGGGGCTGGCTTGCACGACGATCTCGTGCAGCGTGCCGGTGAACTCGTAGGGTGCGGTGTAGCGCTCGGAGACCGCCGAGCCATGATCGCCTCCGACGCTGGGGCCGATGGACGAGATCATCCGCATGAAGAGGCCGAGGTCGGCTGCGCCCGCAACGCGACCATCAACGACTATCTCCGCGCGGCCCAGCATCCCCTCAGCCCGACGCAATCGCACTGCCAACTCGACGTTGCCAACCGGTAGCTCGAGGTCGGATTCGATGATGGTGTGGTCGCTGAACGCGTTGTAGTCGAGCACCAGCCGACCACCCTGCACGAACATCGAGATGCCCGAGTTCTGAGTGCCTGTCGCAAACAGCACGCCCTCGTCGCCTGTGGCCAACGTGACTGACGCAGTGAGGTCGACGTGACGGCCACCGATCGCAGCCGAAGCCTGCGCAGGCAGCGGCGACATCGGGGGACGGTACACATAGCGACGGTTCTCCGGATGCGGTGACCGCTTGCGAAAGCGAGCACCGAACAGCGCGAAGCCGCGATCGTCCAACGGGAACACGCCGTGGCGTTCCGCCTCGGCGTCCCACAACTTCACCATTGCCGCCAGCTTCTCCGGTTTCGACTGCGCCAGGTCGTTGCACTCCGAGCGGTCAGCGGCAAGGTGGTACAGCTCCCACGCCTCGGCTGCGTAGTCGGCACCAGGCAGATGCTTGAGCACCGCCTTCCACTCGCCCGCGATCAGCGCCAGGCTGCCACCATTCTCGAAGTATTGCACCTGGTTAGTCGCCGGAGCAGTGGGGTCGGCCAGTACGGACGCGAAGGAGTGGCCGGTCACCGGCAGCTGCTGCAAGCCATGACGAACCGTCGGCGCAGTGACACCCGCGAGTTCATACACCGTCGGCACGATGTCGGACACGAACACGAACTGATCTCGAAGCGTGCCCCGTTGATCGGCAGGCACTCCGTCGGGCCAGTGGAACACCATCGGTACGTGCACCCCGCCCTCATGGGTGTTCTGCTTGTACCACCGGTAGGGCGTGTTGCCGCACTGCGCCCAACCCCACGGGTAGTTGGTGTGACTATTGGGCCCGCCGATGGTGTCGATGCGCTGCACCGCCTCGTCGGGCATCTCGAAGATGCCGTTGAAGAACTTCATCTCGTGCATGACACCGAACGGGCCGCCCTCTTGCGACGCGCCATTGTCCGCGTGCACCACCAGGATCGTGTTGTTCAGCTGCCCGAGGCGACGAAGGCCATCGACCAAGCGGCCGATCTGCACATCGGTGTGGTCGAGGAACGCGGCAAACGCTTCCTGCAGACGCCCCGCCAACCGACGCTCGTTGTCCGACAGCTCGTCCCACGGCTTCACACCCGGGTTGCGCGGCGCCAGCTCAGTGCCGGCAGGGATCACACCCAACTCAAGTTGGCGATCAAACCAACGCTGGCGTACTACATCCCAGCCCTCGTCGTAGCGACCGCGATACTTCGCCAAGTACTCCGGCGGCGCCTGGTGCGGCGCGTGCGTAGCGCCGAACGCAAGGTATGAGAAGAATGGACGGTCAGGCCGGACACCCTTTGAGTCGGCAATCATCTTCAACGCCTGGTCAACCAGATCCTGCGAGACGTGATAGCCGTCCTCCGGGGTGCCGGGGGTCTGAATGGGGTGATTGTCGGCCACCAACTCTGGATAGAACTGGTCGGTCTCACCGTCGAGGAAACCGTAGAAGCGGTTGAAGCCGCGACCCAAGGGCCATTGGTCGAACGGACCGGCGGCCGAACACTGTTCCATCGGGGCCAGGTGCCACTTGCCGAGCGCGAACGTGGCGTAACCAGCATCGCCCAGCACCTCGGCCACGGTCGCCGCTTGGTTCGAGATGTGGCCCAGTTGGTTGGGGAAGCCGGTGACGAAGTTGGAGATGGAGCGCATACCGACGGCATGGTTCGAACGGCCGGTCAGCAGCGCGGCTCGCGTTGGCGAGCACAGCGGGGTGACGTGAAAATTGGTGAACTGCAGGCCACCAGCGGCGAGCGCATCGATGTTGGGAGTGTCGATATCGGAGCCGAAGCAACCCAGCTGTGCGAAGCCGGTGTCGTCCAGCAGCACCACGATGACATTGGGCGCGTCTTCACCGGGGTGAGGAACCTGCTCGAACGACGGCTCGGACTCGGCGACAGTGCGGCCGATGCGTCCTTGAAACTGCGGATTGATCTCCACGACTACCCCCTTTGACTGACGACGTTCAGACTGTCGGCCAGCGACCGCAGAATAATCTGTCACCGACACTGGCAATACCTTAGTGTCACAAAGAGGTCGGTATCACCGAGCACATCGTCGAGGTCGCGCTCGCCCTTGTAATGGAAGCACGCCAGGTCGTCGACCCCGAAACGAGTCATGACCTCACTGTAAATGCGGTCGCCGGGTCGCGGGATAAGTTGATCGTTGTGATGGCCCCCGGTGACAGTCCACTACTGCGCAAGATTCGCGAGTCGGTCATCGGTGACGACCAGGTAATGGACGGCCCGTACGGCGCGCATCGCATCACCTATGCGGACTACACCGCTTCGGGGCGGGCGCTGACGTTCATCGAGGATTTCATTCGTGAGGAGGTGCTCCCCCGCTATGCCAATACTCACACCGAGTCGTCGGGAACCGGCCTCCAGACCACGCGCCTTCGTGAGGACGCGCGACACATCATCCACCAGGCGGTCGGCGGCGACAACGAGACGTGCGTCATCTTCTGCGGGTCTGGCGCGACAGGTGCGATCGACAAGCTGATCGGTGTCCTCAACATTCGGCTGCCGGCAAACCTCGACGACCGCTATCACTTGCTGCAGCACATCCCTGTCGCCGATCGGCCGGTCGTCTTCGTCGGGCCCTTCGAGCATCACTCCAACGAATTGCCGTGGCGCGAGTCGATTGCCGATGTGATCACCATTCCAGAAGACGCTGACGGCCACATCGACCTGGCCGAGCTGGAGCGTCAACTGATCGCTCACGCAGAACGACCGGTGAAGATTGGTTCGTTCTCGGCCGCGTCAAACGTCACCGGCATCGTGTCCAACTCGTGTGCTATCGCCGACCTGCTGCACCGACACAACGCCCTGTCGATGTGGGACTTTGCCGCGGCTGCCCCCTACGTCGACATCGATATGTACCCGAAGTGCGCCGAGCACCCTCTCGCGTACAAGGACGCCGTCGTGCTCAGCCCGCACAAGTTCGTCGGCGGGCCGGGCACTCCTGGCGTGCTGGTGATTCGTCGTGCGCTGCTCACCAACCGCGTGCCAGATGTGGTTGGCGGCGGCACGGTCGCGTATGTCAACCCGACTGAGCATCGATTCCTCGACGACCCGGTGCATCGCGAAGAAGGTGGCACGCCCGCGATCATCGAATCGATCCGAGCCGGCATGGTCTTCCAACTCAAGCAGGCAGTCGGCGTCGCCACCATCAAGCAGCACGAAGAGTCCTACTGGCGGCGTGCCGTCGAGGCGTGGTCGGCCAACCCTGCGCTGCAGGTGTTGGGCAACACCAACTCGGAACGGCTCTCGATTCTGTCGTTCGTGGTGAAACGCCCGGGGGAACGCTACCTCCACCACAACTTTGTGGTCGCGCTGCTCAGCGATCTGTTTGGCATCCAGTCGCGCGGTGGCTGCTCGTGCGCTGGCCCGTACGGCCACCGCCTGCTGGGCATCGACCTAGCGCGCTCGCACGAGTTCGAGCACGAGATCACCCACGGCTGCGAGGGCATCAAGCCGGGGTGGACGCGGGTCAGCTTCAACTACTTCATCTCCGAGACGGTCTTCCAGTACCTCGTCAACGCGGTGGACCTGGTGGCCACACACGGCTGGAAGCTGCTGCCCGAGTACCGCTTCGACCCGGCAAACGGTCTATGGCGCCACCACAACGGCCCAGTGGAGCCACCACTGAGGCTGTCGCAGTTGTCGTACGACGCTGCCACTGGCGTACTGCGCCGCCCACCGATTGACCGGGTTCGGGCGTCCGAAGGCGCCTTGGCCGGCTACCTGGCGGCGGCGCACGAGCTGCTCGCCGCCGCACCAGAGTGGCAACAGGTCGGCGCACACGCTGGTGCACTGTCCGCAGAGTTCGAACACCTCCGCTGGTTCGACCTGCCCAACGAGTCCCTCAAGGTGTAGGCCGGCGCTGACGGCTACCGCGAACTGACGCGCTACCAGCTGCCGGACCAGGTTCACAGCCAAGAAAGCGCGTCAGTTCGGCGTCAGAGGTCAGCAGTTGTGGGAAGTAGCGTCCGGTCAATGTCCTTCAACGATGACGCCGCCGTTCGCGAGAGATCGCTGTGGCTCGACACCGTGCCCGCTTCGTTGCTGCCGCGACCGGCGCTCGACGCTGACACCGACGTGGATGTGGCCATCGTCGGTGCCGGCTTCACCGGCTTGTGGACGGCCTACTACCTGGCCGGACTGGACCCAACCCTGCGCATCGCAGTGGTTGAGCGTGAGGTCGCCGGCTTCGGCGCATCCGGCCGCAACGGCGGTTGGGTATCAGGGTTCATCGCCGGCGACCCTGCGGTGTATCGCCGCGGCAGCAGCCCGGCAGCCGTGCTGCGCGCCGAGCGCGAGACCTTCGCCGCCATCGCCGAGATCGGGCGGGTGGTCGCGACCGAAGGCATCGATTGCGGCTTCGCTCACGGCGGCTCGCTGACGGTTGCGTACTCCGAGCCACAGCGCCAGCGACTGCAAGCGACCGTTGCGTCCCGGCGCGCACGAGGCATCACCGAGGACGACTTCCGACTGCTCGCCGCAGGCGAACTGGAGCAGCGCGTGCACACGCCCGGCGCGCGAGCCGCGACCTTCTCGCCGCACTGCGCACGCGTCGACCCAGCGCGCCTGGTGCGCGGCTTGGCCGACGCTTGCGAGCGGCGTGGTGTCACCATCTACGAACAGACGTCAGCCGAGATCGAGTCCGGGAGGATGCGCACACCAGGTGGCACCGTGACCGCCCCGATCATCGTTCGCGCGACCGAGTCGTACAGCGTTCAGGCGCCAGGATGGCACCGCCGCTTTCTGCCGCTCTACTCACTGATGATCGCCACCGAGCCACTCTCCGACGAGGCCTGGGCGGAGATTGGCTGGCAACAGGGCACGACCATCGCCGACGCGCATCATCTGTTCTTTTACGCACAGCGCACTCACGACGGACGCATCGCGATTGGGGGCCGCGGCGCGCCGTACTGCCTGGGGTCGCCCATCGACCGTGCGCAGGAGCGCAACGAACGGGTACGGCAGCGCCTAGAAAGCTCCCTGCATCGCCACTTCCCTGCCACCGTCGGCGCGGCGATCACACATCAGTGGGGCGGCTCACTTGCGGTTCCCCGCGACTGGTGCATGTCGGTGGCCTTCGACCGCGCTGCGGGCAACGCATGGTCCGGTGGCTATGGCGGCCACGGGGTGGTCGCCGCCAACCTCGGTGGCCGCACGCTGGCCGACCTGATTCTCGACCGTTCGACCTCGCTGACCGACCTGCCGTGGGTGGGCCACCGATCGCGCAACTGGGAGCCCGAGCCGCTGCGCTACCTGGCATCCAAGGCCATCGTCTCCGTACTCGCCAGCGCCGATCGCGCGGAGGATGCACACGACCGAAGAGCACGGCGCAGTCGTTTGGTTGCTCCCTTTCTGATGGGTCACTAGTTGGCCAGATAGTGATTGGTTGAATTTTCGGTCATTGGCGCACTGCTCGGGCCGCGCCGTAACCGACGCGCTGCGAGGCGGCATACTGGCAGCATGTCCAACGACGAAACCCCCGACGCAGCCGGCACCCCTGAGACGGATGAAGAGCTGGACCTTGTCAGCTTCGACCTCAACGATGACGGCAAGATCTCGCCGCTCGAGGGCGCGCGACAGGAGATCGGTCTCGTCGATGCTCGCCTCGAGGAGATTGCGAAGGAGGGCGGCGTGAAGGGCAAGCTCGCCGACGCCGCGCATCACGTCCTCGACAAGCTCGACAACGACTGACCTGACAACGACTGACCTGACAACGACTGGCCGGCACGCTCCATGAATGTCCTCGGCGGCCGATAGCAGTGCGTGACCGTCGGCCTGAGCTGCAGCACATCGAGGTCGTCACCCCCGATGATCCGAGCTGGTGGGACGATGCGCCTCCTGACGCTCCGTTGGCCGATCCACCGTCACTTGGCGAGCCGCCTCGACGACGCCGACTCGTCGGTGGGTTGGTCGTGCTGGCATTCGTCGCTGTCGGAGCCGTTGTCGCCGTGTTCAGCGACGACGAGGCCACCCCCGCACCGGTAGCCGCCGGCCACTTCATCATCGACGCGTCTGATCTGCGCCCTTATTCAGCAGACATCGTCACGCCGCTTCCAGCGAGTGCTCGTTTCACCCTGTTCGCCAATGGCAACCCAACAAACCCGTGGATCTCGCTGCAGACGTACCGCCACCGCAACAATGCCCTCCCGGCGATGAACTCGTTTCGTCGAGAGGTCGATGGGCGAAATCTGATCACACCGCGAAACGAGCGCTCGATGACCGCCATCGTCATCGACCTCGGCGACGGCTGGGTTGCCGATGTGCGCGCCTTCAATATCGAGGATCACGAACTGGTCCGGTTCGCCAACGCCCTGAAGCTCGCCGATGGCGCGGCCGGCGCCGTCCTGTTCGACGAAGACCTGCTCCGCGCCAACAGTCTGATGTCCACCCGGACCGCCAGCTGGGCCGAAGAGTTGCTCTATGGAACAGTGGCGACCGAGATGCGTTCGGTGACACCCGACGGGGCCACGATCACACTGCGAGAATCGATTGGGCACGGGGATACTCGGCCGGCCACCCTGCCCTACTTCACGACCGGACGGGTGGAGGGCTCCGACGGGTACACAGCGGGAACGCTGATTGCCAACGGGGACGCGATCGTCACGTGGGCCGATTCAGGTCGACTGCTGAGCCTGACCGGCCCAGTACCAACCAGTGAGCTGCTGGCCATCAGCCACGCTGTGCGCCTCGCCGGCGAAACCGAGTGGCGAGAGCTGCTCTACGGGCTCCACCCGGACTACCGGCTGGGTGAGTTCGCCGAAGTCGGATCGGGCACAGCCGCCGACGGGTCGCCCTGGAGCAGTGGCGTTCAGTTGGCGGCGCGCGGTGGCCGCACCGAGTATCTGTGGTGGTGGACGTTGCCGGGCACCGCAACATCCGCGTCGACACCGACCACGGACGAGCTCGCTGCCGGCTCTGGCAACGAGACCATCGTCGTCGGCAATTCCACTTACGTGTTTGTATGGGTTCCGGCCACCAGCAGGGCCACAATTGCGTCAGTGCGCGCGGCTGACGGCGGCACCGTGACGCTGCAGCTGCGACCGCTGTTTGCAGATGTGCCGGTACGGCTCGCTGCAACGCGAATCGATGTACCCGGGCCGGTCGAAATTACGACCGCCTGAGCCGTCAGAAACGACGGTCGTTGGTCTTCTTCTTCGGCGGCGGGGTGAACGGCGCGGCCAACAGTGCTTCGAATTGAGCATCGTCGGGCTGCTTGGGCTCGTTGAGCCGCTGCAGGTACACCTTCAAGGCCGCGCGACCCGAAATCACCCAGTCTCCCTTGGCGCCAACGGACCGCGCGAGCGCATCCTTGGCCTTGGCCACTCGGTCCTTGCGCGTCGCCTTCTCCTCTTCGGAGATTGCTCGTTTGGGCTTGTCGGCCGCTGCGGCGGCGCGACGGGCTTCAACTTCCTGGAGCGGGGTGAGCTTGGGGCCGGTTGCCATGGAACTATTCCTTCATGTTGGGTGCTGCAAAGCTACCTGCCCGACTGGCGTCTTCGCCGCGCACCGAGCCTGCTGGGAAGACCGAGCCTGCTAGGAAGAGCGACATGACCAACGAACATGTTGCAGCTCGGGTGCTCGATGCCGTCGACGAGCGCCAGCACGAGATGACCGAGCTGCTGGCCGACCTAGTGCGCATCCCGAGCATCAGTGGCACATCGGCCGAGAACGAGGCAATCGCTCACGCCGCTCGGCTCTTCGCCGATCGCGGGCTGGACGTGGACCATTGGCAGATACCCCTCGACGAGATCACCGCCCGACCCGACTTCCCCGGTATGGAAGTGGAGCGCACTGAGGCGTGGGGTGTGGTCGGTCGCCTGCCCGGCACCGCGCCCGGCAACGCTCGCAGCCTGCTGTTCAACGGCCACCTCGACGTGGTTCCTGTCGGCGATCCGCAACAGTGGTCGGGCGATCCGTTCGACGGTCGCATCGTCGACGGCCGCTTGTACGGGCGTGGCAGTTGCGACATGAAGGCCGGTTTCGTGGCGGCGATGTGGGCCATCGAGGCCATTCGCCACGCGGGCGTGCAGCTCACCGGCGATCTCTTGATCACCGCGGTGCTCGGCGAGGAGGATGGTGGCCTCGGCACCTACAGCACACTGGCTCGCGGTTGGCGCGCCGACGCGTGTGTCATCCCCGAGCCGACCGACCTCGACCTCGTCCCTGCCAATGCGGGTGCACTCACGTTCAGGCTGTCGGTACCGGGGCTGGCCACACATGCGTCCCGACGGACGGAAGGTGTCAGTTCGATCGAGAAGTTCGTTCCGTTGCTCCACGCGCTGCAGCAGCTGGAAACTCGCCGCAATGCCAACCCGGTGCAGTCCGCCAGCCGCTGGCAGATCGCCTACCCGTTGTCGATCGGCACCATTCACGCCGGCGACTGGGCGTCATCGGTTCCCGACCTGCTGGTGGCGGAAGGCCGACTTGGTGTGGCGCTCGACGAGCCGATGGAAGTCGCACGGGCGGAGCTTGAATTCGCCATCGCCGAGGCCTGCGGTAAGGACCCGTGGCTGCGCGATCATCCCGCCACGATCGAATGGTGGGGCGGCCAGTTCGCCAGTGGCCGCATGCCGGAGGACAGCGACCTGCTGGACCGCGTTCGTGCTGCACACACCGCTGTCGGCGGCGCAACCCAGGAAGCGTGGACGGCCCCCTACGGAAGCGACCTGCGGCTGATGACCGGCATCGGTGGCGTGCCCACGCTGCAGTACGGCCCGGGTGAAGCAGCACGTGCACACGGCCCCGACGAACACGTGCCGCTCGACCAGGTGCTGACCACCGCTCGCGCATTGGCGCTGCTGGCACTCGACATGTGCGAAGGCTGAGGACGTACGCTGCAGCATATGAATGCACCTGTCACCGTGACCGCATTCGACCATCTCGTGTTGCGATGTGCCGAAGTTGAAATGACGCTTGCCTGGTACGTCGACGTGTTGGGTCTGCAGCCAATGCGCGTGAAGGAATGGCGCGCCGGCGAGATCCCGTTTCCCTCCGTGCGCGTTGACGCGGGAACGATCATCGATCTCGTCGGTCGGGGCGATGATTCTTCTGGCGGCGGCTCGGTCGATCACTTCTGCCTCGTTGTCGACGAGGTCGACCTGGATGCACTCGCTGCGTCGGGTGTCTTCGATGTGGTCGGAGGCCCAGCCACCCGTTACGGCGCGCGCGGCAACGGAACCTCGTTGTACGTACTCGACCCGGACGGCGTGATCGTCGAGCTTCGCCACTACTGATTGCCACGCCGCCTCGCGTGTGTGCCGACGGTCGGCTTCGACGTTCAGGGCGCCGGTGGTGCCGAGCCGCCGCCGGCTGCGCGTAACACGGCCCGGTTGAAGTCCGCAGCCGGTGAGGGTTCGGCGCGATAGATGTTGAGACCGCCCGGCACCGAGATGGTCAGCCCCTCGGTGCCGTCGGCGAGGATCTGCTCGAACCATGGGGCAGTTCCTGTTCCCCAGCCGATCACGGTCGAGCCGTCACCGAGTCGCCGGACGCTGCCCAGTGTTCCCGCAACGAATGTTGCCGGGTAGCTCCACACCAGTGTTGCGGTGGTCGGCTGAAACGAGTATTCGACCGCTCTCGAAGTCGGCTGAGCAGCACGAAACCGGTTGTCATGAATCGTGACATTGCCGTTGGGGAGCACTCGCCCGTCGTGCGGCGTGACGGGCCCGAGACGGGGATCGTTCACGATTGCAAGATCTACGCCCTGCAACGGGGGTGTACCACCAAGCTTCCACTCCACATCGCCAGTGGTCTTGTCCACGCGCATCACGGCATCAAGGTGGCGGGCCGTGACCAACAGGTCTCCGTCGGGGAACACGTCGACCGCATTGATGTGCAGCAGGTCAAGGCCCCACACCTCTGTGGTACCGGGGTCGAGGTCGAAGCACAGCGGGTAGGTGTTCTCGCTGTCGGCGACGTGCTGGTCGCTGCGCCAACGCCAGACCTCATCGCCGGCAGGATTCGCCTCAACGATGTCGCCGTTGACGATGACGGTGGCCACGCGCGCGACGCCACCTGAATCCGCACAGTTCACTGGCGCACCCAGCGGCAACGGCTCGCGCGCATACACCACTATCAACGCGTTGCCATTCGGCAGGCGGAGGAATTCGTGCCAATCAACTGCCTCGTCCGGCAGGGTGATGGTGCCAACCAAGCTGCCATCCAGCACACGCCGCTCCATACCAAGTTGCGCTGCTTCGGTGGGGAAACCGCCGCCGGTCCACCTGCGCCATGTCAGCCCGTTGGGGCCATCCGCGAACAGACCAACCACTGGATAGGGCGTTCGTTTGTACCAGACAGGCACGCCGTACTCGTCGAGGATGAACGCGAACGGCGCCGGAGAAAGCGACGTCGCCCGGTACCAGCCGGGGGTCGGCGACACGCCGGTTGCGGCCAGCGCGGGGAAGTCGGGCGGCAGGCAGCGCAGGAAGGTGTGCTCGGTTCCGGAGGGGCCGGCAGTGTCGATCGCGACGACGCTGTCGATGGCCATCGTGCGCGTCACGTCAACCGACGCGGCCGCGGTGCCACCGGCAACTGAGACGGTCGCACCAGGGGCGGCGAGAGCGGCGATACGAATTTGGCCACCACCGACGGGGCAGTGAACTGTGTGGTCCGGCTGGCCGGGGGCGGCCGCACGGTCCAAGCCCGGCGAGGCGCCGAGGGTGCGCAGAGCGGATGAGGTGCCGTGCACGGCGATCAGATCGACAACGACATGTGTGCTGCCGAACGACGCCAGGCAGACCTCGCCGCCCGCACCCAATCCCACCGTCACCAGCGATGACTCGGCGGAGGTAGCACCGGCGCGAAAGTTGACGACCGAGGTGGTAGGCGGAGTCGTGCCACACGGGTAGGCGGTGAGGAAGCCGGCACTCGTCGCGTCGACAGCGATGACCTCTAACTCAACTGCGGTCGCGCCCACTGCCACCGCGTCGAGCAGTCGTAGCGAGCGGACCTCGCCCGACGCGAAGCGTGTCGACCAGCCACCCGTGCCTTCTCGACTATCGGCGAGTCGGCGTGCCTCCAGCTCACGCAATGGGCTGCCAGGCACGACAAGAGCGACGCCGGTAGTCGGCGAGTCATCGCCGTACCAACCGGTGATATCGACGATCACATCGGCACTTCGGTCAACGAACACGCAGAGGTCGCCGCCGGCGTCCAAGCCGACCATCGCTGGCGCTCCCCGATCGAGCCCGGGCAACGTATTGACGGTTGAGGTGCCGGACAAAGAGCCGCACGGCGCGGCGGTGGCGAATGTCTGCTGCGTCGCATTGGTGAGGGTGACCACGGCG
>JAYUCY010000154.1:0-2466 GCA_043740085.1 Ilumatobacteraceae bacterium
ACGCAAAGAAGCCCTCCGAGCCCTCAAGCGCAGGATCTCCGACGCCGTCTGGCGCCAACTCCAGATCGACGCACGCGACGCCCGCTGACAGGTGGGCCCGGGACGACAATCAGGGGCGACTCTGAATCCAGCGCGGCCGGCTGAACCCTGAACACCGGCACTTCGGAGAGGTCAGTTCCCAGACCCGCCACAACGATAATCACCGATCAACCCGCCGTCGACAGCGGGACCGACCTGCGCGCCCCAACCGCTCCAAAAATGCCCCTTGACACAAAGAGGCTTCGATCGGTGTGCTTCGCGTGCGGTCGGCTCCTAGTTGATCTGGGCGGGTGTTCTGATCTGTTTGGCGAACCCGGGGAAACCAGTCACGCGCTGCGGTAGGTAGTTGACGGCTGCGACGTGATAGCCCGCGGTCGTGCTGGATGGCGGTGATCGAATTCCGCAAACATGGTCGGGCAATCGAATCACGTCGCTGTTGCTTCCGATGGTGTCGCCACGTCCAGCGACGAAGATCGCTCCACTAGCTTGAGGGAGTGACCTACACGGACTTCGAGCTCGGCCGCCTGATTGTCGGGTGCGGCACCTTCGGGGGCATCGGCGGCTCGGCGGCTCTCATCGGCAAAGGGCTCGAGGACGCCGGGGCGTTCGCAACACTCGACGAAGCCGTCGTCCTCGGACTCACCATGCTCGACACCGCCGAGAGCTACGCCGGCGGCGCGAGCGAGACGATCATGCGCCGCTGGTTCGACACACGCGACCCCGCGACGACTGCATCGCTACGTCTCACCACCAAGGTGGCACCGCCCCCATCGAACGAGGCCGATCAGCGCTTCGACACGGTGTACATCGCCCGCAAGTTCGCCGGCAGCCTCGCCCGACTCGGGGTCGAGCACATCGACACGCTCCTGGTGCACGCCCCCGACGAACGCACTCCGGTGGCCGTCACCCTCGAGGGCATGGAAGCCGTCCGCGCCACCGGCGAGTGCACGCACCTCGGCGCGTGCAACTTCGACCTCACCCTACTGGCCGCAGCGATCGAAGCCGCAGACCGCATGGGCGTGCGCGGCTATGAGATGATCCAGAACGGATACAGCCTCCTCGCACCCGACGATGACCATGAGCTGCGCGCGGTGTGCCACGAACGAGGCATCGTCTACACGGCGTTCTCGCCGCTCGCCGGCGGCGCGCTGACCGGGAAGTACCGGCGCGGCGAACCACCGCCCAGCGACAGCCGGCTGGCGCTGCGACCCGACGGAATCGACAAGCTGCTGACAGCCGCGGTGCACGACGCGGTCGACCATCTCGCGCACCACGCCGGCGAACTCGGTGCGTCGTGTGGAGCGCTCGCGATGGCCTGGGTGCTCCACCACCCCGACGTCGCTGCGCCGGTGAGCGGCCCCAGCCGTACCAGCCCTCACCTCGCGATCGCGGCCGAGGCACTCAGCATCGAACTCCCGCAGGCCGTGTTCGACGATCTGACCGAACGGTTCCGCGATGCAGCTAGCGCCTGAGCGCGTCCGTTGGAAACCGGCAGGCTGCTCGTTGACGTTACGCGCGCGGCCCTCCCAGTAGGCCGTGCGCTGGCGGATACGGCGGATTTTGCAATGTCGACCAAGCCGTTCCTAACGCCGGACGCGCTCGTCGGCGGCTCGGCATTGACGAAAGTGTGGCTAACTCGATTGTGACAAGGTGCTTGTCGTCGTACCGTCGGGTGATGGCGGCGACCAGACCACACCAATCACACTCGTCGCCGGCCTGGCCGCCATCACCGTGGCGACGGCCAACCTGCTCGCCGTCACGTCATCTGCGGCGTCTCGGCTTCCTCCATCGTCAAACACATACAAGACCGTTGACGTACAAGACCGTTGACGTTCGACGCAGGCCAATGCGGAGCTCCCGTCACGCGTAACGGCGCGGATGCGCCTACGCGCTCTTCCGGCGACGGGTCGGCGGCGTTGCTCTGCGCGACTGTTATGCGCTGTAGGCAGGTTCAGGCAGATCGAATCCTGCCGGGACGCGGAAGCGAGGATATGCCGGTTGGCCCAGCGCTCTGGGTGTAGTTCTGCACCGCGTGTATGTGTTTCCCAGGCTGCTCAGTTCCTCGCTCTGCTCGGCCGACGCGCCAGTTGACACCCCCGCCCGTGGCAGCCGGGCTCGGTAGGTCTGGCTGTGCTGTTTCCCGGGAGCCGAGAACAGAAGCGACCAGAAGCCGCCTGGCGTCCAAATGGGACACACGCTCTCAAGATCGTGAGTCCTGTTTCAACATCCACCACCTGGGATGACGCGCGGCGGCCTGAACAAAGTAAGGGAATCTTTGGGGCCCTGGCTCGCCAAAGCACCGGGGTGCAGGAACTTCGGTCACGCAATAGGACACATGCTCTACGGTCGCGGCATGACCGACCGCCCCGACCCGCCGCCGCAGCCCGACGAGCGCACCGCCCTCGAGGCGTCCCTCGACTACTTCCG
>JAYUCY010000155.1:0-13386 GCA_043740085.1 Ilumatobacteraceae bacterium
ATGCGCTGGCGCATGTGTGGGTCGGTCACCGGCCCCATGTCGCGAATGCTGTCGATCAGTTCGATAGCCGTCGGGCCGTTCCCCCACAACACTCCGCCCGTACTCAGCGAGATGCGTTCGTTGCCCAGCGTTACCTTCGCCAGCCGCCAGCCGTCGTGCAAGTCGCCGACCAGGTTTGCTGCAGGAATACGCACGTCGGTGAAGAACACCTCGTTAAACGTGTGGCCGCCGGTCATCTCCGTGATGGGGCGAATCTCGATACCCGGCAAGTCCATCGGGCACACGAAGTAGCTGACACCCTTGTGCTTCGCAACGTCGGGGTCCGTGCGGGCGATGAGAATGCCGAACTTCGCGTACTGCGCGCCGCTGGTCCAGATCTTTTGACCGTTGACAATGAACTCGTCGCCGTCGCGCACAGCGCGGGTACCCAGGTTTGCGAGGTCGCTTCCGGCGCCCGGCTCGCTGAACAACTGGCACCAGAATTCGTCACCGGAGAGCAGTGGGAACAGGTACTGCTGCTTTTGTTCCTCGGTTCCCGCGAAAAGAATCGTCGGGCCAGCCCATCCGATACCAATCGGGTTGGTGGGGCGGCGCACCTTCGCACGGTGCAATTCGTCATCGATGATCAGCTGGTGAATCGGGTCGGCCCCAAGGCCCCACGGCGCCGGCCAGTGCGGCGCGACATAGCCGGCGTGTGCCATCTCGCGTCCCGACGGCATCGGATTGGCGGTCAGCCACTCACGAATTGCAAGGCGGCGGGGGTCGTCCTCGGCAGGCAGCTGAAAGTCCATACGCTCCCGACCCTATTCGTCCGCTCAATTCCCGTCGCCATCGGCCCAAGTTCCAATGGAGGGTTCCAACGACCTGGGGCGGTGTTGGAACCCTCCGACATGGCCGCTTCACGGACCAAGGACGCTGGGCACTACCGTCGCACGCATGACTGCTGGTTGGAATCTTGCCGACATCTGGGAGCGCAACGCCGACCGCTTCCCCGACTCGATCGCGCAGGTTCAGGCCGACCGCTCCTTCACGTGGGCAGAGTTCGATCGGCGTGCCGACGGCATCGCCCACACCCTCCTCCACGCAGGTGCGCAGCATCAGGACAAGGTCGCGCACTACCTCTACAATTGCCCCGAATACCTGGAGAGCATGTTCGGCCTGTTCAAGGCGGCACTGGTGCCGGTGAACACGAACTATCGCTACACCAACGATGAATTGGCCTACCTGTGGGACAACTCGGATGCGGTGGCGGTCATCTTCCACGGCTCGTTCGCGCACCGCTGCGAGCAGATGCGGGCGCGGGCGCCGAAGGTACACACCTGGATCTGGGTTGACGACGGCACCGAGCCGTGCCCGGACTGGGCCATCGATTACGAGGTCGCCGCAGCAAGCGCCACCGACACCGGACGCGTCTCGGGCCCGTGGGGCAGAAGTGCCGACGACCTGTACATCCTGTTCACCGGCGGCACCACCGGCATGCCCAAGGGTGTGATGTGGCGTCAAGACGACATGGTCGGCAGCCTCGACGCGCCCTCGAAGTTTCCGCTGCCCACGCTGCCCGGCTGGGCCGAGTTCGACGCGCGGATGAGCAAGCCCGGCCCGCGCAACCTGCCCGCGGCCCCACTCATGCACGGCACCGGCGCCTTCAACGCGATGTGGAACCTAGTGCTTGCCGGCTCCGTGGTCACACTGCCCGGCCGCAAGTTCGACCCAGTCGAGCTGCTCGACGCGATCCAGCATCACCGCGTCAACAGCATCTCCATTGTCGGCGACGCCTTCGCCAAGCCGATCCTCAAGGCACTCGACGCACAGCCCGACCGGTGGGACATCTCGACGCTGCGTGTCATCGTCAGTAGTGGCGTGATCTGGGCCAGCGAGACCAAGTTGGGCCTGCTGCGGCACAACGCGCGACTGATCATGATCGACAGCCTGGGCAGCAGTGAGGCCATCGGCATGGCCTCGAACACCACCACCGCCGATTCCACTGGCAGCACTGCCAAGTTCGCGCTGGGCACCAACACGCGTGTGCTCACCGAGGACGGCCGCGAAGTGCTGCCCGGCAGTGGCGAGCGCGGTCGCGTTGCCCTGCGCGGTCGCACGCCCATCGGTTACTACAAGGACGAGGCGAAGTCGGCCGACACCTTCGTGGTGCATGACGGTGTGCGCTGGAGCATTCCCGGTGACTGGGCCGAGGTGGAGGCCGACGGCACCCTGCGGCTGTACGGCCGTGGCAGTCAGTGCATCAACACTGGCGGCGAGAAGGTGTACCCGGAGGAAGTGGAAGAGGCCCTGAAGCTGCATCCGTCGGTCAACGACGCTGCCGTCGTCGGCGTGCCCGACGAACGTTTCGGCGAGGCCATCACCGCCCTCGTCGAGCCCAACGACGGCCACAGCATCGACGAGGCGACCCTGATCGCACACGTCCGCACCACGCTGGCTGCGTACAAGTCGCCCAAGCGCATCATCACCATCGACACCGTCGGCCGCGCCGCAAACGGCAAGCTCGACTACAAGTCGCTGAAAGCACACGCCCTCACCCAACTCGGCCTCACTGAACCGGCCAGCAGGCGAGACCCGATTTCGGCCCTGGTCGGCGACCCGACCTGGCACCCTTTGCCGCCCACGGGCGGGTAAGGACGACAAAATCGGCACCCTTACCCGCCCATGGGCGGAGGGGCATGCCACCTTACGGACGGTGATCACGGGGTGGCACCTCTCCGCTTCCAGCCTGGCCTTCGAAGCCTGCAACTTTTACGCAAAGCCGGTGGGTAGGTAGGTTGACTGACCATGAGCTCAGACACTCTCGGGTACGACGGCAAGGTAGTCATCATCACAGGCGCCGGCGGCGGCCTTGGCCGGCAGCACGCGTTGCTGCTCGCCAGCCGTGGCGCACTGGTCGTCATCAACGACCTCGGCGGCTCCATCGACGGCAGCGGCAGCGACATGGGCGCAGCCGAGCACGTGGTCGACGAAATCAAGGCAGCCGGCGGCGAAGCCGTTGCCGACACCAATTCGGTCGCCACACCCGAGGGTGGCGCCGCCATCGTGCAGACCGCGCTCGACGCCTACGGCAAGATCGACGTGGTCATCAACAACGCCGGCATCCTGCGCGACAAGTCGTTCCACAACATGACGCCCGAGCTGCTCAACCCTGTGCTCGACGTGCACCTCAAGGGCGCGTTCTACGTCACCCAGCCCGCATGGGTGGTCATGCGCGAACAGGGCTACGGCCGCATCGTCAGTACCTCCAGCGCTGCTGGAGTGTTCGGCAACTTCGGCCAGACCAACTACGGCGCCGCCAAAATGGGCCTGGTCGGCTTCACTCGCGTGCTGGCCGCAGAAGGCGCCAAGTACAACATCAAGGCCAACGCCATTGCCCCGCTGGCGCTGACCCGCATGACCGAGAACCTGATGGGCGGCGCGTTTGGCGACAAGCTGGCCCCCGGCCTGGTCTCGCCGCTCGTTGCCTATCTCGCCCACGAGGACTGCCCGGTCACCGGTCAGTTGTTCAGCGTCGGTGGCGGCCGCGTGGCACACGTGTTCATCGGCGAGACGCAGGGCTACTTCAAGGAGGACCTCGGCGTTGAGGACGTGCGCGACAACTGGGCAACCATCACCGAGCGCGAGGGCTACGCCGTGCCGGCCAACCTTCCCGAAGAAACGGCGTTGTTCCTTCCCTTCTTCAAGTAGGGCCAACGTCACGTACGGTCCGCAGGTGATGATCACCGTTGAAGAGTTCCGGGCTGGCGCGCAACGGTGGCTGGCCGACAACAAGGGTGATGCACCGCGCGACTACGGCGCGATCTGCCCGCCAGACCTCGTCGAGTCGGGGCTGGCGTGGCAGCGCAGTATTCATGCCGCCGGGTATGCCGGCATCCACTGGCCGGCGGAGTACGGCGGTCGCGGTCTCACGCCCGAACACAACGCGGCATGGCTACTGGAGTGCGCACTCGTAGGCGCGCCGCCGGTGTTCAACATGGTTGGCATGGTCCTCACCGGTGGCGCACTGCTGCGCTACGGCACCGCCGCGCAGCAGTCGCAACACCTCGCTGCGACGCTCGCCGGCGAACACGTCTGGTGCCAGCTGTTCAGCGAGCCTGGGGCCGGCAGCGACCTTGGCGGGCTGAGCACCAAAGCCGAGCGCGACGGCGACGACTTCATCATCAACGGTCAGAAGGTGTGGTGCAGCGGCGGGCGCTACAGCAACTGGGGCATCCTCATGGCGCGCACCAGCCAGGAAGCCAAGAAACACGAAGGCATTTCGTTCTTCCTGTTCCCAATGGACCTGCCCGGTGTGGAGATCCGCCCGCTGAAGCAGATGACCGGCGAGGCCGAATTCGACGAGGTCTTCTTCACCGATGTGCACCTGCCGGCTGACCACCTGATCGGCCCCCTGAATGGCGGCTGGGGTGTCGGCATGTCCGTGCTCACCAACGAGCGCGGCCACATCGGCACCGCGGTGGTCGGTTTGGAACGTCGCTTGGAAGCGATGGCCCACATGGCTGACAGTCGCGAGATGAACCCCGTCGAGCGGCAGCGGCTGGTCACGCTGCTCGCCACCGGGCAGGCGTACAAGGCAATGGCCCAGCGTCAGGGACCGCAGGCCGGCACCGCCGCCAGCTTGATGAAGTTGGGTATCACCGAAATGGTGTTCGCCAGCTCGATGCTGCGCGGCGACCTCTGTGGCGCTGACGCAATGCTGGAGGGCCCCGAGGCGTTCGGAATGCTGTCCGCGCCCGGAGGCCGCATCGCCGGCGGCACCAGCCAGGTGCAGCGCAATATCATCGGAGAACGGCTCCTTGGTCTGCCCAGGGAACCGAAGGCCTGAGAAGGGACAATGCCATGACCATGAGCAACGACAACGAACTTCCCCGCTCGGGAGACAACTCGGCGGCCAGCGGCTCCAGTGGGCCGAGCGTCGCCCTCATCGGTCTGCTGATCATCGTCGCGCTGGCGGTGGTGTTCTTCCTGCAGAACAGCGAGACGGTCTCCATCGACTTTCTTGTTTTCGAGAAGCGCACCACCCTCCGTTGGTCAATCCTGATGGCAGCCGTGCTGGGTGTGCTGCTCGATCGCATCTTCACCATCGCGTGGCGTCGCCGTAAGAAGAACAGGCAGAACAACTGAGCATGTCGTTGTCCTTGGGCGGTTCGGTACCGTCGACTGACGGCGTCCGGATTGCGGTGCACGACCTCGGCGGCACCGGCACGCCACTACTCATCTCCCATGCGACTGGCTTTCACGGTCGCTGCTACATCCCGCTGGCCGATGAGCTCGCTGAGTCGTTTCATTCGACAGCGTTCGACTATCGCGGCCACGGCGATACGGCGCGCCCCGACGGCGAGATCGACTGGGATCGGTACGGCGACGATGCGGTCGCGATGGCGACGTGGCTTGTTGGGGAGACCGGTGGCCCGATAGATGCGTTCGGTCACTCGATGGGTGGCGCATGCCTGCTGATGGCCGCACACCGGGCGCCGGCGTTGTTCCGCCGCCTTGTTGTCTTCGAGCCAATTGTCTTTCCGCCCAGTGGGCTTGCCGGCGCGCCGGCCGACGCAACCGAAGGTTTCGAGAGCCCGATGGTCGCCGGAGCCAGCCGCCGACGCGTCACCTTCGCGTCCTACGACGCGGCCATCGCCAACTTCGCCAGCAAGCCGCCGCTGAACGCTTTTACGCCTGAGGCTCTGGACGCGTATGTCCGGTATGGCTTCGCGGAGAGCGCGGACGGCAAGGTGCATCTCAAATGCTCGCCCGACACCGAGGCCGACACGTTCGCTACCGGTGGGTCGCACCTGACGTGGGAACACCTCCCCACCATCGAGACCGAGGTGCTGGTGATCGCTGGCGTACTGCAACCGATGCAGCCATCGATGGTTGCCAAGCCCGTCGCCGAGCGGCTGCCAAATGGCCGCTTTGTACAGCGCGACGACCTCGACCACTTCGGACCGATGACCCACCCGGCCGAAATCGCCGAGCTGCTTGCCGACGAGTTGACCCGCTAAGTCCGACGAGACCATTCCGAGGGTTTCAAGCGCGCCCCACGTCACCGAAACCCTCGGATCCATCAAACCTTTGGATGCTGGCCATCTTCAGCCCGCAGGGCTACCGCATCAGCCACCTGTTCGGCGGCATCGTCGCACTATCGCGCACCCCTTCTCTACGATGACGACATGTATCCGGTGCCCACCAGCTTGTCACCCAGTCGAGTTGAGGCGTTCTTGTCGTGTCCCATGGCATTTCGCTTCGCCAGCATCGAGAAACTGCCCGAGCCGCCCAGCATCCACGCCACCAAGGGCAGCATGGTCCATCGCGTCCTCGAGCTCCTCTTCATGCGGCCTGCCGCACAGCGCACCATCGAGACCGCGCAGCCCGCCTTCGACCAGGCAATGGCCGAATACCGGCTCGATCCTGAGTTCACGCTGCTCGGGCTCACTGAGGCGCAACAGCAAGCGTTCTTCGACGACGCGTGGTCGCTGGTAGAGGCGTACTTCGCAATGGAAGACCCCACTGCCATTCGTGAGATCGGGTTGGAGATTCGGTTGGAGGCAAAGATCGGCGACCTTGGGCTGCGTGGCATCATCGACCGGCTGGAGCTCGACGAGCAGGGTGGGCTTGTGGTCACCGATTACAAGACCGGCCGTGCCCCCGGGCCGATGTACCAACAGAAGAGTTTGGCCGGCGTGCACTTCTATTCGTTCCTCTGCGAGGAAGTGCTCGGCCAGCGCCCGTCATCGATTCGGCTGATGTATCTCCGCACTGGCGAGACCATCACCGCCACCCCCACCGCGCAGTCGGTGCGCTTTCTCACGACTCGCACCACCGCCGTCTGGAAGGCGGTCGAGCGGGCATGCCTCACCGGTGTGTTCCAGCCGCGCGAGGGGCCGCTGTGTAAGTCGTGCGCCTACAAGCCGTGGTGCCCCGCGTTCGGCGGCGACCCGGCATTGGCGGCCACCGAGGCACCCATCAAGTTCCTCACGCCGGCGGTCGTGTGAGCCTTCAGGATCTGAAAGCAGTCGAGTCGTTCGACGCCTGGGCCGATGCCCAGCTCGAACGGTTGCGCGGCAACCAGGCCGCGGATGTGGTCTTCACGACTGCCAGCGAACTGGGTGACTTCAGCCTCATCTGGCACTTTGTCGGCGCCGTGCGCGGCCTCACCAGCGATCATCACGCCAACCAGGCATTCATCTTCTCGGCACTCATCGGCGCCGAGAGCCTCATCGTCAACCAGGGCATCAAGCGCCTGTTTCGCCGCACCCGGCCCACCGAGACGGGCGACCCGCGCTACCCCGTGCGTCAGCCATCCACCAGCAGCTTCCCCAGTGGTCACGCGTCGTCCGCGTTCTTCGCCGCCACCATCCTCACCGCCTGGAGCGGCGCTTTTACCGCGCCTGCCTGGTTCGCGCTGGCCGGCGTAGTCGGCACCAGCCGCGCCTACGTGCGCATCCACCACCCCAGCGATGTGGTCGGCGGCGCAGTTGTCGGCCTCATCCTCGGCCAGGCAGCCCTCACCGCCCTACGCGCCATCGGCTAGCGGTGCGTCGCGAGACTGATGACGTCGACAGTCTGCAACGAGAAACGCTCTTCGTTTCGCTTGCCACAAGCGCACATCGGGCATCATCCGGGTGATCCAGTCGACGCGGCCTGGCCGACCTTTCTAGGCTTTCCCAGAACCGAACGTCATCTTCTGGGAAAACCCGATTGAACCGACCCCACCCGTTGTCATCGACACCCGTAGCTGCCGCTCGGGATCGGGCATTCGGAACGAGATGATTTCAGGCTGGGTTCTCGACCCCGAACGGATCTGGTCGCGATTTGTTCCGCCATCCGAGACGAATTGCAACCGGAATCCGACAGGACGACTGGGCACCAGCGCGTCAATGAGCGCTGGACAAAGGCTGCCCCTTCGGGCACTCTGCACCAGGTGAACTGTGTGGTACGAGAACTTGCTCTCGACGAGTACGCGGTCGCGCGCCGCATGATTGCAACCACCTTTGCGGACGAGCCATTTGCGTACGGCATGTTTGGTGACTTGTGACCGCCGGAGTGAACACTGTCGTTCTCCTGTGCCTCACCGCCCGAGAGCGCTTCTATGAGCGCTTCGGATTTCGACGATTGACCGAGTTCCCGGATCCTGGTGGGTCGGACTTGCGATCCGTGCTGATGCGACTCGATCAACACGAACACTCGACCGGGCCTCACCCAACTTGATCCTGGACTCCAACTGCCCGTGATCATCGGCTAGATCTGATTGCACTGCGATGCCGTAGTGTCGGCGTATGGCTGAGCTGCATTTCGACCGTAAAATGAGCGACGCGGAAGGGCTGATGTGGCGGCTGGAGAAGGACCCGCACCTCAGTAGCACCTTCGCCAACGTCACCGTGCTCGACAAGTCTCCGAACTTCGACTTGTTCCTGCGCCGGATGGAACGAGCCACGTACGCGGTCCCACGCCTTCGCCAGCGAGTGCAGCCTGCGCCCGCCAACCTCAGCGCGCCGACGTGGGTGGACGATTCCAACTTCGAGCTGCGCTACCACGTCCGTCACATCGCGCTTCCGAAGCCGGGCACAATGCGACAACTACTCGACCTGGCCAGCTTGATTGCGTGCGACGCGTTCGATCGCACCCGACCGCTGTGGCAGTTCGTGATCGTTGATGGGTTGCGCGGAGGTAAGAGCGCCCTCATCCAAAAGATGCATCACACGATCGTCGATGGTGAGGGTGGCGTGCAGCTGAGCCTGCAGTTCCTCGACTTCGAACGCGATGTCGCCGAGCTATCGCCGTTGGACCCCGAGCTGATCGCCGCTGCAAACAAGGCCACCGCCGAGAACGTTCCAGCTCCCGACTTTTTGCGCGACATGCTCAACGGCGGCCTGCGCATGCCGATCGGATTGCTGAAGCAGATCAAGGATCTGTTGATGGACCCCACCGGTATTCCGGAGGCGGGCTCTGCCGCAGCCGACACGGTGCGCGGCGTGATGCAGCAGCTGGGCGACACCGAGGGAGCGCATTCCCCGCTGTGGACCAAGCGGTCGCTGCATCGCCGAATGGAAGTGCTGCGGGCACCGTTCGGCGAGACGCGTGCGGCGGCCAAGCGGTTGGGCGGCACGCTCAACACCGCGTTCCTCGCCTCGGCTGCGGAAGCGGCCGGCCGCTACCACCGCGAGATGGGCTCACCCGTCGAGCTGCTTCGTTCCAGCATGGCCATCAGCACTCGCACCGAAACCTCGGGCGCAAACGCCTTCTCGCTGGCCCGCATGTTGGTTCCCACGGGCGACATGCCGATCGGTGAACGCTTCGCCGCAATCCAGGCCGCGGCCGGTGCAGCGAAGGAAGCCAGTGCGACCGCGTCGCTGGACACACTGGCCGCCGTTGCGGCTGCGCTGCCCACAAGTATGATCACGCGACTCGCGCGCCAACAGGCACAGACCGTTGACTTCGCGACCAGCAACGTTCGCGGGGCCCCAATGCCGATGTACCTCTGCGGCGCACAGATGCTGGAGAACTATCCGGTCGGCCCATTGGGCGGTGTCGCGTTCAACCTCACGCTGCTCAGCTACAACCACAGCCTGGACATGGGCGTCAACATCGACACCGCGGCCGTGACGGAGCCACAGCTGCTGCACGATTGCCTGGTGCGCGCGTTCAAAGACTTGCTCGCCGCGTAAAAGTATTGCTCGCGGCGCGGTAGTCGGCGGCGGAACCAGCTGCCGCCGCAGCGGCTCGTGGGTCAGACCGGGGCGGGGACTGCGTGCTGCGGCATGGTGAGCAGCGTGCGCACATCAAGCAGCACGTCGGTGATTTCACCCGACGACACCAACTCTCGGCTCATCATCTGCGAAAGGGCCTTGTCAATCACGCTCAAGGCCTCGTGGATGACGGCATCGGTGGTCTCGGTCACTGTGCTTCTCCTTCACGGACTGGCGTGTCACGAACGTACATCGTTCGCTGCGCTTCACAGGGCATGGTAGCGCCATGCTCGACGAACAATTGCGGAACCGACATGCCATCACCGTTCCCTTGTGTGGCTGCCGTCACCGCCTACGCTGCGCCAGATGGAACTCATGGGGAAACACGTAGTCATCACCGGGGCCGCCGGCGGAATTGGTGAAGGGCTCGCCGAGCGATTCCATGCCGAGGGCGCCCGCGTTGTCATCGCCGACATGCAGGAGGCCGCCGCCGGCGTTGTGGCCAACCGGCTCAATGCGCTGCGGCCCGGCAGTGCGCTCGCGGTCGGCGCCGACGTGGGCACCGAGGAGGGCAACCGCATCCTGATTGACACAGCCGAGCATGCGTTCGGCCCGATTGATCTGTTCTTCGCCAACGCCGGCGTCGGCATTGGCCACGGGCCGGAGAGCCCCGAGTCGGAGTGGGAGCTTGCGTTCAACGTCAACGTGCACGCCCACCGTTGGGCGGCGAAGTACCTCCTGCCGGGATGGCTCGAACGAGGTGAGGGCTACTTCTGCTCCACCGCCTCGGCTGCTGGCTTGCTCAGCCAGATCGGTTCGGCCCCGTACAGCCTCACCAAACACGCCGCAGTGGCCTTCGCCGAGTGGATGAGCATCACCTACGGCGACGCTGGCATCCGGGTCAGCTGCCTGTGCCCCCAGGGCGTCAACACCGCCATGCTGCGCGCCGGCGACGACCCTGCCACGGGCATCAGCAGCAGCGTGGTCCGTTCGGCCGGCCGAGTGTTGGAGCCCGCTGAAGTGGCCGAGGTTGTTATTGCCACCATCAACGCCGAGACGTTCCTGATCCTGCCGCATCCCGAGGTGCTCACCTACCTGCAACGCAAGTCCGGCGACTACGACCGTTGGCTGGCCGGCATGCGCAAGCTGCAAGCCCGCATGCTCGCCGGCGCCTGATCGACCATGAGTGACGCAACGACGTGATCGATGCAACGAACCTGCAGCGCCTTGGTTTGCGTGCCGGTGAACCGGTGCGCTTTCGCAAGGGCGATGGCGGCCGTTGGTTCTCCGGCAAGATGTCCGGCGTCGCCATCGACGGCAGCATCACCTTCTTCGATGCCAACGGCGCCGCCCGTAGCCTGCGCGCCGAGCGGGTGGAGGTCCGGCGGTCAGGCGGCCGCGGCCGCCTGACCTGGCAGACCGTCAGCGACGTAGCAATCACCTGGGAGCAACTGCAGCTCTGGTGATCGTCGCCAACCTCGCGCTGGAGATGGCACACTCTCCCGGCCATGAGTGAACGACCCGCGATCACGTTTCCCGACGGCTTCCTGTGGGGGGCGGCTACCGCCAGTTACCAGATCGAGGGTGCCGCTCACGCTGGCGGGCGTGGCCTGAGTGTGTGGGACACGTTCTCGCACACCGAGGGCAAGGTGGCCAACCGCCACACCGGCGACGTCGCCTGCGACCACTACAACCGCGTCGAGCAGGACGTGGGGATGATGTCCGACCTGGGCCTGCAGTCGTACCGCTTCTCCATCTCGTGGTCGCGGGTGATGCCCGATGGCCGTGGTGACGTCAATGCCGAAGGGCTTGCGTTCTACAACCGCCTCGTCGACCAGCTGCTGAGCCACGGCATCACACCGTGCCCGACGCTGTTCCACTGGGACCTTCCCCAGGGGCTGGAGGACATCGGCGGTTTCCGCAACCGCGACACGGTGAGCTGGTTCGGTGACTATGCCGCGCTGATGGCACGCGAGCTGGGTGACCGCGTCTCGATGTGGTCGACGTTCAACGAACCGTGGTGCTACGCGTACCTCGGTCACGCTGCCGGCCAGCACGCACCGGGCCTCATCGACCCGCACGCGGCCGTCACCGTTGCGCACCACGAGCTGCTCGCGCACGGCCTGGCAGTTCAGGCGATGCGCGCCGAACGCGACTCACTGCAGCTGGGCATTGTCATCAACCCGTCCAACGTTGCCAGCGAGGGAACGCCGCCCGCACCCGAGCGGCAGATGCAGTTGATCGATGCCATCCACAATCGGTGGTGGTTCGACGCGACCTTGCGCGGCGAATACCCCGCCGACCTCCTGGAGTCGTACGGCTCACTGGCCGATGCCATCCAGCCAGGCGACCTCGAAACCATCGCCCAGCCGCTCGACTGGATGGGCATCAACTACTACTTCGACATCCTCGTCCGCGGCATCGAGGACGACGACGCCACCACACGTATGCTCGCCTACCCGACCGTGACCGGTGTAACGGAGGCCGCCGAGCGCGACGTGCACACCGATATGGGTTGGCCGATCACGCCGCAGGGCTTCACCGAGCTGTTGGTGCGACTGCACAACGACTACCCCAACATGCCGCCGATCTTCATCACCGAGAACGGCGCCGCGTACGACGACCCTGTGGTCGAAGGCCGCTGCGCCGACCCGCGCCGAATCGAATACCTGGACCAGCACCTACGCTCGCTGAAAGCAGCGATCGATGCCGGCGTCGATGTGCGCGGCTACTACCAGTGGTCGCTGATGGACAACTTCGAATGGTCGCTGGGTTACGACAAGCGCTTCGGCCTCGTGCACGTCGACTTCGACACGCTGCAGCGCACCCCACGCGACAGCGCCTACTGGTACCGCGACGTCATTCGGGCCAACGCCGTCCAACCCGAGGGTTTCGGTGACATACGGCGCGGTCGAAACCCTCGATCGAAGGCCGTTTAGTTGGTTGTGGCTTTGGCCAGGGCTCGTTGCAGGACAACGTCGAGCAGGCTGAGCACCGTTTCCTTGACGGCCACGCGACCGCGGGCATCGGTGGTGACCACCGGAACCTGCGAGGAGATCGAGAGCGCCTCGCGTACCTCGTCGACGGTGTGGAACATCTGCCCACCGAAGCGGTTGACGGCCACCACAAAGGGCATGCTGCGGCTCTCGAAGTAGTCGAGCGCGGGGAACGAATCCTCGATGCGACGGCTATCGACTAGCACGACTGCGCCAAGCGCACCCTGAATCAGGTCGTTCCACATGAAGCCAAACCTGTCCTGGCCGGGCGTACCGAAGAGGTAGAGGACGATGGCATCGTCGACAGCCACGCGACCGAAGTCCATGGCCACCGTGGTAGTGGTCTTGGTACCCACATCACCACGGTCGTCGATCCCCTCACCGAAGGTGGTCATCGCCGCCTCGGTGGTCAAAGGGGTGATGTCGGACAGCGCGCCAACAAAAGTGGTCTTGCCAACGCCAAAGCCGCCAGCAATCACAATTTTGACCGGGATCGGGCCGGTTGCAAACGGTCGGGCAGGGGTTTCAGAGACTACGGACACCGGCGATCAACCTCGCGATCAGGAACACGTCGTCAGCAACGTTCGCGCTCGGCTGGAAAGACTCCAACATTCCTTCGGATACCAGATCCGCTGCTACCACTCGCACAACACCAATCGGTACCCGAAGGAGTGCTGCCAACTCGGCGACCGACTGCGGATCTG